>JAWWCA010000155.1:0-8754 GCA_033720695.1 Rubricoccaceae bacterium
GCCGAGGCGTACACGTCGGCGTGATCCCGCAGGAACACGCCCCACGCCGCACCGCCCCGCTCCACCGCCGACGCCGACAGCGTCTCCTCGATCCGCCACGGCGCGTTCACGTTGAGGACCGCCGTCAGCCCCCGCGCGCGCAGCGCGGCGGCCACGTGCGCCGCCCCGCGAAGACCGCCGCCCGTGTAGGCCCCGCCGCCCGCGCCGTGCCGCACCGCGCGGCCCGCCAGCGCCTCGACGTCGGCCAGCTTGCCCGCCAGCGTCCCGGCGCCGTGGTCGGTCGTCCACACGTTCGCGTAGCACGGCACCACCCCGCCCGGCACCCGCGCCGACTGGGCCTCCGCCGACCCGCACGCGAGCACGGCCGCCAGCACCAGCAGCCCCTCGATCCGCGTCCGCGTCCGCACCCGGCCCACGATCGCGCGCACCGACGTCCACAGTCCCACGAGGCCCACGAGCACGGCCGACACCTCGTCCGCCGGAACGTCCCACCCGAGACGCGCCAGCACGGCCGCCACCACCACCGCCGCCCACGAGGCCGCCGACACCGCCGCGTTGCGGATCGTCATGCTCGCACGGGCCGGCTTGCTCATGCGCACAGGCGCCGCGCCGCGACCCAGCCGCGCGGGCGGACGAGCGCGCAGCCCGCCGACCCCGTCGGCCGCGACGTCGCGCCGCGCCACCGCACGGGCCTCCGCGCGCAGGCGCGACGACGGCCGCTCCCCGACGCCCGAGATCACCAGCGGGCACCCCGCCGGCGGCACCCAGGCCCGCAGCCGCGCCAGCGTCGCCCGGCTGTTCGCCACGTCCAGAACCCCGTCGCCGTTCACGTCCCGCACGGCGTCCCCCACGAGGATGCACCCGGCCGTGTCCCGAAACGAGTTCCCCGCGTGGATCAGCACCAGCGACCGCGCCGGCTCCTCGCCGATCACGTCGAGGTGCGCCCCGAACCGCGCGCTCGTCCGCAACGCCACCCGGTAGGTCACGTCCCCGGCGCCCGGCCCCGGCGGGATGCACGACACCCGCCGCGCGTTCCCGCGCCACGGCAGCTCCAGCGTCGCGCACCCGAACACCACGGCGCCACCGACCCACACCTCCAGCCACCCCAGCGTCTGGACGCCGTCGTCCAGGCGCCGCGACAGCCGCAGCGTCACCGCGCCGCCGCCCTCCAGGCCGAGCCCCGCCAGGCCGCTCATTCGCACCCCCCCACGATCCGGCGCTCGTTGCGGTCCACGTCCCGCCGCAGCGCCCGCAGCTCGCCCTGCAGCGCCGTCCGATCCGTCAGCAGCACCCGCACGTCCGCCTGCAGCGCGTGCACCTGGTCGAGCACCTCCGTCGCGACGTACGTCCCGACCCCCAGCAACCCGGCCATCAGCAGCTGCAGCGCGTTCCGCCGCAGCCACGCGCTCCACGGGTCCCGCCCCGCGCCGCTCGTCCATCGTGCCTCGTCGCGCATCGTCTCGGCCCTCCGCCCGCATCCCTAGATGAACCCCAGCGCGCCCGCGCCGTCCGCGAACCCCTCCACCGCGTCGAACAGCCCGCTCTCCGCGCCGCCGTACGTCACCCGGACGTCGCCGTCCACCAGGAGGTGGGCCTGGCGCAGGACCTCCGCGCGAAACGTCTCCAGGGCGTCCCACCCCGCATAGCTCGTCTGCACCTTCTCCGATCCGGTGTCTGTCCACACCGTCGTCAGGATCCCGCCCGCAGCGTCGAGCTGGAGGTTCAGGTGGGGCAGCGCGTGGTACAGGCTCAGCAGCGCCTCCGCCCGCTCCCCGTTCAGCCGGTCCGCCCACGTCGCTCCCGACGCCTGAAACGGCACCGCCCCCGCGTCCCACGGCCGCACCAGCGCATCCGCCGCGTACAGCCGCGACGCCTCCGCCCCCGACGGGTCCAGCACCCGGATCGACACGCTCTCCACCGTCTCGTTGCCCGCGGCGTCGCCCGCGCGAACCGCCAGCGCGCACCCCGAGGCGCCCGTCACCGGCAGCTGCACCCGGTGACGGAACCCGACCGCCGCCGCCGTGCTCGCGCCGCCCAGCGCCGGCAGCATCCGCCACGGGCCCGCCACCCCGTCCAGCGTCACCCGGTACGCCAGCGCCGTCACGCCGGCGTCGTCGGCCACGCTCCCGCTCAGGCACACGGGGCTCACCACCGCCTCGCCGTCCGCCGGCGTGTCCACCAGCACCACGGGGGCCGCGGCCTCGCCGCCGCCCGCACTCGGCGGCGTCACCATCGCCAGCGCGTCGTACCACAGGTCCCCCTTCAGCCGGCGCAGCCACCGCTCCGCCACCGGCGTGAACCGAACGATCCGCGCGGCCTCCGCCGCGCTCACGCCCAGGTACGTCTCCAGGTCCGCGCTCCCGATCAGCATCCGTCACGCCGGCTCGAAGGACCGCCGCACACGCGCCGGCAACCGACGCCACGCCGCGGCCGAGACCGTCGGGTCCGCCGACGACCGCTCCACCACCAGCGCGCCAACCCGCACGCTCGCTTTCCCCACGAGGCGGTACCGCGGCCCTTCGCCCTCGTCACCCCCGCCGGGGTCCCCCGCACCCGTGCGCCGGTCCGCCTCGTCGAGGGGGACCGAGTCCGAGGCCCCGAGCGGAGGCGCAGCCGCAGCGGTGGCATCCGAAGCAGGGGACCCGCCCAGCGCGGCCCGCGCCGCCTCCGCCTCCGACGCGCTCACCTTCTCGCTCGCGTGAACCACGTCGTGACCCGACGCCTGCAACGCCGCCAGGACCGCCGCGCTCTCCACGCCCAGCTCGCGGGCCAGCTCGTACACTCGCATGTCGTCCCTCCAGGGTTAGGCGGTCGCGCCGAGCACGAGGGCGTCGCTCTCGGCGTACCCCACGTCCCACGCCGCCGTGATCGTCACCTTCAGCAGCCGCGACCGGTTGTCGATGTCCTTCCCCACCGTCATCTCCTGCCCGAACCCGATCGCCACGTTCTCGTCCAGCGTCAGCACCACCCGGTCGTTCGACAGCCCGAACACCGGCATCAGCTGGATCCCCTTGTAGCTCAGGTTCGTCGTCCACGGACCCAGCAGAATCAGGTCCCCCTGCGCCGTCGCCCGCGACCCGATCTCGCTCGCGTACGCGTCGTACACGTCTGCGCTCACGAAGAACCGCAGCTCGTCCCGGCTGTCCCGGTAGTCCTTCGGCAACGCCGCCACCATCCCGGGAAACACCTGGCTCACGTAGCTCGGGCTCGCCGGGATCGTGTAGTCGTGCACGTTCGCGTCGGCCTCCGCCTGCTTCACCAGCCCGTCGAGCACCCGCAGCGCCTTGTTCGTCCGGCTCGTCGCCGCCAGCGACGTGTCGCCCATGAACATCGTGTACACGATGTCCTTCCCGAATCGCTTCGCGAACAGCTGGTTCAGCTGCTCGTTGATCCGCTGGCCGGCGATGTTTCGCCGCAGGAACTCGAAGCTCACGTCGAAGGCGCACAGCACCTCCACCGGCGTCAGCGTCGTCGGGCTCCGGCTCGCGCTCACCACGTCGGCCGCCGCCGGCTCCGCGCCCTCGGCCGCCGCCACCATCACGGGCTCCGACAGGTTGATCGTGTGGAGGTTCAGCGCCGTCCGGATCCCCGTCTCGACGCGAACCTCGCGCAGCACCGCGGTCTGGTCCCGCGTCAGGTCGATGAACGCCTCGGCGTCCTGCGGCTCCGAAATGCCCCCGCCCGACGTGTCGATCGTCGCCTTCAGGAGCTCGATGATCTGCTCGTTCGTCATCCCTGCTGGACGGGCTCCCCCGCCGTTGGTCCGTTCCTGCTCTAGCCGACGATCCGAAGCCCCTTCGGCGACGCCGGCGGCTCGGCCGCCACGCCCACGTCGTCCGGCTGGCTCCGGCGGCCGAGACGCTGGCCCTCCACGGCCTCGAGGCGTCGCACCAACGCCTCTCTCTCCTCGACCAGCGACTCGACCGCCTTCACCAACCCCCGCACCTCGGACGCGAGCGCCGCGTCCGGGGACGGGGGGACTCCTGCCGCTCCAGACGACGACGCGGCCGGGGCCCCGACCCCCTTCGCCATCGCCCCGCGCACCTGGCCCGAAAGCCACGCCTCGAACTCCGCCACCACCGCGCGCACCGCCGCCGCCTTGTCCGGCACGCCGTCGTCGTCGAGCACCTCGCGCACGGCCGACGTCAGCGCCTCCGTCAGCTGCCACAGCTGCGTCCGCAGCAGCTGCTCCCGAAACCCCTTCGCGACCGACTGCGCCGGCGACGCCTCCGCCTCGGCCGCCACCGCGGCGGCCGCCTCGGCCGCGCCCTCCGACGACGACCCCAGCCCCAGCAGCGCCCGCGCCTTCCGCACGAACGCGCGCGCCAGCGGCTCCGCACTCGCGTCGGCCGACGACGTCCCCGCCGCCACCGACGCCCGCGGCGCCGGCGCCTCCACGGCCTCCTCCTGACCCACACCCGCCAGGCTCAACCCGGTCAGCTCGCCCGCCTCGACCGACGACCACGCCCCGTCGTCCGTCACCTTGATCCCGACGCACCACGTCCCCTCCGGCTCGTCCGGGAACAGCGCGTCGCACACCGCCCGAGACGACCCCTCGCCCACCGCCTTCGTCAACCAGCACTCGGCCACGTACCCCACGCCCGTCTGCTCGTCGTGGTTGGTGTCCACCTGGCCCACACGCCCCGCGCGCATGAACCCGTGCAGCGCCTTCTCGATCTCGACCGCGTCCATCACGTGGCCGTCCGCGTCCACCGACTCCGGCGCGTACACCACCCCATACACCATCCGCTTCGCGCCGTCGGCCTTCCGAATCGGGATCGCCTTCTCGACCACCACCCGGTCGCCCAGGGCCTCGCCCTTCGCCAGGATCCGGCGGCCGTTCTTGCCCGCCCCCGCCAGCGAGATGTACCGCACGTCCACCCCGCGCAGCCGCCGCAGCGGCGGGCGCGACGCTGCCGACCGCGTCGCGGTCACCGCCGGGCCGTCGTCCGCGCGAACGGCCACCGTCGCCCGCGCCTCGGCCGCCGGCCCCCGCGGCGGAGGGTTCGTCGCGGTGTCGCCGCCCGAGGGCGGCACGGCCAGCGCGGCCGGAAGGAGCCCGTCGTCGGGCCGGGGGGCGTCGTGAAGGGGCAGCATGGGCGTCGCGTCGGTCCGGTCCTCCCACGCTACCGCTCCCGCCGCCCCGCGTCACGCTCATTCCCGCGAGACCCGCCTTGCGCCCCACCCGCGCCAGCCGCTACCATGAGCCTCCCGCGACCCGTCCCGTGCCCATCCACGTCCACTACGCTCCCGACGACGCCCTCGCGGTCGTCGACCTCGAGGGCCGCCTCCGACCCGCCTACCTCGCGCTCGCCTTCGGCGCCCTCTACGCCCTCCCCGACTGGCGCCCCGACGCCGACGTCCTCGTCCGAACCGGCCGCGTCCAACCCCACCTCGACGGCGCACGCGACGCCCTCCCCGCGCCCGACCCACCCCCCACCGGCCGCTGGGCCCTCGTCGGCCCACGCGCACGCGACGCCGCCCTCGTCGTCGCCGGCGCCGCCCACCACGCCCACATCACCGCCTTCGCCTCCGAGCGCGCCGCCCTCCTCTTCCTCGGCCGCGACCGCCTCCCCGACGACCTCGTCTCCGTCCTCTCCGTCGACCACGGCCCGACCTAGGCGGCCCCACCCGCCATGACCTCCCCTGCCGAGACCATCCTCGCCCAATCCCGCCGACCGGACGTCCTCGCCGCGCTCCGCACCATCCTCCTCGACTGCGGACTCTCCGAAACGGTCAAGTGGCGACAGCTCTGCTACGTCGCCGACGGCGCCAACGTCGCCATCCTCCAGGACTTCAAGGACGCCTGCGCCCTCATGTTCTTCAAAGGCGCCCTCCTCCACGACGTCCCGGGCCTGCTCGAACCGCCGGGGCCCAACAGCCGCGCCGCCCGACGCGTCCGCGTCTCCCGCGCCGCCGAGGTCGCCACCCTCGAACCCGCCCTCCGCGACTTCATCCGCCAGGCCGTCGAGCTCCAGCGGGCCGGCGCCGCCGTCCCCCTCGACCCCCCGGCCGCCGCCTTCCCCCGCGAGCTCCAGGAGCGCCTCGACCGCGACCCCCGCCTCCGCGCCGCCTTCCTCGCCCTCACGCCGGGGCGCCAGCGCGCCTATGCCCTCCACGTCGGGGGCGCCAAACGCGCCGCCACGCGGGCCCGACGCGCCGAGGCCTGCCTCCCCCGAATCCTCGCTGGCAAAGGCCTCCGCGACCGATAGACCCCTCCGACGTCTCCCCCGAGCGACAGACCCGGCCGCGGCTTAACCCGCCCACCGCAACCGCCGATACGCCGCCCACGACCCGGACGTGTCCCGCCACCGCGTTCTCGGGCTGGCCCCACCGCGCCCGTCGCGCCCGCGCGACGGGCGCGCGCCGTCCAGACGACCCGCGACCCCCGGCTCGGGCCGGACCTGGCGCCACGCGCAGTCCACCGAGCCCTCCCGCGCCCGCCGCCGATGGCCACGGCGGGCGCGGGCTGCGGCGCCCGCCGGCCCCCCTCCGGTGTCGGCCCCGGCACGTACCTTCGTGGAGACCCACCCCGCCAATGGTCCTCCACGTCAAGCGCATCTACGCGCCGCCCCACCCCGACGACGGCGCCCGCGTCCTCGTCGACCGCCTCTGGCCCCGCGGCCTCCGACGCGACGACGCCGACCTCGACCTCTGGCTCCGCGACGCCGCCCCCTCCGACGACCTCCGACGCTGGTTCGACCACGACCCGGACCGCTGGGACGCCTTCCTCGAGCGCTACGCCGCCGAGCTCGACGACGCGCCCCACACCTGGAAGCCGCTCGCCCCCCTCCTCGTCCGAGGGCCCGTCACGCTCCTCTACGCCGCCCGCGACGAGCACCACAACAACGCGCGCGCCCTCGCCCACTACCTCGCCCGCACCCTCGACCTCTGACCACCGACCCCGCCCGCCACCCCCCCATGATCTCCGGAGCCCACGTCGTCCTCTACAGCCGCGACGCCGACGCCGACCGCGCCTTCCTCCGCGACGCCTTCGACCTCCCGGGCGTCGACGTCGGCGCCGGATGGCTCATCCTCGGCCTGCCCCCCGCCGAGATCGCCGTCCACCCCGCCGAGGCCAACGACCTCCACGAGGTCTACCTCCTCTGCGACGACATCGACGCCTTCGCCGCCGCCATGCAGGACCGCGGCGTCGACGTCTCCGAGGTCCACAACGAACCCTGGGGGCGCCTCGTCGCCGTCCCTCTCCCCGGCGGCGGCGAGATCGGCGTCTACCAGCCCCTCCACGAACGCCCGGACAACCCCCCCGCACGCTAGGCCTCCGCCGCGCCCGCGACCCGCGCCCGAGCCGCGCCCTCGCGACCCAGAACGCCCACCACCAGCGCCTCCCACGGCCGCCGTCCGCCCGCGAACCCCACCACCAGGTACCCCGACGCAGGGCCGTAGAGCGCCGACAGGCACTCCGACGACCGGTCGTGGTGGAACGCCGCCGACGCCGCCGCGCAGAACAGCGGCGGCCAGTCCTCGATCGCGTCCATCGCGTAGTCCTCCGGGCGGAACGCGCCCAGCGTCTCGCCCGTCGCCACGTCGAAGCACACGCACCCGTACCCCAGGGGAAGCCGCTCCCGGGCCGCGTCGATCAGACGCGGCGCCAGATCGTCCGGCAGGCGCACGGCCGGCTGCCTCTCGTCCATGGCACGGCCAGCGGCTCACCGCTGGCGGAGGGGGGCGCAACGGGACGGCCTCCAATCTACGACACGCGCCCCAATCCACCGCCCCTAGTCACCCAACCCCGCCCGCCGGGTACCCTCTCACACCTCCACCCGACCCCTCTCCCATGATCGACCCCGGACAATCCCTCGATCCCGACACCCCCGTCACCGCCGTCCACGGCGACGACACCCGCGAAACCACCCTCGGCGACCTCCTCGACCGCCCCACCGTCATCTCGGTCTACATGGCCAACAACACCGGCAGCTGCGACCGCCAGATGGCCGCCCTCGCCGACGCCGCCGACGCCATCCACGACCGCGGCTTCGACATCCTCGGCGTCAGCAAGAACACCCCCACCTCGCACGCCCGCTACGCCCAGAAGCTCGGCATCGACTTCGCCCTCCTCTCCGACCCCGACCACCACATCTCGAAGGCCGCCGACGCCATCGTCCCCAAGAAGATGCGCGGCAAGGAGTACACCGGGCCCGCCCGCGCCGCCTACGTCGTCGACGCCGACGGCACCGTCCTCGCCGTCATCCCCAAGGTCGATGCGGCCAACCACGGCCAGCAGGTCCTCGACACCCTCGACGCCCTCGACGCCTGACCGCCGCGACATGGCCGCGGCCGCCCGTGGGGGCGTTCCCACCCCCCGCGGACGGCCGCGGTCCCGCTCGCCCCTGCGATGAGGACCGCCCGATGCGGCGAGCAGCCCTCGGCACCATGGAGGCGCTCCCACAAGGTCGCGCTCCCGAACCGACGATGCAACCCCCCGACCGGCGGCCGCCAAGACCCCATTCAGCGCCGGATCGTGACCGTCCGGACGCTCGACGCACCCGCGCCCACCGACCGCACCGCGTAGAGACCGGGCGGCCAGCCCTCCCCCTCCAGCACCACCCGGTGCGCCACGCCCGCCGCCAGCGGGCCGTCGTGCAGCACCGCCACCTCCCGTCCCAGCGCATCGTACGCCGACACCCGCACGCGCTGCGCCACGTCCACCGTCAGCACCAGCTCCGAACGGCCCGCCGTCGGGTTCGGGACGGGCACGCTCAGCCCCACTCCCCCCGCCGACGCCGACGCCGC
>JAWWCA010000156.1:0-8722 GCA_033720695.1 Rubricoccaceae bacterium
CCCGTGAACGAGAGCGAGTCGGTCGTCACGTCGCCGGAGCCGCCCAGGCGGCACGAGCCGATGCGCAGGAGCAGCGTCTCGACGTCGAGCGCCTCGGCCAGGAGGAGGGCGGCCTGCCCGCCCGAGAGGTCGACCGTCGTTGGCATCGTGAGGGGCGCGAGGTCGAGCGTGGCGGTCGCCTGGCCCGCGACCTCGAGGGTTTGGCCGAGGCTCTGGAGCGTCATGCTCGCGTCGAACGTGACGCCGTCGCCGGCCCCGCCCGTGAGCCGCGTCGCGCCGGAGGCGAGGTCATAGGCGCCCGTGAGCGTGACGGCGCCGACGCGGCCGAAGTCCACGGTGCCGGCCCCGGAGAAGTCGGCCGTCGTGAGGTCGAAGACGCCGTCGTCGAAGTCGAGCGTCGCACCGGCTGCCACCGTGAAGACGCCCGTCGAGAGGCCCCCGCTCTCGCCGAAGCCGTCGCCGAACCGGAGCGTCCCCGCCTCGACGGTCACGAGCCCGTCGTTGGCGAGCGCGGCCCGGATCAGGCTCTCGCCGGTAGCCGCGGACTTCGTGAAGGCGCCCCCGGCCTCGACCGCAATCACGGGGAGCGTCGTGATCGTGCCCGTCCGGATGATGTCGCCGTCGCTCTGGAGGTCGAACACGGCGCCGGAGGGGACCTCGATCCGGGCGGCGTCGCCCATGCGGAGGGGGTTGCCGCCGGAGACGACCGTGGTGCCTTCAAGGCGGAGCGTCCGGCCGATGAGGTTGCGCGCGAACGAGGTCCCGCTGAGGAGCGCGCCCCCCGCCACGCTGACCGTCCCGCTGCCCTCGATCGTGCCCCGCGTGAACGAGAGGGTGTCGGCCGAGACCTCGCCAGCGCCGCCCAGGGTGCCGGACGCCAGCGTCATGGAGCCCGTCGCAAGCGTGCCGTCGCTGACGTACACGGGCTCGCTCGTCTCGAGCCGGACGCCCGGCGTCGTCAGGAGGGTGCCGGCACTGGTCGTCAGGGTCGTCCCGGTGTCCCGGATCACCAGGCTGTTGATGGTGGCGTTGGCGTTGAGGTCCACAACCGCGCCCCCGTCGAGGAGGACGTCGTCGGTGGAGGTCGGGACGCCGTCCGGGCTCCAGTTGGCGCCGTCGGTCCACTGGGTGGTGCCCGCGCCGCCGTCCCAGGTTTTCTGGGCGAGCGCGGGGGCGGCGAGGAGGAGGGCCGGGAGGAGGGCGAGGAGCAGACGCAGACGCATGGGGCAGCGGGTTGGCTGAACGGGGCGGGTGTCGTACCCTTTTCTCTCTCTCGCGCAAAACGAGTCGGCGACCGGACATGCGGCATCCAGGAATCGCCGGCGTGGCCGCCCGCGGCGGCGTTCTGCGCGTCTCCAGACGCCCCCCAGCCCCGCCCTTCCGATGACCCCCGAGCAGTGGCACCACGTCGAGGCGCTCTTCGAGGCCGCCCTCGAACGGCCCCGGGAGGGCCGGGCCGACTGGCTCGCGGCGGCGTGCGAGGACGCAGCGCTGCGCGACGAGGTGCTCGCGATGCTGGGCGCCTCCGAGCGCGATGGGCCGTTCCTGGAGGCGCCCGTCGGCGTGGCCGCGGCGGCCCTGGTGGCCGACGTCGTGGCCGACGCCGAGCCGGACGAGGACGACCTCGGCCGGCGCGTGGGGCCGTACCGGCTCGTCGAGGTCCTCGGGCACGGCGGGATGGGCGCGGTCTACCTCGCCGAGCGCGCCGACGGCCAGTTCGAGCAGCGGGTCGCGGTGAAGCTGCTCCGCCGCGACATCCACACCGAGGCCTTCCGCGGCCGCTTCCTCGCCGAGCGCCAGATCCTCGCCTCGCTCGACCACCCCCACATCGCCCGCCTCCTCGACGGCGGCGTCACCGAGAACGGGCGGCCCTACTACGCGATGGAGCACGTGGCCGGCCGCCCCCTCACCCGCTACTGCGACGAGGAGCGGCTGTCGGTGCGGGACCGCCTCCGGCTGTTCACCACCGTCGGGCGCGCCGTGGCGTACGCGCACCAGAACCTCGTCGTCCACCGCGACCTCAAGCCGTCGAACATCCTCGTCTCCGAGGACGCCGAGGGCGAGCCGCAGGTGAAGCTGCTCGACTTCGGGATCGCCAAGCTCCTCGGCGAGCCCGTCCGGCCCGACCTGCCGGTCACGCGGACGGGCCTCCGGCTGATGACGCCGGAGTATGCGGCCCCCGAGCAGGTGCGCGGCGAGCCCATCTCGACGGCCACGGACGTCTACCAGCTCGGCGTCGTCCTCTTCGAGCTCCTCGCGGGGCACCGGCCGTTCGCGCTGGAGGGCCGGACGCCGGCCGAGGTCGAGCGCCTCGTGTGCGAGACGCAGCCCGAGCGGCCGAGCACGCTCGTGGCCGTGCCGCCCCCCGACGGAGACGCGGACCCGGCGGCGGTGGCCGAGGCGCGGCGGGCGAGCCCCGAGCGGCTGCGGAAGGCGCTCCACGGCGACCTCGACCGGATCGTGCTGAAGGCGCTGCGGAAGGAGCCGGCGCGGCGCTACGCCTCGGCCGCCGAGCTCGTCGCCGACGTCGAGCGCTTCCTCGGCGGGCGCCCCGTCTCGGCCCGGCCCGACTCCCTCGGGTACCGCGTCCAGACCTTCGTGCGGCGAAACCGCTGGGGCGTGGCGGCGGCGGCGGCCTTCCTCGTCCTCCTCCTCGGCTACGCCGTGACGGTCTCGGTGCAGCAGGCGCGCACCGCCGCCGAGCGCGACCGGGCCGAGCAGGAGGCCGCCGAGGCCGAGGCCGTCAGCGCCTTCCTCCTCGCCCTCCTCGTCGAGGGCGACCCGCAGGCGGACGAGCCGCGGCAGACGGCGGCCATCCAGGGCCTGCTGCGCGCCGCCCAAGACCGGCTCGAAGGCGCCTTCACCGACCAGCCCCGCGTGCGGGCCGAGCTCTACGCCATCCTGGGCTGGACCCACGTCCGCGCGCTCATGCTGCAGGAAGCGGAGCCGCTGCTCCAGCGCGCCCTCGCGGAGTACCGCACCCTCGGCGGGTCCGATGGGCTGTGGCTCGAGGACGTGACCTTCCGCCTCGGCGACCTCTACCGGAACCAGGGCCGCCTCGACTCGGCGGCGGTGTACTACCGCGCCACGATCGAGCACGCCGAGCGGGCCGGCCGGGCCGACGGGTACCAGGCCTGGGCCTACCTCTGGCTGGCGACATTCGCCGAGTCGGGCTCGGACAGGCAGCGCCGGCTGTACGAGGCGGCGCTGCGCACCTCGGAGGCCGCCATCGCCGTCGACGCCGTGCAGGGGCTGCGCACCACCCACCGGGCGGCCGACGCGGAGGGCCGCCGCAACGCCTACCGGACGGCCCGCCTCCGCCTCCTCTTCGCCGATAAAGGGGGGCTCTCGGATGGTGAGGCCCTGGCGCTCGCCCGCGCCGTCCAGGAGGAGGCCGAAGGGGAGGGGTGGGAGGAGCTCGCCGCGTACGCCCTGTTCATCGCCGGCCGGCTCGTGGGGCGGGCCGATCCCGAGCAGGCCGTACCGATCGTGGAGGCGGCCCGGCAGCGCACTGCCGCCGCCCTCGGCCCGGAGCATGACCGCTACGGCCTGATGACGCTAGAGCTGGCGTCGCTCCACCTCCGACTCGGGCAGCACGCGGAGGCGCTGGTGTTCGCCGAAGACGCCCTCGCCCTCTGCCGCGCGCTCTACGGCGACGTGCCGAACCTCCGTGAGGCCGAGGTCCTCACCGTGCTCGGCCGCGTACAGCACGACGCGGGCCGCGCCGCGGAGCCGACGCTGGCGCGGGCCGTCGCGGTCTACGAGGCCCTCGGCGTCTCGGATGCCGACCCCCGGCTCATCGAAGCCCGGCGGTACCTGCAGGAGACGCAGGGCGGAGGCGTTGCAGCGCCGTGACGGGAGGGCCGCCCGACGACGCCGCTGCTGCTGAGCGCGTCCCCCTAGCAGATGCCCACGCGATCCCGCCGCGGGAGGGCCCGGGTCCAGGGCGGGTGGACAGCGGGCAACCGCGGCGTCGGGGCGTGGTTCGAAGCCTCCTCCGGTCCCAACCCCCGAGCCCATGACGCGCACCGAGCACCCGTGGCCGAGCCTCCCGCTGGAGGCGTGGCAGGACACCTACGCCACGCTGCACCGCTGGACCCAGATCGTCGGGAAGATCCGCCTGTCCCAGACGCCGTGGGTCAACCACTCGTGGCACGTCCCGCTCTACGTCACCGCGCGGGGCCTCACGACCTCCCCCATCCCGCACGGCGAGCGCCTCTTCGAGCTCCGCTTCGATCTCCTCGATCACCACCTCCTCATCGAGACGAGCGAGGGCGACGCCGAGCGGCTGCCCCTCCGCCCGCAGTCGGTGGCCGGCTTCCACGCCGCGCTCCTCGGGCGGCTCGACCGCCTGGGCTTCGGCGTCACGATCCACGGCCGCCCGAACGAGCTGGAGGACGCCACGCCGTTCGCCGAGGACCACGCGCACGCGAGCTACGACGCCGACGCCGCGCGCCGCTTCTGGCGGGCGCTCGCCCATTCCGCCCGGGTGTTCGAGGCGTTCCGCGCCCGCTACCTCGGCAAGAGCAGCCCCGTCCACTTCTTCTGGGGCAGCTTCGACCTCGCCGTCACGCGCTTCTCGGGGCGGACGGCGCCGCCGCACCCCGGCGGCGTCCCCAACCTCCCGGACTGGGTGGCGCGAGAGGCGTACTCGCACGAGGTGAGCAGCGCGGGATTCTGGCCCGGCGGCGGGCCCCACCCGTTCCCCCTCTTCTACAGCTACGCCTATCCCGAGCCGGAGGGGTTCGCCGAGGCATCCGTCGCCGCAGAGGGTGCCTTCTACAGCCGCGAGCTGGGGGAGTGGGTGCTCCCGTACGACGCCGTCCGCGAGGCCGACGCCCCCGAAGACGTCCTCCTCTCGTTCCTGGAGGACACCTACGTGGCCGCGGCCACGCTCGGGCGGTGGGACCGGGAGGCGCTGGAGCACCCCGGCGATCCCCGGCCAGCGCAGCACGGCTGATCGAGGCGGGCGATCCTACGGGCTGAGGGGCGGCTCCGGCAAGGTGGGAGTGAGGACGGGAAAACGATGCGCACTCTGAAGGATTGCGTCAGAACATCAAACCACATATACTGAGACTCGTCGCCCATTTCAGGGTCCTATGGTCGCTCGTCTCCTGCTCGCCGCGCTCGTCGCCGCACCCGTCGCTCTGCGTGCTCAGGACGGACCCGAACGGTACTTCCCGCTTGAAGAGGGCGCCCTCTGGATCTGGTACAGCCAGCACTCCGACGCGCCCGATCGGTACCACCGGCTGGAGATCGTCGGCGACACCCTCCTCAGCGGTACGCCCTACGCGCTGGCGAGGGTGACACAGTACGACCCCGAGACGACGGGGACCTGCGCCCTGCGCCTCGTCCCCCACGACCCGGCGGGCGCCGACATCGAGGAGGTCCCGCTGGAGGGGAGTGCGGAGTGCCTGCCGTCGGGGATGGCGGCCGGCGGGTCAGGCGCGGACCTCCCCGGCGAGGAGGGGGAGCCCGCGACGGTTACGATCGGGGGGTTGCCGTACGCGCTGGACGAAGTCATCGAAGACCCCTGGTTCTGGACCGGGTTCGGAGAGGGGAACCGGCTGTTCGCCGCCGGGGTGGGGATGGTGTGGGGGTCCTATCGGTCCACGGGGGGAGGCCCCTCCGGGAGCAGCGCGCTCGCCTATGCCGAGGTCGGAGGAGAGATCTACGGCGTGAACCCCGTCGCGAGCGAGCCACCGGCTGGAGCAGCCCCCACGCTTGCGCTTGCACCGGCCATCCCCAACCCCTTCCGCACGTCGACGGCGCTCGGGTTCGAGCTCCCCGCGCCCGAGGCGGTCACGGCCGCGGCCTACGACGCGCTCGGGCGCCGGGCGTGGTCGCGCGACTTGGGTCAGCTCCCGGCCGGGCGTCACGCGCTCCCGCTCGACGGGGCCGCGCTCGCGCCCGGCGTCTACGTCGTCCGGGTGACCGCAGGAGGGGAGGCCGCCACACAGCGCGTCGTGCGCATCTAGTAGCGTGGTGCCGGTCGAGGAGGGGGTGTCGGTTTCGGTTCCAGCTTGCGTGACCGGAGGGCCGCTCGTTTCTTCAAGACAACATCTGGCCCGATAGGATGCGCATCTGCCTCTTGTTTCCGCTCCTCGGGCTCGTCGTGGCGCCCGCCCTCGCACAGAGCGGCGCGGGCTACTTCCCGCTCGAGGAGGGGAACCGGTGGGTCTGGTTCGGCGGCGAGCCCAACGAACCCGACCTCTATTACCGCCTCGAGGTCACCGGCGACACGCTCATCGGCGGGGCGCCCTACGCCCTCGTCACGACGACCACCCTCCTGCAGGTCAACCAACCGGTCTCGACCGCCTACTGCGCCGTCCGGGTCACGCCTCACTGGAGCGGAATTGGAGAGCAGGTGGAGGCCGTCCGGCTGCGCGGCGGCTTCCAGTGCCTGCCCCCAGCCGTCGGCAATGGCGAGGCACCCGACATCGGGCCGGGGCCGGGCGAGCCCATGACGGTCGAGATCGGCGGCATCTCGTACACGTTCGACGACGTCGTGGTCCAGCGGCAGGTGCTCCCGCTGATCGGGAACGGCGAGGAGCACTTCGCGGCGGGCGTCGGCCCGCTCTACGCCCACTTCGCCGTGAACCTCAGCCAGGGCGGCGGGCGCGCCCGGAGCGCGCTCGTCTACGCCGAGGTCGGGGGCGCGGTCTACGGCGTCGAGCCGACGCCCGGCGACAGCCCCGCCCCAGCCCGGTTTTACCCCCTGGCCCCCGGGGACGTGTGGGTCTACGACGTCACGCGGTACGGCGACCTGGACTGGGTCGAGCGGCGCGTCGTCCTGCGCGACACCCTCATCGCGGGCGTCCCATTCGCCCTCCTCGACCTCACGCGCTACGACCCGGCGACCTACGAGGTCGTGGACGAGGCCCGCTGCGCGGCCCGGTTCGCCGGCGAGACCGGGGGCATCGAGTGGCGGTCTGTCCAGGGCGACTGCGCCGTGCCGGACGCGGCGTTCGATGCCGAGGGGTGGTGGGTGCCCCTCACGGAGACGGAGTGGGTCGAGCCGGACTGCGCCTACGCGATCGGAGGGCAGCCCTACACCCTACCGTTCTGCTTCAGGATCTACGACGCGCTCCCCGACCCCCCCATCTCCGTCTCGGTCGTGTTCGGGGCCGACGTCGGTCTCGTGTCCTACGAGGTCCACGACGTCGACACCGACGTGGACGGTCGGCTCGTCTACGCCGAGGTTGGGGGCGCCGTCTACGGCGCGGACCCCGTCGCGGCCGAGCCCCCGCCGGGGGCGCCGCATGCGCTCCGGGTGGAGCGCGTCCACCCCAACCCGTTCCGCGAGAGCGCCGCCATCGCCCTCACGCTCCCGGAATCGGAGGCCGTGGGGATCGCGCTCTACGACGCGCTCGGGCGCCGGGCGTGGTCGCGCGACTGGGGTCAGCTCCCGGCCGGGCGCCACGCGCTCCCGCTCGACGGGTCGGCGCTCGCGCCCGGCGTCTACGTCGTCCGCGTGCGGGCGGGGGCGGAGGCCGCCACGTGGCGTGTCGTGCGCACCGAGTAGGCCGAGGGGCGCCCGCCCGGCGCACCCGGGGCCTAGCGCTCGGCGTAGGCGAGGAGGGTGAGCCCGTTGCCGAGCGAGCCGTCCCAGTAGCGCGTCAGCGCGGGCGAGGCGGGGATGTAGTGGATCCGGGCCGAGCCGTTGGTCTCGAAGGTGCCCCCCACCACGAGGTTGCCGTAGATGTCCACGTTCCCCTGGTAGCGGACCCCCTGCTCGGCGTAGATCTGGGCGTAGGCTCGAGTGTTGCCGCTCATCGTGACCTCGCCGGTCGTGTAGATGGCGAGGGGGCTCTCCTGGGGGCCGTCGTAGCCCGCGCCCGTCGCGCGCACGACCCCGTCGAGGTGGACGTCGCCCTCGACGATGAGGATGGCGTACCCGTCGATGACGACGTCGTCGAGGAGCGCATCGCCGCGGAGCCGCCACACGACGGGGGCCTCCCGCGTCCCGCCCTGGAGGCGGATGTCCTCGAACTCAGCGGCGTAGTCCCCGAGCAGGACGGCGCGGAGGTCGTGGGTGACCGGGAGGAGCGCGGCCATGGCGTCGGGGTCGATCCGGGGGATCGGGACGGGATCGGCCTGGGCGAGGGCGGCGAGCCCGTCGGGGTTGTGGTTCGGCTGGAAGGAGTGCGACGTGTGCCCCGACAGATCGTCCACGTAGGTGCCGAAGCCGGACACCCGCGTCGAGTTGCTGCCCACGTGCAGGTCGGCGTTCGTGTGCACGCTCGCGTTGAGGTACGCCTGCTGCTCGTCGGTGACGCCGATGGAGAGGATCTCGGCGTTCCCGCTCAGCGTGAGGTCGTCGTCGGCCATGAGGCCGTAGCGCATGAACGGCGGCGTCTCGCTCGGGATGTACTCGGTGTTGCCGACGGTCGCGGTCACGACGTAGCGGCGGGTGAGCCCGTTGGGGCCGGGGGCCACGCCCTCGGAGGTGATCTCCGCGGTGTGGTCCGCGCCGGCGGCGACGTCCACCTCATAGGCGATGCCGTCGAGGGTGCCCGAGAGCGCGGCGTCGGTGAAGTCCTCGCCGAGGTGGTGCATCGCCCGCTCGAAGCCGGCGAGCGCGGCGCTCCGCGCCTGGACGGCGCGCTGGTCGCCGTAGGTGCCCGCGCGGGTCTGGTCGCGCTGGGTCTGGGTCCCGAGCGCGTAGCGCACGCCGAGGAGCGTAAAGGCGAGGGCGGTGGCGAGGAGGGCGGCCTTACCC
>JAWWCA010000157.1:0-8701 GCA_033720695.1 Rubricoccaceae bacterium
ATCTGCTCGGCGAAGTGCTGGTTCACGGCGGCCCGCTTCACGCTCATCTTCGGCGTGAGCAGCCCGCTCTCGACCGTCATCGCCTCGGTGGCGAGGTGGAACCGCTTGACCTGCGTCCAGTGGTCCATGCCCTCGCAGGCCTCGGCCACGAGCGCCTCGAACTTCTCCTGGACCCGAGGGTGCTGGAGGAGCGCCTCGTCGGAGAGGCCCGCGTCGACGTCGTGGTCCTCGGCCCAGCCGCGGAGGGCCTCCATGCCGGGGAAGATCAGCGCCGAGGTGAACTTCCGGCTGTTGCCCACCACGACGGCCTGCTCGATGAGGGGGTCCTCCATGAGCGCGTTCTCGATGGGCTGCGGGATGACGTACTTGCCCGTGGAGAGCTTAAAGAGCGCCTTCTTGCGGTCGGTGATGCGGAGGTAGCCCTCGTCGGTGAAGTCGCCGATGTCGCCGGTGTGGAACCAGCCGTCGTCGTTCATCACCTCGGCCGTGGCCTCGGGGTTCTTGTAGTACCCCTGCATCACGTGCGGCCCCCGGGTGAGGATCTCGCCGTCGTCGGCGATCGCCACCTCGACGCCCGCGATGGGCGGGCCGACGGTGCCGGCGCGGTTCCGGCCCGGGAGGTTGACCGTGATCACGGGGCTCGTCTCGGTCAGCCCGTAGCCCTGGAAGACGGGGATGCCGAAGGCGACGAACGCGTTGGCGAGGTCGGGCCGGAGCGCCGCGCCGCCGACGGCGACGGCCTTGACGCGGGTGAGCCCGAGCCGCTCGCGGAGCTTCGAGTAGACCAGCTTGTCGGCGAGGGCGTGCTTCCAGCCAGGGACGCCGCCGTCGGGCTTCGAGAGGTCGTAGTTCCTGGCGAGGTCGAGGGCCCATCCGCCGATGGCCTTCTTGAGGCCGGACGAGGCGCGCACGCCGAGGAGCACCTTGTCGTAGACCTTCTCCAGAACCCGCGGCACGCTCGCGAACATCGTCGGCTTCACCTCGGCGAGGTGGTCCACGATCTGGTCCGGGTTCGAGAAGTAGATGCTCTGCCCCCACGCCACGCTCGCGAACTCGAGCATCCGCGCGAAGATGTGGGTGAGGGGGAGGAACGTGACGACCTGCTCCTCCTGGTGCTTGAGGATGCCGATGCCGGTGAACGAGGCGTACACGTTCGACGAGATGTTCTCGTGCGTGAGCATGACGCCCTTGGGCACGCCCGTCGTGCCCGAGGTGTAGATGATCGTCGCGAGGTCGGAGGCGTGGAGGGCGCTGCGCATCTGCTCGGGCAGCGAGCCGTTGGCCGCGATCTGGTCGCGCCCGATCTGGCGGAGGCCGTCGAGCGTGAGGGCGTGGACGCCCTCGGGGAGGCTGGCGCCCTTGAGGTCGCCCTCGGCGAGGACGACGAGCTTCACCCCCGTCTCCCCCACCCACGCGGCCGCGTCGGCCAGCATCTCCGTGTTCGAGACGAACAGGGCCACCGACTCGCTGTGGTTCGCGATGTAGACCAGGTTCTCCCGGGTGAACGTGGTGTAGAGCGGGACGTTGACGACGCCCGCGATGAGGCAGCCGAAGTCGGCGAGGGAGAAGTAGAGGTCGCTGTTGAGGAAGAACGCGGCGTGGCTGCCGGCCTCGACGCCCTGGGCGCGGAGGCCGGCGGCGATCTCGTTGGTGGCCTCGAGGAACTCGGCGTTCGACATCGTGAGCCAGCCCCCGTTCGGCAGGGGCTGGTTGAACGCCTTCGGGTTGGGGTACTTCGCGACGGCCTCGTCGAGGAGCTCGGGGAGGGCCTTGCCGAGGACGAGCTCGCCGGAGCCGGGCGGTGCGGTGCGGATGTCGAGAGCCATGGTGGGTCGGGGTTGGAGGGTCCTCACGCGGGTCGGCGGGAGTGCCGATCCTCATCCTATGAAGTTAACGCGTAGGGGGTCCCCCACCTACGCCTCTCTCCACAGGCCCCCGCAAACACGCGGCGAGGGGGAGCCCCTCCGGGCTCCCCCTCGCCATCCGATCCTGTAGGGCGGGGCCTACTGCTGGTCCCGCGGCAGGTCGTACTCGCTCCGCCCGATCTCGCGGTCCATGTTCGTCTGGACCTCGTCGTAGGCCGTCCCGGCACCGGGGCGGAACCGGTCGAGGCGATCGCGGAAGTTCTCACGCTCCTGCTCGAGGAGGTTGTCCTGGAGAGGCCGGGCGGCACGGACCGTGATCGGGTCCACGACGCGCGCCTGCAGCACGACGACGAGCTCCTTCTGGAGCACGTTCCGCGAGCGGTACGAGAAGAGGTACTTCAGGAGCGGGATGTCCTTGAGGATGGGGATCCCCTTCCGGAAGATGGTCTCCTCGGTCGAGTAGAGCCCGCCGATCACGGTCTGCTCGCCGTCGAGCAGGAGGACCTGGGTGTTCACGTCGTTCTTGTCGATCTGGATGCCGGCGGCGGAGGGCCGCCCGGTGCTCTTCTCCACCTTCACGTCGAGGTGGACGAACTCGACAGCCGGCCCGTCCTCGACGGGGTCGGCGATGAGCGTCGGCGTGACGTCGATGATGACGCCCGTCGAGATGAACTGCGTGATGGTGTTGCCCTGGAAGTCCTGGATCTGGATGGGGATGTCGGAGCCCGACTGCATCCGGCCCTGCTCGGTGCTCTGGACCGTCACGCTGGGCGAGGCGATGGTCTCGCCGTAGCCCTCGGTCTCGAACCACCGGAAGAGGCGGAGCAGGAAGGCGAGGTCGATGCGGTCCGAGGAGACCGAGAGGTACCCGTCGAGGGCGTCGAAGAACGACTCGGCCTCGAGGTAGAACCGTGGGATCTCGACCTGGCCCTGGCCGCCGCCCTGGCCGCCGCCCTGGCCGCCTTGGCCGCCGCCGGCACCGCCGGCCTCGCCGAAGAGCGCGGCCCAGTTGGTACCGGCCTCGCGGAAGCGGTTGAGGTTCGCCTCGAAGATGATGGCGTCGATGCGGACCTCCCGGGTCTCCGCCGTCGCGGGCAGCGAGGTGCCGACGGCGAGCCCCGCAGCCTGCGCGGCCACGCCCGGGTCGGCGTTGAGCGCGTCGGTGCCAACGGCCTGCGCCGCGGCGTCCTGGATGATGAAGTAGTACTCGCTCTCGCGGAAGTCCAGCCCGGCCCGCGCGAGGACGAGCTCGAACGCGTCGATGAAGTGGATCCCGTTGAGCGCGACGCCGATCTGCTCGTCGCGGTCCATCGGGTCCACGATGCCCTTCCCTGTTACGCGGAGGAACGTCGGGTTGATGAGGCGGACGAAGTCGTTGAACGCGGTCTCGGCCGGGAACGAGACGAGCTCGTCGGACGGGACGTAGGCGGTGGTGCGCCGTCCGCCGGGGGGCGTGACGCGCTGGGCGAGGGCCTCGGAGGCGAGGCCGGCCGTCAGCACGGCCACGAGGGCGAGACCGGCGAGCCGGCGGCCAACGAGGGGGCGGGGGGACGGGTGGGTCATGGCGGCTAGGGGCTGGAGGGCAGGATCGGAGGGTGGATGGCAGCGCGGGTGGGCGCCGGGGTTAGGGACGCTCGCCGTCGGTGGCGGCGGGGCGTGGGGGGATCGGGGCATCTCGGTAGAGCCCGGCGCGACGGGCCTCGGGCGTGCCCGGTGCGGGCGGCGCCTCCACCATCACGGGGCCCGCGATGGGCTCGAGCTGCACCGGCCCGAGCGCCTGGCGGTAGCGCTCGCCGCTCTGGAGGTCGAGCTCGACGCGCTCCCGGATGCCGCCCTTGTTGAGGTCCACGACGACGCGCCCCACGTTCGGGTCGATGGCCGTGATGCGGCCGAGGTAGACGGCGCTGCCCGTGCGGAGCGTGCGGAGCTCCCCTTCGCGCTGGAACACGGCCTGGTCCCCGATGACGCTCACGAGCGCGTCGGTCTCGACCTCGACGAGGTCGTCGGTGTTCGGGGGCAGGTTCTCCAGGATGAGGGGGTAGAACGGGTTGAGGGCGGGCTGCCGCGGCGGGAGCACGCCCGCCGGGATGGCGATGAGGCTGTCGGGCCCGCTCATCCCCTGGCTCCCCGCGAAGTAGGCGTCGATGGCGAGGGAGAACTGCGCGAGGACGAGGTGCCGGTTCACACCGGTCTCGGGGTTGGGGATCTCCGAGATCTGGCGCTGGATCGTGACGTCGCGGAGGCGGTAGAGCCCGCGGCCGTTCTCGACGTTCCAGATGAACCCGTAGAGGCTCTCGAAATAGGCCAGCCCCGTGATGGTGTACGAGTAGATGGAGTAGTTCGGGTGCCGCTCGACCCCGGCCAGCGTGATGTCGAAGGCCCGGAAGCCCGAGCGCGAGAGCGCGTTGAGGTAGTCGACGACGGCGGGCGAGGAGAGCTGCTCCGGCAGCACCTTGTAGCGGGCGTTCCAGCGGCGGAAGGCCTCGGCGGCCTCCTCGCTCACGAGGGCTTCCTCGGCGATGAGGTCCTCGACCTCGGCCGCGCGCATCGTGATGGCCTCCTCCTCCGCGATGAGGGCGTCGAGCTTGGCCGGCTGTCGCTTCTGCGTGACGTAGAACCCGGCGCCGAGCACGAGCGCGAGCACGGCCGTCAGGATGAGGGTGTTGATGACGTCGTTGGACATGGCGGGGGCGAGCTTGGAGGGCGTGGGGCCGCGCGTGGGCGGATGCGGCGAGGGTTATTCCGTGGGCGCGCCGGTCTCGACGGGGGCCTGGGGCGGGTCGAGGGGGACGCTTCCGGCGAGGGGTTCGGGCGGCGGCGGCGGCACGGGGAGGGCCTCGCCGGCCTGCTCACGGAGGTAGCGGACGGACGCCGGGAGGTCGTACGGCAGCGCGTACCGGAGCCGGTACTCGTAGACGGGGTACTCCCGGATCTCGTTGAAAATCATCTCCTCGATGGAGGCGTCGAGCCGCCCGGCGAGGCTGACGACGGCGTCGCGGCTGGTGGAGAACCCGTGGGCCACCACCTCGCGGCCCTGCGGGGTCCAGTCCTCGACCCACACGCTCCCGGTGCCGGAGGCCGCCGTGCTCGTGCGCGCGAGCGTCTGGCTCCACCGGTCGGTCCCGTACAGCAGGGAGTCGAGCACCGACAGCGACGCGACGATCCGCTGCTGGGCCGAGCGGAGGCTGTCGATCCGCATCTGCAGCTCCCCGCCGGTCATCGTCACCTCGGCGGGCATCGCCGCCAGGCGCCGCTCGACCGTCGCGATGTCGCTCTGCTGCTTGAAGAAGAGGCCGACGTAGAACAGCACGCTCAGGAAGATGATCACGCCCACGACGGCGGTGTGCCACGAGAACGAGAGCTCGAACGAGGCGGCCCGTCGGCGGAGCTGCTTCGGGAGGAGATCGACGTCCTCGAAGGGGGAGTCCTTCCGCAGGAGGGACGGCAGCGCGGCGCCGGCCGGCGCCATCGCCTGGGTGGGGAGCGGGCCGTAGGGCCCGGAGAGGCCGGCCTTCTCCATGCCCGCCCGCAGGGTCTCGACGCGGGCCTCGGGGTAGAAGGCCCCGAACCCCTGGACGAGCTCCTCCTCCCGCTCCTCCGAGATCACAATCACGTTGTGCACCGTGCCGACGCCCTGGACGTCCTGCTGGAGGAGCACGCGGCTGCAGATGGTCTCGGGCCCGTCGAACGTCGTAACGGACCGCATGTGGTCGCAGTGGTGGAGCTGGTCGCCCTGGAGGAGGATGACGAGGGTGTCCTCCGTCCCGACCCGCACGATCGCTGTGTTCTCGTGGGGCTCGGTCGGGAACGCGAACCGGGCCATGCCGACCAGCATCGGGACCTCGGCGGTCATCCCCTTGAACGGGATCCGCCGCATGCCCTGCTGCTCGCGGAGCAGCGTGAGGGACTCCTCGACGGGCTCCTCCGGGCGGGGCACGAGCGCGAGGTAGCGCCGGAGGTTCTCCCGCGGCGTCATCGGGAGGAAGGCCACGCGCTCCTTGTCGTAGAGGACGTCGCCCTTCGGGAGGAGGGCGAGGAGCCGCTCCCGGCGGACCGGCTGCAGCGTCCGAGCCGGGGGCGCGTCCTCCTTCCCCTTCTTGGCCTCCCCCTTCTTCTCGTCGGCGGGGACGGTGACCTCGACGTACTCGATGTCCGGGAGGCCGATGACGAAGCAGAGGCCCGGGCGCTCGAAGCCGGCGGCGCGGCACTCCTCGAGGAGGTCTTTGAGCTCAAAAACGATGGGCGCCGCGGCGCGCCGCGGCGGCTGGGCCGCTTCGAGCGCGACGTCCTCGGCGAGGCCGAGGCTGGCGAACTCGGAGTCGAGGAAGAGGTCGGACCCGCCGCCCCCCTCGCTGAACTCGATCGTGACGCCGTCGTCGGAGGACGTCGAGCCGGGGACCTCCTCGAAGCCCGAGCTCACGCTGGCGCCACCGAGCGAGCGCTGGCGGGTGAACTGGCGGATGGTCTCGAACCCGTCGCTGGTCGGGCGCAGGAGCACGGCCTGCAGCGTGGTCGCGGTGACGTGGATGCCGAGGACCGGCTCGCTCGTCTTCCCCCGGCCGCGTCGCGACCGGCGCCACGCGCTGGGCACGCCGCCCACGCGGCGGGCGACTGGTGCGGACGTGGAGGGGGCCGCAGCAGCGTTGGCCGGGGAGGGCGCGTCCGGGGCGGGGGAGTGCGGGGTGTTCTCGCTCATGGGTTCAGTTGCCTGGCGGTAGCGGGGTCGGCGCGGGGGGGGTCCTTAGCCGAGGAGTTGGCGGAAGCGTCGCTTGTTGTTGGCGTATTGCAGCCCGACCTCTGGCGTGATCTTCCGCTCACGGACGAGACGCACGAGGTCCTGCTCCAGCGTGATCATCCCCTGCTTCCCTCCCTCCCACATCATCTGGTAGATCTCGCCGGTGTTGCCGTTGAGGATGGCAGCCTTCACGTTCGCCGTCACCCACAGCACCTCCTTCACGAGCACGCGGCCGCCGCCGGGGCGCGGGGCGAGCTTCTGGCTCACGACGCAGCGGAGCACGTCGCCGAGGCGGATGCGGATGCGGTCCTGCTCCTCGTGGGGGTACTCGGCCACGATGCGGTCGAGGCTCTCGACCGCGCTCGAGGTGTGGAGCGTGCTGAAGACCTTGTGCCCGGTGTCGGAGGCCTCGATGGCGGCCGAGATCGTCTCGGGGTCACGCATCTCCCCGATCATGATGATGTCGGGGTCCTGGCGGAGCGCCTGCGTCACGCCGTCCTTGAAGCTCGGCACGTCCGGGCCGACCTCGCGGTGCCGGATGATGCACCGGTCCGGGAGGTGCATGTACTCGATGGGCTTCGCGACGATGACGATGTGCCCGTCGAAGTCGTGGTTGTTGGCGTCGATGATGGCGTCGAGCGAGGTGCTCTTGCCGGAGCCGGTGACGCCGGTGAAGAGGGTGAGCCCGTCGCGGACGTGCCGGAACATCATCCCCCGCTGGATCAAGGGATGGAACCCGAGGCTGTCGAGGGGCCGGACGGTCTCGTTGATGGCGCGCATGCACAGCCCGAGGTGCTGCGCGTCGAAGTAGCAGGTGCAACGGAAACGCCGCTGCCCGCCTCCCGGCGTAGGGAGGTAGTAGGAGAAATCGGCGCTCTGAACGGTGAAGAGGTCCTCGCGCTGGCGCGGGCTGAGGAGGTTGAGGATGACGATGTCGATCTCGTCAGTGCTGCCGGCGCCGATTTCGTGGTAGGGCTTCTTGTCCCCGTCCACGCGGTACCACACGCGGCCGACGCAGGCCGGCCCGCCGAAGTCCATGTCGGACGCCTTCATCTCGTGGAGCTGGGCCACGAACCCCTCGACGAAGTCGCGGAGCGCCTCCCGCTTCTCGACCGCGACCTGCTCGATCTGCTCGATGTAGAACTTCAGGCGGTCCTCGCCCTGGAGCAGCCGGGGGGCGCGGCGGGCGATGTCGCCCACCCAGGCCGGGAGGGTCGGCGGCCCCTGTGGGATCGGAGGCTGGCTCATCGGAGCCTGGCGCGGCTCGCCGGTGGCGTGCAGGGCTTCGGCTCGGCGCTCGTGGGCGTCCAGGGCCTCGGCCATCTCCTTCAGCGCGGCGAGCTGCGCGAGCGGATCGAGGGGCGGCGCCTCCTCGGGCGGTCGGGACGCCGGAGCCGTCGGCCCCTGCGGCGCGGCGGGTGGCGGAGCCGTCTGTGCCGCGGGAGGGGTCGTCATGAGCGAGGCCACGGGGACCGTCTGCGGCCGGGCCTGCGCGGGGTGCGCGGACTGGGGCGCCTCGGCATCGGGCGTCTGGGGAGGAGTCGCGGGGTACACGAAAGCGTCGGGGATGCGCGGGGGTCGGGGGGGAGGGTGCCGGCCGTTGATCAAAGGCCGGGCCACTCCGCCCGGCGTGCTGTTCGGCGCCTGCGGTATCGTCCACCCCGTTCAGGGGGGGCACCATGTACCCACCGCGGGTACAATCGGTAACGCGGCGATGACATCCCGCCGCGCTGTTCCCTCCGGCCTTGAACGGTCCCTGCGGCCCCTCCCGAGCCGGGCCAACGAACGGCGCGGCCGGCCTCGCAGGAGGCCGGCCGCGCCGGATCAGGAAACGCTCAGCGTTAGAGACCGCACACCACGTAGTCGCTCTCACCATTCCGCGCCCAGTGGTGCGGGGAGATCGTGTGCGCGCGCACGGCCGGGGGAGCGATGCAGATGATGTGGTTGTTGCCGTTGCGCGGGTAGTGCATCACGCCGACCTTCCCTTCGCGGCAGCCGCAGTCGAGCGGCTCGCCGCCGCCGTCGCCGCCGCCATCACCGCCGCCGCAGCCGCCGTCACCGCCGCCGCTGCCGCCGTCACCGCCGCCGCTGCCACCATCAC
>JAWWCA010000158.1:0-8683 GCA_033720695.1 Rubricoccaceae bacterium
CGACTCGTGCGGCGATTCCTTCCGCAGATCGCGCAGGAGCCCAGCGAGGAGGTGGACCGCGGCGAGGAGGGCGGCGAGGCCGAGCGCGGCGCGGCCGAACAGCAGCCAGCCCGTCCCGAACAGGAACGCGTAGACGAGCAGGCAGCCGAGGAGCCAGCGCACGGCGAGGCGGCCGAGGTGGTCGTCGGGCCGGACGTCCGGGTGGCTCCGGGCCACGCGGCGCCACCCGGGGCCGGGCGGGCGCACGCGCCGGTAGAAGGCGTCGACCGTCGGGGCCGCCGTGGGCGGCGTCAGGAACGTCGCGAGGAGCCACGCCGCCGTCGTGAGGGCCGTCACGCCGAAGAGGTTGTAGGGGAACGCGTCGAGGAGGAAGGGGACGGCGAAGAGCGGCTCGGCCGTGCCGTCGGGGCCGGTCGTGCCGAGGGCGGTCCCGACGAGCTGGAGGGCGACGAGGAGGAGGGGCACGAGCGTGGCCGTCAGCTCGCTCCAGGCGTTGACGCGCCACCAGTACCAGCGGAGGATGAGGACGAGGCCGAGGCCGGCCGAGGCGCTGAGGATGAGCCCCCACGTCCCCGAGATGCTGTCGAGCTGCGTGGCGACGAGGAAGCCGACGACGGCGAGGCCGAACGTGACGAGGCGGGAGGCGGCCACGTAGTGGCGCTCGGACGCGCCGCGGCGGACGAACCGGCGGTAGAGGTCGTGCACGAGGTAGCTCGTGCCCCAGTTGAGCTGGGTCGAGATCGTGCTCATGAATGCGGCCAGGAAGGCGGCGAAGAGGAGGCCGAGGAGGCCCGGCGGCAGCGTCTCGCGCATGACGAGGACGTAGCCCTCGCGGGCGTCGTCGAGGCCGGGGTAGAGCACGAGCGCGCACAGCGCCACGATGATCCACGGCCACGGCCGCACGGCGTAGTGGGCCACGGTGAACCAGAGCGTGGCGAGGACGGAGTCGCGCTCGGACCGGGTGCTGAGCATGCGCTGGGCCACGTAGCCGCCGCCGCCGGGCTCGGCGCCGGGGTACCAGCTCGCCCACCACTGCACGCCGAGGAAGGCGACGATGGCCGGCCCGCTGAGGGCCAGCA
This sequence comes from Rubricoccaceae bacterium, assembly GCA_033720695.1. GTDB lineage: Bacteria > Bacteroidota > Rhodothermia > Rhodothermales > Rubricoccaceae > DATGQT01. Next base: position 1,080 of record JAWWCA010000158.1, read on the forward strand.
CGCCCGCGACCTCGGCCGCCTCGCGCCCCACGGTCGGGAAGAAGCGGAAGGTCTCGGGGGGGAGCCGCGCCACGAGCCCGCCGAGCCCGCCGATCTCGGGGAGGTCGAGGGCGAACCACGCGAGTGCCACCGCCCCCGTCATCGCCATGACGAACTGGAAGGCGTCGGTGACGGTGATGCCCCAGAGCCCGGAGAGGAGGGCGTAGGCGGCGGTGAGGAGGAGGAGGAGGCCGACGGTGGCGAGGGGGGCGCCCACCTCCAGGCCGAGGAGCGAGAACGACGCCTGCCCGAACAGCCGCATCCCGGGGAAGAGCACGTCGAGGACCGTCTCCATCGCGAGGGCCACCCAGCCGATGATGGCCGCGTTCATGAACAGCCCGAAGTAGACGGCCTTGACGCCGCGCAGGGCCGCCGCCGCCCGCCCCGCGTACCGCAGCTCGACCAGCTCCACGTCGGTCAGCACGCCGCTCCGTCGCCACAGCCGCGCGAAGAAGATCACCGTGAGCACGCCGCCGAGGGCGGCGCTCCACCACAGCCAGTTCCCCGAGATCCCCGACTGCGCCACGAGCTCGGTCACGGCGAGGGGGGTGTCGGCGGCGAACGTGGTCGCCACCATGCTCGTGCCGGCGAGCCACCACGGCATCGCCCGCCCCGAGGCGAAGAACTCGGCCGTGCTGCGCGACCCCCGCCGCGCGTAGTACACCGCGATGCCGAAGCTGACGACGAGGTAGAGGCCGACGAGGAACCAGTCGAGCGGGGCCATGCGAGCGGGGGGCGGGAGGACGGGGGACGGGGCGAAGCTAGGAGCCAGCACCGTCTCGCGTCACGGGCCCCGCGGAAAACGCGCGCGGCCCGCCGGAGTCCGACGGGCCGCGCAGGGTCGAGGGGTGCTCGCAGCTCAGAGCTGGAACACCATGAGGATGCCGAGGCCGACCAGGACGGCCGCGGCCGTCATGGCGCTGATGAGGCGGTTCATAGGGCGTCGGGGTGGGGGTGTACGGGTGCACGAGGGGACCCCCCTGGAGGAGGCGGCTGCGGGTCCGGAAGGGCCCGAGCAGCCCTGGAATGTAAAGGCCGCTATTGCAATGATGCAACCAAACGGGTCCGGGGGCCGCCGCCGGAGCCTCGCCGGGCCGCCAGGGGAATCTCCGGCAGGCGCCCGCTGCCGCCCCTAGCTTCCCGCTCCCGCCTGCGACCGTCCTCCTCGCGATGCTCCGCCGCGTCTCCGCTCTCCTCGCCCTCCTCCTCGTCCTCCCGGCCTCCGCGTGCCGCGCTCAGGCTCCCGCCCCGCCCGAGGCCCCCGACCCCCGCGGCGTGCAGGCGGGCCGGGCCATGGTGGTGGCAGGCCACCCCGAGGCCGCCCGCGCCGGCCTCGACATCCTCCGCGACGGCGGCAACGCCGTGGACGCCGCCGTGGCCGTCGGCTTCGCCCTCGCCGTGACGCTGCCCAACGCGGGCAACGTGGGCGGCGGCGGGTTCCTCCTCGCCCGCTTCGCCGACGGGCAGGCGGCGAGCCTCGACTTCCGCGAGGTGGCGCCCCTCGCCGCCACGCGCGACATGTACGTGGACCCCCTCACGGGCCAGGTGCGGCCCGACCTCAGCCGCCGCGGCGCCCTCGCCGTGGGCGTCCCCGGCACCGTCGCCGGCCTCCTCGACGCCCACGCGCGGTGGGGGCGGCTCCCGCTCGGCCACCTCCTCGACCCCGCCATCCGGCTGGCCGGCGAGGGCCACCGCTTCACCGAGCGCCAGGCCCGCCTCCTCAACCGCTACCGCGACGACTTCCTCGACCACCCCGCCGCCGCCCGCTACTTCACCACGCCCGACGGCGCCGACTACGAGGCCGGCGCGCTCTGGGTGCAGGCCGACCTCGCCGCCGTCCTCACGCGCATCCGCGACCGGGGCCGCGCCGGCTTCTACGAGGGCGAGACGGCCGACCTCATCGTGGCCGAGATGGAGCGGAGCGGCGGGCTCATCACGCACGAGGACCTCGCCCGCTACGAGCCCGTCCTGCGCGAGCCGGTCTACGGCGAGTACCGGGGCCACCGCGTCCTCGCGATGGGGCCGCCGTCCTCGGGCGGCATCGCGCTCGTGCAGATGCTGGAGGCCGTCGAGCCGGTCGCCCTCCGCACGTTGGGGTGGCACAGCCCGGCGCACCTCCACCTCTTCGGCGAGAGCATGCGCCGCGCCTACGCCGACCGCAGCCACTGGCTCGGCGACCCCGCCTTCGTGGACGTCCCGGCCGCGGCGCTCATGGACCCGGCCTACGTCCGGGAGCGGATGGCCTCGTTCCGCCCCGACACCGTCTCGTCGAGCCTCGCCGTCGGGCACGGGACGCCGCCCGCCCTCGCCCCGGAGGGCACCGAGACCACCCACTACTCGATCGTGGACGAGGACGGCAACGCCGTCGCCGTCACGACCACCATCAACGACTACTTCGGCGCCAAGGTCGCCGTGGACGGGGCCGGCTTCCTCCTCAACGATGAGATGGACGACTTCACCTCCGCGCCGGGCCAGCCCAACCTGTGGGGCCTCGTCCAGGGCGAGGCCAACGCCGTCCGCCCCGGCGCCCGCCCCGTCTCGTCCATGACGCCGACGATCCTGGAGGACCCCGAAGGGCGGCTGTTCATGGTCGTCGGCTCGCCCGGCGGCGCCCGCATCATCACGACGGTGTTCCAGGTGGTCACGAACGTGCTCGACTTCGGGATGCCGGTGCAGGAGGCGGTGGCCGCGCCGCGCTTCCACCACCAGTGGCTCCCCGAGGAATTAGAGGTCGAGGCCGGCCTCCCCGACGCCACGCTCGACGCGCTCCGCGCGCGGGGGTGGGCCGTCGAGCGCGTCGCCACGTTCGGGGCCGCCGACGCCATCGTCGCCCGCTACGCCGACGACGGCACGCTCACCCTCCACGGCGGCGCCGACCCCCGCCGCGAGGACGACGTCGCCGTCGGGTACTAACGCGCCGCCGAGGGGGCCGGAACGCCACGGCGGGTCGGGCATTCGTCTGGTGCCCCTCTCGCCCACGCCCGTCTCCCATGGCTCTGGATCTCGACCGCGTCGAGGCGCTCTGCTTCGACGTCGACGGCACGCTCGCCGACACCGACAACCACCTCGTCCAGCAGATCGCCGAGCTCATCGCGAAGCTCCCGTTCCTGAGCGGGCGCGAGGCCAGCCGCCTCGCCCGCCGAGTCGTGATGGACGCCGAGACCCCGGTCAACACCGTCTACGGCCTCTCCGACCGCCTCGGCATCGACGACGAGCTGACCCAGCTCCGCGGCCACCTCGACCGTCTCCGCCCCCGCCGCAACCCCAAGGCCGCCGACCAGGTCCCGCACGACATGATGGCCGGCGTGCAGGAGATGCTGGCGGCGCTCGACGGGCGCTACCCCATGAGCACGATCTCGACCGGCGGGGAGGCCCGCGTCGAGGCCTTCCTCGACCACTACGAGGTGCTCGACCTCTTCACCGTCGTCGTCACGGCCCAGACGACCGATCGGATGAAGCCGTACCCCGACCCGCTCGTCCACGCCGCCGCGGCCATGGGCGTGGCGCCGGAGCGGGTCCTCATGATCGGCGACACGACCGTGGACATGCAGACGGCGCAGGCCGCGGGCGCCCAGGCCGTCGGCGTCCTCTGCGGGTTCGGGACCGAGGACGAGCTCCGCCGCGAGGGCGCCGCGCTCATCCTGGAGACCACCTCGGACCTCCTGCCGGTGCTGATGCCCGAGGAGGACTCGCTGGACGCGGAATCGGCGGTGCCGGAGGATCAGCAGCGGTCGTGAGGCGCCCGGTGCGAAGCGGCTCCTCGGGCGCTGAACGCCGTCCGGCCCCTCTCTACCAGTCGTTCTCCTCCTTGACCACGCCGAGCTCGACGGGGACGGGGTAGCGGGCCGTGAAGCAGGCGTTGCAGTAGCGGTCGGCCTCGTCGTGGGCCTCCTCGACCGCGCGCATCATGCCGTCGGCCGAGAGGTAGGCGAGGGAGTCGACGCCGAGCCAGGCGGCGAGCTCGTCGAGCGAGCCGAACTTGTTGGCGGCGAGCTCGTCGTGGCTGGGGAAGTCCATCCCGTAGAAACACGGCGAGAGGACGGGGGGGCTCGCCACGCGGAAGTGGACCTCCTTGGCGCCCGCGTCGCGCACCATCTGGACGAGCTGGCGGGCCGTCGTCCCCCGCACGATCGAGTCGTCCACCATTACCACGATGCGGTCCTTCAGCACGCCGCGGACGGTGTTGAACTTCGTCTTCACCTTCATCTCGCGCGAGCTCTGGCCCGGGCTGATGAAGGTGCGGCCGACGTAGTGGTTGCGGATGAGGCCGATGTCGAGCTTGCACTTCCGCCCGATCTTGTTCGACTCCGAGACGTAGCCGATGGCGGCCGTGTTGGAGGAGTCGGGCACGGACATCACGACGGGCCGCTTCTCGCCCTTCTTGACCTTGGGCACGGGGGCGTCGTGGGCCATCGCCTTCCCCATCCGGCGGCGCACCTTGTCCACCATCGCCCCGAAGATCATCGAGTCGGGCCGGGCGAAGTAGACGTACTCGAAGACGCACTGGCTGACGCCGTGGTGCCGCGGCATGCAGACGCCGTGGAAGCCCTCGCTGGCCGCCCGGTCGCCGCCGAGGCGCTCGACGCGCTGCACGCCCGCCCGGTCGATGACGAGGATCTCGCCGGGCTCGACGTCGCGGAGGTAGGTGGCGCCGATGAGGTCGAAGGCGCACGTCTCGCTCGCCACGCCGTAGGCGGCCGTGCCGTCCTCGCGCGCGATGCGGCCGAGGGCGAGGGGCCGGAACCCGTTGGGGTCGCGCACGGCGATGAGCGCCTCGTCGGTGAGGATGACGAGGGAGAAGGCGCCGCGGCAGCGGTGGAGCGCGTCGATGATGCGGGGGATCGGGCCCTCCTCCTCGCTCTGCGCCACGAGGTGGAGGATGAGCTCGGAGTCCGACGACGAGTTGAACAGCGTCCCCTTCGCGACGAGCTCCTCGCGGAGGCTCCGGGCGTTCGAGAGGTTGCCGTTGTGGGCGAGCGCGAGGTTGCCCTCCTGGTAGTGGACGACGAAAGGCTGGATGTTGGCGGGGTTCGTCGCGCTGCCGCTCGTCGAGTAGCGGGTGTGCCCGATGGCCGCGTCGCCGAGGAGCGTGGTCTCGAAGAGCGAGCCGTCGTCGAAGACGTCGAGGACGAGGCCGAAGTCCTTGTGGTGGGGCATCGTCTTGCGCCCCTTCGCCTCGTCGAACGTCGCCGTCACGATGCCGGCCGACTCCTGGCCCCGGTGCTGGAGGGCGTGGAGGCCGAAGTAGCTCAGCCGCGCCGCCTCCGGGTGGTTGAAGATGCCGACGATTCCGCAGTGGTCGCGCGCCTTGTCCATGGGTCCGGGAGGGCGGTGGGGTGAGCCAGAGGTTACCGGCCAGCGGCCTCTCGGTGCCAGCCGCGCAGACTTTTCAACCGGGGCGAGCGCTAGAGCGCCGTCACGAGGGCCGCGGCGGCCAGCACGCCCGCTGCGTCGGCCGCGAGGTCACGCCAGGAGAAGAGGGGGCTCCGGGGCCGCCGGGCGTCGGCCAACTCCTTCATCAGGCCGAGGGTGAGCGCCATCCCGGCGGCCACGGGGAGGGCATCCTCGCCCGCCGCGCCGTTCGCCGTGAAGGCGCCTTGCATCGCGAGGGTGAGGGCGAACGAAGCCCCGGCGTGGAGCGCCTTGTCGGGGCCGAGCCAGCGGTCCGGCCGGGCGACGGCCGCGCCGCCGGCGGGAGAGGCGAGGGGCCGCTCGGACCACGTCCAGCCCAAACCCTCTGGGAGCGCCGCCGTCTGCGCGGCGGGCGCCGCCGTCGCCAGGAGGAGCAGGCCGCCCAGCAGCGCCGCCCTCACGTATCCGGCCGCCGCTCAACCGGGGGCGTCTCCTCGCCGAGGAGCTTGCCCATCGCGAACCCGGCCCCGCCGAAGAGGATCGTCGCGGCGATGATGAGGATGAAGATGCCGGCGGCCGGGTAGGCGTCGTAGCGCACCGAGACGTTCTGCTCGGTCCGCTCCCCGGCCGTGATGAGGGCGATCCGCGCCACGCCCGCCCGCGTGGGCCGCCACACGAACGAGGTCCCCGTCGCGTCGAGCGCCACGGTGTCGGGGACGGCGCTGTTCGGCCGCCACACCACCTCGACGCGGTCGACGGGCCGCTCCAGCGTGATCTGGACGGGGCGGCCCTGGATGGGGGCGTCCGGGGGCTCCTCGGCCTCTTCGTAGGGGAGCGGCGTGATGGTGAACTGGGCCGCAGCGGCCGGGGCGAGGAGCAGCGCGAGGGCGAGCAGGAGCGCGTTCATGGGCAGGGGGGCGAGGGGAGGGCGTGGACAGGACGGCACCGGGCCGTCCCGCGCCCTCGGGTCGCTAGGCAGCGGGCACGTTGTGGTCGGCGTGGGCGTGCGTGGGGCGGCTCGTGAGGAGGGCCGCCAGGGTGAGCGTACCGACGAGCCAGATGAGCGGCATCACGGCCGGCAGCCACTCGGCCCCGCGGATCTCGTAGGTGGAGCCGTAGAGCCCGCCGGTGAGGTCGTCGGCGAGCGTGAAGACGAGGACGGTCGTGAGGATGGCCGGGATGACCAGCTTGATGAGCCAGTCGAACCAGGGCCCGAGGCGGAACTTCGAGTTCTCGTTGACGACGGCGCGGAGGCGGTCGGCCCCGAGGACCCACCCGATGAGGAGGCACTCGAGGAGCCCCACGATGACGAGGCTGTAGCGGAAGGCCCAGTGGTCGAGGAGGTCGAACAGCGTGAAGCCGAGCGTGCCGTCGCCCGTGAGCCCGGGGTCCACGATGAACGGGAGCGCGAACGTGAGCGAGCCGGCGATGCCGGGGACGAGGACGAACGCGAGCGCCTTCGCCCGTGAGATCCCCAGCTTGTCGATGAGCGCGCTCGCCATCCCCTCGACGAGCGAGACCGCGCTCGTGAGCCCGGCGATGACGAGGAGGAAGAAGAAGAACACCCCGAACGCCTTCACCCAGAACGGGAAGGCCGCGATGCCCTGCGGGATCACGAAGAACGAGAGCGAGAGCGTGCCGCCGGCCGGGTTCAGCGCGAACACGAACAGCATCGAGAAGATGGCCACGCCGGCGATGTACTCGAACCCGCAGTTGAGGAAGGAGACGAGGAGCGAGTTGTTGACCTGGTCGGCGTCCTTGGGGAGGTAGCTCGCGTAGGCCGTCATGGTCCCCAGCCCGAGCGAGAGCGAGAAGAACATCTGCGCGAAGGCGCCCTGCCACACGTTGACGTCGGAGATGCCGTCGAGGTTGGGCGTGAAGAGGTAGAGCACGCCGTCGACGCCGCCGGGCAGCGTGAGGCCGCGCACGATGAGCACGATCATGAACAGCCACATCAGCGGGACGAACACGCGCACCATCGCCTCGATCGTCTTCGTGCCGCGCCAGAGGAACAGGATCGTCAGCGCCCAGATCGTCGCGACGGAGATCATCGGCCACCAGGAGGCGATCATCCCGAAGAAGTAGACCGTCGCGTTCGGTCCGTCGGTCGGCTCCATCATCCCCTCGAAGGGCGCCGTTGCGGGCTCGGTCAGCAGCCCGCCGAAGGCGCCGAACAGCATCGTCAGCGCCCACCCCAGGATCGTGATGTAGTA
>JAWWCA010000159.1:0-8647 GCA_033720695.1 Rubricoccaceae bacterium
ACGCCCGGCCTGCGCGGAGAGGGAGGGCGCACCGTTCGTCCCCTCCCGCACGCTGAACGGCACGCGGCCGCCGTAGGTCCGCCGGAGGTGCTCGTCCGTGAACACCTCGGCCACCGGCCCGGCGGCGATGCGGCGGACGTTCAGCAGCAGCACCCAGTCGAAGTACTCGGGGACGGTGGGGAGGTCGTGGTGGACGACGAGGACCGTCTTGCCGTCGGCGCGGAGCGTCTGGAGGAGGGTGACGATGGCCTTCTCGGTCGTCGCGTCGACGCCCTGGAACGGCTCGTCCATGAAGTAGACGTCGGCGTCCTGGACGAGGGCGCGGGCGAGGAAGACGCGCTGCTGCTGGCCGCCGGAGAGCTGGGCGATCTGGCGGCCGGCGAAGTCGCTCATCCCGACCTGCGCCAGCGCCTCGCGCGCCCGCGCGCGCTCGGCGGCGCCGGGGCGGCGGAGCCACCCGAGGCGGCCGTAGGTCCCCATCGTCACGACGTCGAGCACGCTCGTCGGGAAGTCCCAGTCGACGCTGCCGCGCTGGGGGACGTAGGCGACGCGCCTCCGCTGCGCCGCGTAGGGGGCGCCGTGGACGAGGACGCGGCCGGCCGACGGGGTCACGAGCCCGAGGACCGCCTTGATGAGGGTGGTCTTCCCCGCCCCGTTCGGCCCGACGATCGCCATGAGGATCCCCTCCGGTACCTGGAGGTCCACGTCCCACAGCACCGGCTGGTCCCGGTAGGCCACGGTGAGGTCGGCGACGTCGACGGCGTAGGGCATGGGGTGGTGAGGGTGGGAGGGGTGGAGGGGTGGAAGGGATGGAGGGCGACCCCTCTTCATTCTGTCATCCTGAGCGGAGCGAGCGCCAGCGAGCGCCGTCGAAGGATCTGTACCGGCTCCGTAGCTCTCTCACAGCAGAGATCCTTCGATTCCGGCCTTCGGCCTCCGCTCAGGATGACAGGTCGTGGAGGTCATCGCGCGGCGAGGCCGTCGGCGCCAGGCTCGGTGGCTGCCTGCGGCACGAGCGCGTCCACGATGGTGTTGACGTTGTGGCGGATCATCCCCTCGTAGGTCTCGGCACCCGTGCCGGGGCCGCCGAGGGCGTCGGAGTAGAGGCTGCCGCCGATGCGGACGTTGAAGCCGCGCGCCCGCACGGCCTCCTGCACCGCCTCGATCGAGCGGGGCGAGATGCTCGACTCGACGAACATCGCCGGGATGCGCCGCTCGGCGACGAACCGCGCCAGCTCCTGGACGTCGGCCGTGCCGGCCTCCGTGGCCGTCGAGATGCCCTGGAGGCCGCGGACGTCGAAGCCGTAGGCGTCGCCGAAGTAGTTGAAGGCGTCGTGGGCGGTGACGAGGACGCGCTGGCCCTCCGGCACCTCGGCCACGCGGCCGCGCACCCAGCGGTCGAGCGCGTCGAGCCGGGCGGTGTAGGCGGCGAGGCGCTGGCGGTAGCCCTCCGCGTGCGTGGTGTCGAGCGCGGCGAGGCGGTCGGCGACGGCCCCGGCGGCGGCCTTCCAGCGCTGCACGTCCATCCAGACGTGCGGGTCGTAGTTGCCCTCGAACTCGGGCGGCGCGAGCAGGCGGGCCTCCGGCACGGCCTCGGCCACGGCCTCGGCGGCGATGCCCTGCCCCTCCACCTGCTCCAGCACCTCGGCCATCTTGCCCTCCAGGTGGAGGCCGTTGAAGAAGATGACGTCGGCGCCCGTCATGCGCGTCACGTCCCCCTCGGTCGGGCGGTAGAGGTGGGGGTCCACGTTCGGCCCCATCAGCCCCTCGACGACCACGCGCTCGCCGCCGATCTCGCGGACGAGGTCGGCCACCATGCTCGTCGTGGCGACGGCGCGGACGGTCCGCTCCGAGAGGTCGCCCCGGTCGGCCGGCCCGTTCGCGCAGCCGGCGAGGCCGAGGGCCAGAGCGATACACGCGGTACGCAGCAGAGTCATGCTCATCGTTCGACGTCCTTGACGAAGATGTGGGCCGCGGCGCGCTCGCCGACGGCGTACTCGGCGCCGTCGTGCTCGCCGCCGAGAAGGCGGACGGTGACGGGGCCGTTCTCGTAGGGCGGGCCCTCGGTCACCTCGAAGGGGGTCCCGGGGTAGAGGCCGAGGCCGCCGACGTAGCGGAGGAGCGCCGCGTCGTGGTCGCTCACCTCGGCGACGACGGCGCGCTCGCCCGCTTCGAGCCGAGCCAGCGGGGGCCAGTCCGGCTCCTCCAGCTCCAGGTTCGGCGTCGGGATGGGGGCGCCGTGGGGGTCGTTGGTGGGGTGGCCGAGCACCTCGTCCATGCGGGCTTCGAGCGCTTCCGAGAGCACGTGCTCCCACTTCTCGGCCTCGGCGTGGACCTCGTCCCACGGCACGCCCAGCGCCTCGTGGAGGTAGGTCTCGACGAGGCGGTGGTGCCGGATGACCTCGACGGCGATGCGCCGCCCGGCCGCCGTGAGCGCGACGCCCCGGTAGGGCTCGTGGTCCGCGAGGTTCATCTCGGCCAGCTTCTTCACCATCCCCGTCACCGAGGCCGGCGTGAGGCCGAGCGCCTCGGCGAGGGCCGAGGTGCCGACGGCCTCGCCGCGCCCGATCTCGTAGATCGTTTTGAGGTAGTCCTCGATGGCCGGGGTGTGAGGGCTCATGCGGGGGTGGAGTGAGGGCTGACCTGAATTTAGGCTTGACGAAACCCGAACGCCAGGTTTAGGTTAGACGAAAGTCATGATTCGCTGTTCCATTGTCCTCGTGCTCGCCCTCGTCGGCGCCGCCGCGGCGCAGCCGGCGCAGGCGTGGCGCACGCTCCCCGAGGCCCTCGCCCTCGCCCAAGCCGATGCGCGGCCGGCGCTGGTCTACGTACAAGCGGCGTGGTGCGGGCCGTGCCGACGGCTCGAACGCGAGACGTTCACGGACCCCACCGTGTCCGCCGCCCTCAACCGATTCGCCCTCGCCCGTCTCACGGTCGATGACCGCGACCGGGTGCAGGTGGTGGGGCCGTACCGGCTCTCGGAAGCGGAGTGGGCCGCACGGCTGGGCGCCGACGCCACGCCCACGCTCGTCCTCCTCGCCCCCGATGGCGCCGTCCTCGGCCGCCACACCGGCTTCCTCCCCCCCAGCGGCCTCCTCCCCCTCCTCGCGGCCGCCCTCGCCGACGCATCCTCCGACGCCCCATGAGCCGCCCCTTCCTCGTCGCCGCCTGCTTGCTCGCTGCCGGGGCCAACGCCCAGACGGTCGAGGGCACCGTCACGTCGGGCGGGGCGCCCGTGCCGCTGGCCTCGGTCCGAATCTCCGGGACCACGCTGGGCACAGCCGCCGACGCTGAGGGGCGGTTCCGCCTCACGCTCCCCGAGCCCGGCGCCTACCCCATCGCCGTCTCGGCCGTCGGCTACGAGCCGGCCGAGCGCGAGGTCCGGGCCCGGCCCGGCGAGGTCGTCCGCCTCGACCTCGACCTAGCCGTCGCGACGTACGAGGCGGGGGCGGTCGTGGTCACGGGCACGCTGCAGCAGATGGCCGTCCGCGACTCGCCGGTGAAGGTGGACGTGCTGCCGTCGCGCTTCCTCGAGACGACGCCGTCGTCGAACGTGATGGATGCCGTCGAGCGCGTCAACGGGCTAACCCAGCAGATCGACTGCGGCGTCTGCTACACCAACAACATCCGGATCAACGGGATCGAGGGGCCGAACACGGCCGTGCTCGTGGACGGGATGCCGGTGATGTCGAGCCTCGCGACGGTCTACGGCCTCAACGGGATCTCGCCCATCCTCATCCGCCAGGTCGAGGTGGTCAAGGGGCCGATGTCGACGCTCTACGGCTCCGAGGCCCTCGGCGGCGTCGTCAACATCCTGACGAAGGACCCGGCCACGGCCCCGCGCCTCTCGGCGAACGTGTTCTCGACGACGCACGCCGAGAGGTCGGCCGAGGTGGCCGCCGTGCCGCTGCGCGGCCGGACGAGCGCGCTCCTCTCGGCCACGCTCTTCCACGTCTCGGACTACCACGACCGCAACGGCGACGCCTTCTCGGACCGCCCCTTCGAGACGCGCCTCGCCCTCTTCGGCAAGGCCACGCGCGCCGACGCCCGCGGGTTCGAGCGGGCGAGCCTCGTCGGCAAGGTCTACGTCGAGGACCGCGCCGCCGGCGTCGAGTCGTTCCTCGCCGACCCCGACGGGCTCCGGGGCTCCTCGACGGTCTACGGCGAGAGCATCGTCACGCGCCGTGCCGAGCTGCTGGGCACGCTCACCCTCCGCCCCGACCTCCGCCTCCAGGCCGCGGGCAGCGTCCACGACCAGGACTCGTTCTACGGCGACGCCGAGTACGTCGCCCGTCAGGACGACGGGTTCGCCCAGCTCGTCTGGACCCCGGCCACCGGGGGCACCGCGCTCGACGGCCACCACCTCCTGGTCGGCGCCGCCCTCCGCGCGACGCGCTACGACGACGGCTCCGCCGCGACGGGCCTCTACGACGACGCGGGCGTGCTCCTCGAGAACCGCCCCGATACGCGCGTCGTCCCCGGACTCTTCGTCCAGGACGACTGGGCCGTGAGCCCGCGGGTCCGCCTCCTCGGCGGCCTCCGCGCCGACGTCCAGCCCGGCTACGGGCTCATCCCCTCGCCCCGCGCCGCCCTCAAGTGGCAGCCGGCCGAGACCACGACGGCCCGGCTCAACGTGGGCACCGGCTTCCGCGTCGTCAACCTGTTCACCGAGGACCACGCCGCCTACACCGGCGGGCGCGCCACGCTCGTCCTCGAAGACCTCGCGCCGGAGCGGAGCGTGAGCGTGACGGCCAGCCTCCAGCAGATCCTCGGGCGCCAGGCCCCCGTGACCGTCGACCTCGACGCCTTCTGGACCCGGTTCTCGAACAAGATCGAGCCGGACTACGCGGTGCCCGGCGAGATCCGCTACGCCAACCTCGACGGCTCGGCCACGACGCGCGGCGTCGCGCTCCAGCTCCAGGGCACGGTCGCCCGGAGCCTCCGGTACACCCTCGGCGGCACGCTCCTCGACGTGGTCGTGGAGGAGGGCGGCGAGACGCGCCCGCTCGAGTTCGCACCCGACTACCAGGGCACCGCCACCGTCACGTGGGAGGCGCCCGCGGGCTTCGCCCTCGACTACACCGCCCGCCTCGTCGGGCCGATGGCGCTGCCGCCGTACGACGACGCCACGCGCGCCGCCTACGAGGCCGCGACGGGCGCCCCCCTCCGCGCCGAGTCGCCGACGTACACCGTCCACAACGTCCAGCTCACCCGTGACGTCGCGCTCGGGGGGCGGCTGGCCCAGGTCTACGTCGCCGTCGAGAACGTCTTCGGATACAAGCAGTCGAGCCCGCTCGTCGGGTTCTACGACGGGACGCCCGGCTTCGGCGAGACGTTCGACACGGCCTACGTCTACGGTCCCATCGAGGGGCGCCACGTCGGCGCCGGCCTCCGGCTCACGCTGCCCTGAGCGCCGCCGTTTCCTCCGCGCGCACGTCCATCACCTCCGCCATGCCAGACCTCCGCCCCTTCCACATCGCCTTCCCCGTCCATGACCTCGACGCGGCGCGACGCTTCTACGGGGACGTGCTCGGCTGCCCCGAGGGCCGCAGCACCGACACGTGGATCGACTTCGACCTGTACGGCCACCAGATCGTCGCCCACCACCAACCGCCGGCCACCGAGGAGCCGCCCACGCACCACAACGTCGTGGACGGCCACGACGTGCCGATCCCGCACTTCGGCGTCGTGCTCCGCATGGACGACTGGAAAGCGCTCCGGGACCGGCTGATCGAAGCGGAGGTCCCCTTCGTCATCGAGCCCTACATCCGGTTCGAAGGCGAGCCGGGCGAGCAGGCGACGATGTTCTTCCTCGACCCCTCGGGCAACGCGCTCGAGTTCAAGGCCTTCGAGGATCTGCGGCAGCTCTTCGCGACCTAGACCGGTCGACGGGGGCCCCTCAGCGCGGCCGGATCGGGACGGCGACGGCCGTGCGATCCCAGCGGATGCGGAGGTCGGCCCCCCGGTCAGCCGGGACGAAGTCGATGGTGAACGCGTCGACGGGCTCGGCCAGCGTCTCGGGTGTGAGGTCGACCGTCACCACGTCGAGGGCCGGGTCGTACTCGTCGGCGAGGTGCATGCCGAGGGCGGTGTTGAGGTGGAGCGTCCAGCGGTCCGGCCGCGGCGTGGTGAAGAGGCTGTAGACGCCCGGCGCCACGGGCGCGCCGCCGACCGTCGCCGGGACCGTCACGACGAGCTCGGTGGCCCGGTGAGCCCCCGTCGCCCACACCTGGTCGAAGCCGACGAGGCCCCCGAAGATGTGGCGCCCCCGTCGGTACGGCTTGCCGTAGACGACGTGGAGGTAGCCCCCGTCTGGCAGGCGCGCGCCCGCGCGTCCGACGGCGCTCCCCGGCGGCGGGTCGGCCGTGTCCACGCGCAGCCCCTCGACGAGGAACGTCTCCGCCTCGTCACCGACAGCGTGGTCGTGCTGCGCCGAGGCGGCCGGGGCGAGGAGGACGAGGAGGAGCGTCCAGCGGGGTGCCATGATCGAGGAGGGTTGGGACGGGCGTGCCGCGAAGGTACCCGCTCAGACGGCCCTCAGGCTTTCACGGATTCGGCTGCCTGCGCATGCGCCCTGGGGAACCGCGGGCGGCCCCGTCGCGCTCCACCGGCCCCCTCTCCAGCAATCCCTTCCTCCCTTAGCCCCTTCTCCTCATGGACCTCGGAATCGACGGCCGCGCAGCGGTCATCACCGGTGCGACCGGCGGCCTGGGCCAGGCCACGGCCCGCGCCCTCCTCGACGAGGGTGCCCGCATCCTCCTCACCGACCTCGACGCGGACGACCTCGACGCCACGCTCCGGGACCTCGGCGGCGAGAGCGAGCGCCTCCGCGCCGTCGCCGCCGACCTCTCGGGCCCGGCCGGCGCCGACGCGATCCAGGACGCCACCGACTGGGACATCGACATCCTCGTCCACACCGCCGGCGTCACCGGCGCCAAGGGCGACCCCCTCCGCGACATCACCGAGGAGGACTGGGAGCACGCCTGGCAGATCGACTTCATGTCGGCCGTCCGCGTCTCGAAGGCCTTCATCCCGCCGATGCTCGACCGCGGCTGGGGCCGCGCCGTGTTCGTGACCTCGGAGAACGTGACGCAGCCCTACTCCGACGAGGTGGTCTACAACGGGGCCAAGGCGGCGCTCCTCACCTTCGTGAAGGGGATGGCGCAGGTCTACGCCCCCGACGGCGTCCTCGTCAACGCCGTCGCCCCCGCCTTCATCGCCACCGACATGACCGACGGGATGATGGAGAAGCGGGCCGAGGAGAAGGACATGAGCTTCGACGAGGCCGTCGAGACCTTCCTCGAAGAGGAGCGCCCCCACCTCGTGCTGAAGCGACGCGGGAAGCCCGAGGAGGTCGCGGCCGTGATCGCATTCCTGTGCTCGGAGCGGGCCTCGTTCGTCGTCGGCTCCAACTGGCGCGTCGACGGTGGTTCGGTCCTCTCCATCGACACCTGACCCAGGCGGTGGACGCCCTCCGCGCCCTCGCCGACGGCCCGTTCTCTGGCACGGTCACGTTCCAGGACGTGGCGGAGCGGATCGAGGCCACCGACCTCGGGGACACGCCCGGGGCGATGCGCGAGGCCTTCGCCCGCCTCCTGCGGGGCGCGTCCGCCGGCAGCCCCCCGCCCGTCGGGTCCTGGGGGTCGATCGGTGGCGTGGACGCGTTGCGGGTTCCGCCGCTCGGCGATGAGCCGGACGAGGACGCCGTCGTGGTCTGGTTTCACGGCGGCGGCTATGTGTTCGGCGCGCCCGAGACGCACTGGCGGCCGGCGGCGGCGCTCGCCACGTACCTGGGATGCTCTGTCCTCCTCCCCCGCTACCGGCTCGCGCCGGAGCACCCCTGGCCGGCCCAGAAGGACGACGCCCTCGCCGTCGTCCGTGCCCTCCAAGACGAGGGGCGCCGCGTGGCCCTGGCCGGCGACAGCGCCGGCGGCCACCTCGCCCTGACGACGGCCCTCGCGCTGGCTCGTGACGGGCGCCCCGGGGTCACCCTCGCCCTCTTCTCGCCCAACACCGACCGGACGGGCCGGAGCCACACCCGCGAGGCGAACAGCCCGCGCGACCCGATGAACGACGACGAGCGGGATCGCGCCCTCGCCCGCCTCGCCTTCGGCGACCGCCCCCTCAGCGACCCCGAGGTCTCGCCGCTCCTCGACGACCTCGCCCGCCTCCCACCGATGCACGTCGAGGTCGGAGCGCGCGAGGTGCTCCTCGACGACGGCCGCCTCCTCGCGGCGCGCGCCCACGCCGCCGGCGCCGACGTGTCGCTCCACGTCGAGCGGGACGCGTTCCACATGTGGCAGCTCTGGACGCCGTGGCTGCCCGAGGCCGACGCGTCGCTGGCCCGCGCTGCAGCCTTCCTCCAGCCTCACCTCAGCGCCTGATCGGGCGTTCGCGCTAGGGGCGGGCCCGGGCACCGGGGCGGCCCGAACGCTCGGCCGGAGGCCTCCGGCCGTCCGCGCTCAGGCGGCGACGTGAACGGCGATGAGCGCGGTGAGGAGGCCGAGGAGCGCGACCCACACCGCGAGCACCCCCCCCGTCAGGCGCCAGCTCGCGGGGGGCCGCCCCGGGAAGAGAAAGGTGCCGATCCCGGCCCCGGTGATTCAGACGAGGTTGGTGGCGAAGAGGAGGAGGGCGCCCCCCCCGA
>JAWWCA010000160.1:0-8635 GCA_033720695.1 Rubricoccaceae bacterium
GCTACGTCGAGAAGCCCGAGGACGTGATGCAGGTGGGCGACAAGGTGAAGGTCCAGCTCATCGAGGTCCGCAACGACGGGAAGCTCCGGCTCTCCCGGACGCCGTTCCTCCCCGAGCCGACCGAGGAGGAGAAGGAGGCCATGCGCCAGCGCCGCTCCGAGCGGAGCAACGGCTCCGGCGGCCGCGAGCGCGAGCGCCGCGGCGGCGGTGGCCGCGGCCGTGGCCGCGGCGGGCGCAACTAAGCCCCGTCCCTTCCGACCGCACCGAGCCCCGGCTGCCCCAGTGGCGGCCGGGGCTCGCCCGTTGTCCCCGGGCGCTACCTTCCGGTCCCTTCCCGAGACCCCCGCTCATGCCCCGCCTTCTGCTCCTCCTCGCGCTCCTCCTCGCGGCGCCCGTGCGCGCCCAGTCGCACCCGCCCGGCGCCGCGTTCGACGTGCTGCACTACGAGTTCGCACTGGGGCTGAGCGACGACGGGGATGCCATCCAGGGGGCGACCACGATCACCGCACGCCGGACCGAGGCTGGTAATGCTCCGCTCGTCTTGGATCTCATCGGAGGCGACGGCGAAACCGGGATGCACGTTCAGGCCGCTTGGGTGGACGGCCCCACCGTCGATCCCGTGCACGAGGGGGACCGGGTGACGGTGCCGGTACCGCCAGGGGCGGCCGGTGCGGAGCACGAGGTCAAACTGATCTACCGCGGCGTCCCCGCCGACGGCCTCATCATCTCGACGAACAAGCACGGGGACCGCACCTTCTTCGGGGACAACTGGCCCAACCGCGCGCGCCACTGGCTGCCGACCGTGGACCACCCGTCGGACAAGGCGACGGTCGAGTGGGTCGTCAATGCTCCAAGTCACTACCAAGTCGTCGGCAACGGGCGACTCGTTGAGGAGACGGACCTGGAGGAGGGCCTGCGCCTCACGAGGTGGCGCTCCGACGAGCCGCTCGCCACCAAGATCATGGTGATCGGCGTGGCCCGGTTCGCCGTCGAGCACCTGGAGGAGGACGGCGTGCCGGTCCAGAGCTGGGTCTACCCGCAGGACCGCGAGGCCGGCTTCTTCGACCTCGCCCGGACGACGACGGTCCTCGACGTGTTCGAGCGGATGATCGGGGACTACCCCTACGAGAAGCTGGCGGGCGTGCAGTCGAAGACCCGCTTCGGGGGGATGGAGAACGCCTCGAACATCTTCTACCACGAGGACGCCGTCACGGGCGACCGCGCCATGGAGACGCTCATCGCGCACGAGGTGGCGCACCAGTGGTTCGGCAATGCCGTCACCGAGACCGACTGGCCGCACCTCTGGCTCTCCGAGGGCTTCGCCACCTACCTCACCGACGTCTACGTCGAGCGCGTCTACGGCCGCGACGCGATGGCGGAGCGGCTCCGGCGCGAGCGCGCCGCCGTCCTCGCCCTCTCGGAGCGGGCCCCCGAACTCCCCGTCCTCGACACCCTCACAGCCGACCCCCTCGACCTCCTCAACGCGAACTCGTACCAGAAAGGGGGCTGGGTGCTCCACATGCTGCGCCGGGAGGTCGGCGACGACGCGTTCTTCGAGAGCCTCCGCCGGCAGTACGCCCTCTACCGCGGCCGCAACGCCTCCACCGACGACTTCCGCCGCACCGTCGAAGCGGTGAGCGGCGTGGACCTCGGGTGGTTCTTCGAGCAGTGGCTCCGGCGCGGCCCCGAGCCTGAGGTCGAGGCCCGCTGGCGGTACCGCGACGGCGCGCTCGCCCTCACCGTCCGGCAGACGCAGGACGGCCCGCCCTTCCGCTTCCCGCTCGACGTCGGACTCTATCCCCAGGGAGGGGACGGGCGGCCCGGCCCGCTCCGGGTCGAGACGGTCGAGGTGGCTGAGGCCGAGGCGACGCTCACGATCCCGCTCGACGGGCCGCCCGCCGCCGTCGTGCTCGACCCCCACACCTGGCTCCTGGCCCGGCTCAGCGTCGCGCCCGAGTAGCGCGCCGAATGGGCGCTGGTCCCTACCTTGAGACGGCGGCTTGGTGCCGCCCTCGCTCCCCACTCACCCACCACGACCACCATGTGGCAGGAGTTCAAGGAGTTCGCCGTCAAGGGAAGCGTCGTCGACATGGCCGTCGGCATCATCATCGGCGCGGCCTTCGGCACGATCGTCACCGCCTTCGTGGAAGGCATCCTCATGCCGCCGCTGGGGCTCCTCCTCGGCGGCGTCGACTTCACCAACATCTTCACCGTCCTCAAACCGGGCGACCCGCCTGGGCCCTACGACACGCTCGAGGCCGCGCAGGCGGCTGGGGCCGTCGTGATGCAGTGGGGCGTGCTCGTCAACACCCTGATCTCGTTCCTCATCGTGGCCCTCGCGGTGTTCCTGTTCGTGAAGTGGGTCAACGGGTTGAAGAAGGAGGCCGAGCAGGAGGTGGCCGAGGAGCCGGTGGAGCCTGAGCTCACGGCCGACCAGCAGCTCCTCACCGAGATCCGCGACCTCCTCCAGAGGCGCCCCGTCTAGCGCTGGCCCCCGCCAGCAGGCCCTTCAACACAGGTGCGCCCCGGCCGCGTCGGCAGCCGGGGCGCGTCCCGTCAGGGAAGAGTAGGGTTACTGCTCGGGGTACCAGACGTAGGCGCCGCTGGCGTCGAGGTAGCCGGTCCGCTCCTCGATCCGCACACGCGCGACGCCGCCCATGAAGTCCCACACCTCGTCGAAGTCGGGGCTGCGGATGCGCGAGCCGTTGGGGCGGATGAACGTCCAGCGGCCGTTGATCATGACCGCGGCGCGGGACTCGCTGAAGGCGCGGGCGTCCTCGTAAGCGGGGTCGATCACGCGGACGCCGGCCTCGTCCACGTACTCCCACGCGTTCTCGGTGCGGACGGGCGCGCGCCCCTCGGCGTAGTCGCCCGCGGCGATGAACTGGGGCTGGAGGACGAACTGGCCGGAGGCGTGGATGTAGCCCCACTGCGTACCCACGCGGACGGCGGCGCGGCCGTCGGAGAAGTCGCGGGCCTCGTCGAACTGAGGCGCGATGGCCTCGCTGCCGTCCGGGGCGAGGTAGCCCCACTTCCCTTCGGCCTCAAAGCGGGCCCGCGCGTCGTGGAAGTCGCCCAGCCCCTCGTACTCGGTGGGGATGACGACGTCGCCGGAGGTGGCGATGAAGCCCCAGCGGTAGCTCGTCGTCTTCACGCGGGCGCGGCCGTCGGAGAAGTCGCGGGCGTCGTTGAGGTAGGGGTTGATGACGTAGGCGCCGGTCGAGTCGATGAACCCCCACCGGCCGTCGGCGCGCACGCGGGCGCGGCCTTCGAAGAAGGGGTAGGCCTCGTCGGCCTGGACGCGGAAGGCGGTCGAGCCGTCGGCGCGGAGGTAGTAGGCGTAGTTGGCGCCGTCCTCCCAGTTCGTCGCGACGGCGTAGCCGTTCTCGTAGGCGCGGGCCGAGCGGTATTCGGGCTGGACGACGAGACGGCCGGAGGCGTCCATGTAGCCCCAGCGGTCGCCGCGCTCGACGGGATAGAGCGCGACGTCGGCAACGGGGGGATTGGGGTCGTCGATGGGATCCTCCGGCGCGGCGTCGTCGCAGGCGCCGAGGACGAGGAGGGCGGTCAGGAAGAAGGCGGAGCGCTTCATGGGGGTCGGGGGGATGGAGAGCGCGGATCCGGGGCGCGGGCTCGACGGCCCGGCCTGTCGGTGCGGCGGGCTACTCGGTGGGGTGCCAGACGTAAGCGCCGTCGGCGTCGATGTAGCCGACGGCCTCGTCGACGGTCACCTGGGCGAGGCCGCCGCGGAACGGGCCCGCCGCGTCGAAGGCCGGGCTGCCCACGACGAGGCCGTCGGTGCGTCGCACGTACGTCCAGTCGTCGCGGAAGCGGACGGGGGCGCGGCCCTCGGCGAAGTCGCCGGCCTCGGCGGTCTTCGGCTCGACGAGGTAGGAGCCGTCACGGAGGAGGAAGCCGACGTTCCCGTCGACGCGGACCCGGGCGGCGCCCTCCGAGAACGGGCCGGCCTCCTCGTAGATGGGGTTGACGACGATCCGCCCCCCGGCGTCCACGTAGCCCCAGGACTCGCCGATCAGGACGGGGGCGAGGCCGTCGGAGAAGGCCGCGGCCCCCTCGAAGGGACCGGCGATCTGGATGCCGCCGCCGGGGCCGATGTAGACCCAGCCATCGGCCGTCTGCACGGCGGCGTAGCCGTCGGAGAAGTCGGAGACGGCGGCGTAGGCAGGCTCGACGGCCACGCTGCCGTCGGCGGCGAGGTAGCCCCACCGGAGCCCGTCGCGGACGGCGGCGCGGCCGTCGGAGAACGGGCGGGCGGCGTCGTAGATCGGCTGCACGGCGAGCGAGCCGTCGGGCCGCACGTACCCCCACTTGCCGTCGAGGCGGACGGGGGCGAGGCCGTCGCCGAACCGGTCCACGGCCTCGTACTGCGCGTCGATGGCGAAGGCGCCCGTGGAGTCCACGTAGCCCCACTGCATCCCGCGCTGCACGGCCGCGAGCCCGTCGTAGAAGCCGTCGGCGAAGTCGAACCGCGGCTCGACGCGGATGCGACCCTCGCGGTCGGCGAAGCCCCACTGGCCGTCGAGGAGGACGGGGTAGCCGGGGAGCGCCTCGGCCACGACCGGAGGGCCGTCGATGGGGTCGTTGGGATCGGTGGGGTCGGCGTCGTCGCAGGCGGCGAGGCCGAGGGCGGACGCGAGGAGCGCCGCGAGCAAGGGCAGGCGAATCGGGCGAGGCATGGGGGACAGAAGGCGGGTGCGCGCGCGGTATCGGCCGGTCCGCTAGCGGACTACAGTGACGGGCCGGCTTTGGACGCCCTTGTCGGTCTCCAGCCGGAGGTGGTAGACCCCGCTCGGGAGGCCGTCGGCGTGGAACGGCACGGCGTGCCGGCCCGCCGTGTGGGGCCCCGAGGCGAGCCGGGCCACGAGGCGCCCGCGGGCGTCGGAGACGGTGAGCGCGACGCGGCCCGGCCGGTCGAGCGCGAACGCCACGGTGGTCCGGCCGCGGAACGGGTTGGGGTAGGGGGCCTCGAGGACGGCCGCGTGGGGCGCCGCCCCAGGCTCGGCGGCCACGGGGTTGCCGATGAAGCCGAGCGGGTCGAAGGCGCCGCCGAGGAGGGCGTCGGTCTCGGCCTGCGGCACGCCGAACCACTGGCGGAGGAGGGTGGCGTAGATCTGCCGGAAGTCCACGGAGTGGTGGAGGTTGCCGCTGCCGTCGAGGTCGGCGAGGTCGGGGCCGTCGCCGTAGAGGCCGCCGTTGACGCCGCCGCCGGCGAGGACGAGGGGGGCGGCGGTGCCGTGGTCGGTGCCGCCCGAGCCGTTCTCCTCGACGCGGCGCCCGAACTCGGAGAACGTCATCGACATCACGGTGTCGCTGCGTCCGCCGTCGGCGAGGTCGACGTCGAAGGCGGCGAGGCTCTCGGCGAGGCGCTGGAGCAGGTCGGGCTGGCGGTCCGTCTGGTTCGAGTGGGTGTCGAACCCGCCGTGCTCGACCACGTAGAGCCGCGACGGCAGCCCGCCCTTGATGAGGCGGGCGATGAGGGCGAGGCTCGATCCGAGCCCGTCGGTGGGGTACTCGGCGGCGTTCGTGGCCGCGTTCGCCGCCTCCACGACGACGTCGCGGTAGCGGAGCGAGGCGTTGTAGATCGAGCGGATGAACGAGAGCTCCTCGCCGTAGACGCCGGGCGGCACGTCGTCCTCGTCGTAGAACTGGCCCGTCGTGGCGAGCTGGAGGAGCTGGTCGGCGTTCGAGAAGCTCATCCCCATCGAGGTCGCGCCGCCGCGGACGAGCAGGGCGCTCGCCCCGCCGATCCGCACGGCGACGGGGTACTCCGGCGGGCTCGTGACGTAGTCGGGGTAGGCGTGGTCGAGGTAGCGGCCGGTCCAGCCCGAGGAGAGCGTCTCGTCGGCATCGGAGGCCGAGGCCCAGATGTCGGTCGAGCGGAAGTGGGAGAGGTTGTGGTCCGGGTAGCCGACGGTCTGGACGACGGCGAGGTGGCCGTCGCCCCACATCGGCTCGGCGGCGCCCATGGCGCCGTGGAGGCCGTAGTCGTCGTCGAGCCGGAAGGTGTTGGACTGCGGGACGGCGATCGTGGGTCGCCGCTGGTAGTAGAGGTCGTTCGTGACCGGGACCACCATGTTGAGGCCGTCGTTGCCGCCGGCCATCTGGATGAGGACGAGGACGCGGTCGGCGCCGAACCGGCTCAGGAGGTGGAGGAGCGACGAGCCGCTGGAGGCGTGGACGGGGACCCCGTTGAGGAGGAACGCCGTGCCGCCCGCGGCCAGGGCCGACCGGCTGAGGAAGGTGCGCCGGCTCCACGCGGCGTGGTCACGGTCGTGGTCGGCGCCATGCGCCAGCGAGATGGCACGGTCGGAGCGCGGGGGGTGAGGGTGCTGGCACATGGTGGGGTCCGGGGTTCGGGAGGCAGGGCGGTCGGCTCGGATCAGAGAGTCCGAGCCTCGTCGGCGGGGCACCCGCTCACGTCAGCTGGTACTCGGGGAGGTTGACGAGGTGGTCGAGGAGGAGGCGGACGCGCTGCCGCGCGGCCTCGGGGTTCGACTGGTAGAGCGTCACCCACTCCCACCACGGGGCGCCGTCGAGGAGGATGGCCTCGAGCTCGGTGAGGTCGTCGTCGTCGAGGGGGGCGGGGAGGAGGTGCGCGGCGAGGTCGCGCGCGATCGCGGCGGCGCTCGTGGCGTCCGAGAGGGCCTCGACGAGCGGGAGCGGGTCGAACGACGGGAAGGCGCCGTTGCCTTCGAGCGCGTTCGTGGCCTCGGCCCGCCGCTCGGGCACCGAGCCCGTCGTGATCCAGGCGCGGTATTCGTCGGGGGCGTAGCCGGGCCAGCCGGCCACGGTCGGGGGGTTGAGGAGGTCCTGGCCCAGGTTGTAGCCGGTCTCTCGGAACCGCCCCAGGAGGGCTTGGGGCGGGACGATCCCCAGCTCGCGCGTCAGGCCGACGAGGTACTCGCACGGGCTCTTGATCCGCGACCCGACGAAGGCCTCCTCGTAGAAGTGCGCGCTCTTGAGGAGCTGGCGGACGACGGGCGCCACCTCGAAATCGTTCTGCCGGAGCGTCTGCGCCATCCCGGCCACGACCTCGGGGTTCGGGACGGGGTGGACGAACCAGCTGTAGATCTTCTGCGCCACCCAGGAGGCGATCTCCTCCTCGCGCTCGTCGAAGAGGATGTCGTGGACGTCGTCGTAGTCCCACGTGCCCGTCCGGCCGAAGATGGTCTTGGCCCCGCCGTCGTGGCGGCTGGGGTCGAACTCGCCCCGCAGCGTGCTCATGTTGACGACCCACCCGGTGAGGGCGCGGGCGGCCTCGACGATGTCCTGCTGCGTGTAGTTGTCCTGCCCGTCGGGCCCGACGCGGCCCATCGAGAACAGCTCCAGCAGCTCGCGGGCATAGTTCTCGTTGATGTTGCCGGCAGAGGAGTCCTCGCCGTCGAGGTAGATCAGCATCGCCGGGAGGGTGCCGACGGCGTGGAGCAGCGTGCGGAAGTTGCCGAGGGCGTGGGTGCGGAGCTTCGTGAGGTACTGGTACGCGAAGGCGGCGTGGCCGTAGACGTCGATGGCCGTGACGAAGTGGTCGTGCCACAGCAGCGTCATCCGCTCCTTCAGCCCGCCCGCGCGCATCTCGGCGTACCACGCCTCCTGCCACTCGTAGCGCCACGCGATGTTGGTGCCGGCCGTGTTGTACCACGACGGCGCCGCCGGGAGGGGCCGCGCGACCGCGGTGTCCACGAGGTGGTCGACGGCCCCGGCCGGGGAGCGGAACAGGGCGTCCACGAGGTCGGCCCGGGTGAGGCCGAAGAGGGCGCGGCGGATGAGGTGCGCGGCCTGGGGCTCGTCCCAGGGGCCGGTGTACGGCTCCAGCCCGGACGAGACGGGCGGGGGGGAGGGCGGGGGCGCGGGGGCCTCGCCCGCGAAGCGGCGCAGGAACTGACGACGGTCCATCGGAGCGGGGTGAAGAGCGGGGAGCGACGGCCGGGTGGGCCTCCGGCCCGACCCTCGGCAAAGACCGTGCAAACGCCTTCAATCCCAGGCCCGTGGCGCGCCTCCGCGACACCCCTCCCCATCGACGCCCCGCGGCCGGTTCGCTTCGCCCGGCTCCGGGTTACGGATGGTGCCCCGCCGCCCCGGGGCGCTCGCCCGAGCGCCGGGCTCAGCCGATCCGGTCGAAGCCCGCGTACGGGTGCAGCCTCTCGGGGATCGCAATGCTCCCGTCCTCCTGCTGCCCGTTCTCCAGGAGCGCCGCGACGATGCGGGGGAGGGCGAGGGCGCTCCCGTTGAGGGTGTGGACGAACTGCGGCTTGCCGCCGCCCGCGGGCCGGAACCGGATGTTCGCGCGCCGCGCCTGGAACGCCTCGAAGTTGGACACCGACGAGACTTCCAGCCATCGCTCCTGCCCGCCGCTCCACACCTCGAGGTCGTACGTCTTGGTCTGGGTGACGCCCATGTCGCCGGTGCAGAGGACGAGCCGGCGGTAGGGGAGGCCGAGCGCCTGGAGCAGGCCCTCGACGTGCTCGCGCATCCCTTCGAGGTGGTCGTAGCTCTCGTCCGGGTGGACGAAGCGGACGATCTCGACCTTGTCGAACTGGTGGAGCCGGTTGAGCCCGCGCACGTCCTTGCCGTAGGAGCCGGCCTCGCGCCGGAAGCATGGGGTGTAAGCGGCGTA
>JAWWCA010000161.1:0-8520 GCA_033720695.1 Rubricoccaceae bacterium
GGGGAGCGCTACTCCGTCCGCTCGCGTCGGCGCTCGGCGGGGGCGGCGTCGCCGCCGGTTTCCTCGGCCTCGGGGATGCGGAGCTCGGGCTCGGGCGAGGCCACGGGCGGCGCCGGCTCCGCGAGCCCCATCTCAAGCTTGAACTGCTTGACGAGCTCGGCCGCCTGGATCTCCTGCGCGTCCTCCTCAATCTTGAGCGCCTCGGTGTCGATGGAGTCGAGGGCCATCTCCATGCGGGCCTCGTTCTTGGCCGTCATCTCGTTGACGCGCGTGAGCATCTCGTCGTGGGTGGCGTCCACGCCGGCCACCTCGAACTGCTCGAGGGTGTCGGCGATCTTCGCCTGCCACTTCGCGCGCTCGTGGGCGCGGAGGGCCTCCTTCGCCTCGGTGATCTTCTTCTCGCGCTCGCGCATGAAGGCCTTCTTGACCTGGAGGCTCTTCTCGTAGGCCTGCTCGGCGAACTGGAGCTGCTCCTTGGTGCGGACCTGGGCCTCCTTGATGTCCTGGAGGTGGACGGCGTAGCGCTGCGCGATGTCATCGCGGCCGGCCTGGATGGCGGCCTTGATCTTGGCCGTGAGGCTCTGGAGCTCGGCGTCGTAGCGCCGGTGCTCCTTCTGGAGCAGCATCACGTTGGCCTTCACCGTCGCGATGTTCTCGTTCATCTTCGGGACCTGGTCGTTCAGCTCCCGGATGTTCTGCTCCAGGATCAGCCGGGGGTCTTCCATCGCCGAGATGGCCCCGCCGAACATGGACTTGATGAGGCGCGTGAATCGCTTCCAGAGGGACATGGGACTTGCGGTGTTCGGATCGAGGGGCCTCGGGGGCGCCCCGATCAGTGAGCGGTGGGGGTCAATGTAAGGTGCAGGGCCGTCAGGTGCCGGTCCAGCGCGCGTCCTCGTAGCGGTCGAGTAGCCGCGAAGTTGCAGGCGGGGGTGCCGGCCCGAACCGGAACGCCCCCCGCACCGCGGCCGCGTCCAGCCGCAACGGGTCGGCCGCGGTGGCGGTGGCGAGCACGGCGCCCGGTTCTACGGCGTCGCCGACGGTTTTGTTGAGGACGAAGCCGGCCACGGGGTCCACCGCGTCCTCCTTGCGCCGCCGCCCGGCGCCGAGGGCCACGGAGGCCCATCCGAGGGCGAGGGCGTCGATCTCGGTCACGTATCCCTCGGCGTCGTCAGGGGCCCGGATCTCGGCGACGGGGGCGCTGCCCTCGCGGGCGTCGGGGTCGTCGAGCACGGCGAGGTCGCCGCCCTGCGCGTCCACCAGTTCGACCCACGTCTCGAAGGCGAGGCCGGCGTCGAGGGCGTGCTGCGCCCGCTGCCGCCCCTCGTCAGGCGAACCGGCGACGCCCCCGAGGCAGAGCATCTCACCCGCCAACGCGAGCGTGACCTCCAGGAGATCGGGCACGGGGCCCCCTGCGGGCGTCTCGCCGCGGAGGACGCGCGTGGCCTCGGCCGTCTCCGGCCAGTTCCCGATGGCGCGGCCCAGCGGCGCGTCCATCGCCGTGAGGAGGGCCACGGTCGGCTTGCCGAACTCGCGGCCGATGCCGACGAGGGTCTCGGCGAGACGGCGGGCGTCGGCCTCCCGCTTCATGAAGGCGCCGCGCCCGCTCTTGACGTCGAGCACGAGCGCGTCGATGCCCTCGGCCAGCTTCTTCGACATGATGGAGGCGGCGATGAGCGGGATGCTCTCGACCGTGCCCGTGACGTCGCGGAGGGCGTAGAGCTTCTTGTCGGCCGGCGCGATCTCGGCCGTCTGCCCGATCATCACGACCCCGATCCGCTCCAGCTGCCGCCGGTACTGCTCGACGGAGAGGTTCACGTCGAAGCCGGGGATCGCCTCCAGCTTGTCGAGGGTGCCGCCGGTGTGGCCGAGGCCGCGGCCCGAGATCATGGGGACGGGCACGCCGCAGGCGGCGACGAGCGGGGCGAGGAGGAGCGACACCTTGTCGCCGACGCCGCCGGTCGAGTGCTTGTCCACCTTCGTGCCGGGGAGGTCGGAGAGGTCGAGGACCTCGCCCGAGTGGAGCATGGCGCGCGTGAGGGCGGCGGCTTCGGCCTCGTCGAGGCCCCGGAGGAAGGCGGCCATGAGGAAGGCGGCCATCTGGTAGTCCGGCACCGCGCCCGCCGTGTAGGCGGCGACGAGGGCGGACACGTCGTCGGGGTCGAGGGCCTCGCCGTCGCGCTTCTGGAGGATGAGGGGGAGGGGGTTCAACGCTCGGTGGGGCAGGTGGTGGAGGGAGGATAGCGAGGAACGGTCTCGGGCGGCAGCCGTCCATCGGCCCTCACCCACCTCCCCTCTCCCATGAAACAGGTCTGGATCCCGAACGCCGGCCCGCCCGAGGTCCTCGAACTGCGCGAGGCGCCCGACCCGGTGCCGGGACCCGGACAGGTGCGCATCGCCGTCGAGGCCGCCGGGATCAACTTCGCCGACATCCTCGCCCGGCAGGGGCTCTACCCGGACGCGCCCGACCTCCCGGCCGTCGTCGGCTACGAGGTGGCCGGGACGGTGGATGCCGTGAGCGACGGGGTCGAGCGTCCGGCTGTGGGCGACCCCGTCCTCGCGCTCGTCCGCTTCGGGGGGTACAGCTCGGCGGTCGTGGTGCCGGCCGCGTCGGTGTTCCCGCGGCCCGAGGGGATGACGGCCGAGGTCGGCGCGGCGCTCCCGGTCACCTACCTCACGGCCTTCCAGATGATGGTGGTGATGGGCGGGGTCCGCCACGCGCAGGAGCTGGGCGGGCGCCGCATGCGCGTGCTCGTCCACGGCGCCTCCGGCGGCGTCGGCACGGCCGCGGCCGACCTCGGGAGGATCTACGGCGTCGAGCTCCTCGGGACGGCCTCGCCGGGCAAGCACGACTTCGTGCGCGAGCGCGGCTACGACCACGCCGTCGACTACCGGACCGACGACTGGGTGGCTGAGGTCCGGGACCTCACCGACGGGGACGGCGTCGACCTCGTCCTCGACCCCATCGGCGGGGCGCACTGGGCCAAGAGCCTCGACGTCCTCGCGCCGACGGGCCGCGTCGTCCTCTACGGCATCTCGTCGGTGGCGGGGGGAGGGAAGCTTGGGATGCTGAAGATGGCGCTCGGCATCCCCTGGCGGCGGCTCAGCCCGCTCTCGCTCATCAACCGGAACCACGGGGTGCTCGGCGTCAACCTCGGGCACCTCTGGGGCGAGGGGGAGCGCATCGGGGGGTGGGCACGGAAGCTGCTCGCCTACTACGTGCGCGGGCAGGTCCAGCCGTTCGTGGACCGGTCGTTTCCGTTCGAGCGGGCGGCCGAGGCGCACGCCTACATCGAGGGGCGCCAGAACCGGGGGAAGGTGGTGCTGACGCCGTAGCGCAACGAAACGAGGCGAAGGGCGCGGTGCCCTTCGCCTCGAACCGAGCGGATGCGGGGAGGCTCAGCCCTCCTCGCCCTCCGGCGTCTCGATGCCGTAGCGGCGGCGGAACTTCTCGACGCGCCCGGCGGTGTCGACCATCGTCCGCTTGCCCGTGTAGAACGGGTGGTTCGACGAGTCCACCTCCGAGTTGTACTGCTCGACGCCCATCGTCGAGCGCGTGGTGAAGGTGGTCCCGTCCGCGAGCTTGACGGTCATGAACGGGTAGTCGGGGTGGAGGTCCTTCTTCATCGGAGGCGCGGCCGTGGGGCCGGGCTGGATTCGCGGAGTCAGAGCCCACAAAGCTAGCGCGCCGGCGTGCCGGGGTCAATTGAACAAAAGGTGCGGAACGCGTGCCGATGGGTGGGCGACCCCCTAAAACGCCGCATGCTGTAATTTTAGCATGTAGCGATAAATTTGTGCGCTCCGCAACCACACATCCGTCCCTCGCGAAAGGAGGGGGGTCCCCACAACCAACCCGATGGAGGTCGTCATGGTACGGCTCATTCTCCTCTCCGCGCTCGTCCTCGCCGTCCCCGCTCAGGCCGCCACGCCCGACCTCACGCCGCCGCCGCCCGATGCGGACGCCGCGGCCTGGGCCGCCTTCGGGGACAACCTCGTCGCAGCCCTGAAGACGGACAACCACGGCGTTCGTTGCAGCGCGCTCCAGCACGTCGTCGCGTACGGCGACCGGGTGGACGTGCGCGCGGCCCGGTTCGAGGTCGTCCGCCTCTTCCGTGACCACGCCGACAAGCGGGTCCGCCTCCTCGCGCTCGCGGCCCTCTCCACCATGCGGGACGGCTGGGTGTCCGACTTCCTCGTCCGCAGCGCGCGCTTTGAGAAGGATCCCCACCTCGCGCAGCTGTACCTCCACGCCGCACGGTCGGCCGCGAGCTGAGCGGCACCACAGCCCGGAGGCCGGGGTCGCACGGTCGGCCCCGGCCGGACCACGGCGGCGCCGTCGGGCGTAGAGCCCCGTTCTGCCCTCATGCTGATGGAGATCTACTGCCCGGCGTGCAAGAAGGTGTGGCGCGACACGATGTGCCTCGCGTGCCGACAGTGGAGCAAGCACCACGACGGTTGCCTTCCCTTTTGCAAACGTCTCTCTCCGAGCCGAGAAGCCCACTCCGGTGGTCTGTACGGCCGAGTTGAAGACGGTGGGCGACCACCTGCGCGCCCGCCGGATCACCCTCGGCCTCTCCCGAGACGAGGCAGCCAAGCACCTGGGGGCGAGCGTGTTTGCGCTTGCAGACTGGGAGCGGGGGGACCGTTCCCCGAGCCACCCCTACTGGCCGCGCATCATCGCCTTCCTCGGCTACGACCCGCACCCTGAGCCTAAATCGCTCGCCGAGGAGCTCGCGGCCGTTCAGCGCCGCGAGGGGTGGACGAGGGAGGAGCTCGCCGAAAAACTCGGTGTGACACCCTGCACGGTCTGGCGATGGACGATAGGGGCGCCCCCGAGGTATAAGCGCACGCTGGAGGCTCTGAGGCGCGTGGGGGTTGGGGGGTCTGATGAAGATCGCTGACTCCCGGATTGATCACTCTGGGGAACCGATGTCAATAATTGACATCGAAGGAGCGTCGCGCTACTATGCCCCTATGCCCCAGACCACCAGAGCCATGAACGTCTCCCTCCCGCCCGAGCAGGAAGGCTACATCCGCGACCTCGTCAAGAGCGGGCGCTACAGCTCCGCCTCCGAAGTCGTCCGGACGGGGCTCCGCCTCCTCGAAGCGCAAGAGATGAAGCTGGCCGACCTGCGCCGGCTCATCCACGAGGGCTTAGAGAGTGGCACCCCTGTCGAGGTGACGAGGGAGCAGATGCGCGAGCTCATCGGCCGGCGGATGGCCGAACTCCGCGGCGAGGTCGAACGCGGCGAGCGTCCGGCACCGGGCGGCGCGGACTCGGTCTCCGTCTAGCATGAGGAGCTACGACTTGCTCCCGAGCGCGCGGGAGGACATCCTCAACCTCGCCGAGTACGCCAGCGAGTACAGCGACAAGGCCCGCGACCTGCTCACCGACACCCTCTTCGACAGCTTCGACCGGCTCTCGGACTTCCCCGAACTCGGCCGAGACCGGAGCGAGCTCGCTCCGGGCCTACGAAGCTTCTCGATCAACCGGCTGAAGGTGACCGTCTTCTACTTCACGGCCGCTGGGGGCCGAGATCGGGTGCTCATTGCCCGCGTCCTCCGACAGGAGCGCGACGTCGGCTCCAGTGCGTTCACCAGTACCGACTGAGCTGGCCGAAGCCGGACCCCGTGGCGACGCGGCGCGTAGAGTTAAGCAGCAGATTCTACATCTTATGGAGATCTACTGCCCGACGTGCCGCTGGGAGCCGCCGCCCGACGCCCGCTGGCAGTGCACGTGCCGCCACGTCTGGAACACCTTCGACACGGGCGGGCAGTGCCCGGCGTGCAAGAAGGTGTGGCGCGACACGATGTGCCTCGCGTGCCGCCAGTGGAGCAAGCACCACGACTGGTACCACGACCTCCCGCCCGTGGAGGAGCTGATGCGGGAGGAAGAGGCCGTCGGGTAGGGAACCCGGCGGGTGAGGTAGCTTCTCACCCCGCCCGCCTCTCCCGCTGCCTGTGCCCGACGAGCCGAAACGCCTCAAAAAAGAGCTGACGCTGTTCGACGTCTACGCGATCAGCACCGGCGCCATGTTCTCGTCGGGGTTCTTCCTGCTGCCGGGATTGGCCACGGCGCAGGCGGGCCCGGCCACGGTCCTCGCCTACTTCCTGGCGGGCGTGCTCATCCTCCCCGCGATGCTCTCCATCGCCGAGCTGAGCACGGCGATGCCGAAGTCTGGCGGCACGTACTATTTCCTCGACCGGAGCCTCGGCCCCCTCGCCGGGACGGTCGGCGGGATCGGGACGTGGCTCGCGCTCGTGCTCAAGAGCGCGTTCGCCCTCGTCGGCATGGGGGCGTACCTCGTGCTGTTCATGGACGAGGTGCCCATCAAAGCGCTCGCCGTCGGGCTGACGGTCGCGTTCACGGTCCTCAACGTGTTCGGTGCGAAGGAGACGACGGGGCTCCAGCGCATCCTCGTGGCGACGCTCGTGGGCGTGCTGGCCTTCTTCGTCGTGCAGGGGCTCGTGGCCGTCGGTACGCTCCCGGGCGGCGAGCTCGAGCGGCAGCTCACGCCGTTCGCCCCCTTCGGCTGGGGGGCCCTCGTCGGCACCATCGGGTTCGTGTTCGTGAGCTACGCGGGGCTGACAAAGGTGACGAGCGTGGCCGAAGAGGTCCAGAACCCCGACCGCAACATCCCTCTCGGGATGTTGCTCTCGCTGCTCACGGCTACGTTCATCTACGTCGTGGGCGTGTTCATCATGGTAGCGGTGCTGGACCCGAGCGAGCTCCGCAGCGACCTCACGCCGGTGGCGACGGCGGCCGAGGCGTTCTTCACCTGGCTCCCCGGCGACCTCGGCCTCCTCCTCATCGTGATCGCCGCGATCGCGGCATTCGCCTCCACGGGCAACGCCGGCATCCTCTCGGCCTCGCGTTACCCGTATGCGATGGCGCGCGATCACCTCGTCTCCGACCGGCTCGGGACGGTGGGTCGGTTCGGGACGCCGGTCCCGGCCGTGCTCCTCACCTCCGGCCTGATGATCGCGGTGATCATGCTGCTGGACGTGGAGGGCATCGCGAAGCTGGCGAGCGCGTTCCAGCTCCTCATCTTCGGCCTGCTCAACGTCGCGCTGATCGTGATGCGCGAGAGCCGGATCCCGGGCTACGTGCCAGGCTACCGGAGCCCGCTCTACCCGTGGGTCCAGATCGTCGGCACCATCACCCCCCTCGTGCTCGTGGCGCAGCTCGGGGCGCTCACGATCGGTCTCACGTTGCTCCTCATCCTCGGCGGCGTCGTGTGGTACGTGGTCTACGTGCGGGACAACGAGCGCGTGGAGCGGGCGGGCGCCATCTACCACCTCTTCGCGCGGCTCGGCCAGAATCAGTATGCTGGGCTGGACGGCGAGCTGCGGACGATCCTCAAGGAGAAGGGGATGACCGACGAGGCCCCGTTCGAGCACCTCGTCACCCAGGCCGCGGTGATCGACCTCGACGATCCCACCGACTTCGAGGACGTCGTGCGGCGGGCCTCGGCGGTCCTGGCGCGGCGGCTCCCGCTCACCGAGGACGCCCTCGCTCGGGGGTTCAGGGAGGGCTCGCGCTACGGCGCCACGCCGGTCTCCCACGGGGCCGCCCTCCCCCATCAGCGCCTCGCCGAGATCTCGGAGTCGCACCTCGTGATGGTGCGCTGCCGCACGGGGCTCAGCATCCGGTTCGAGGACGCCGAGACCTTCCACGACGCCGAGGAGCCCGTCTACGCCATCTTCTTCCTCATCAGCCCCGAGGACCCGCCCGGCCGCCACCTCCGCACCCTCGCCAACATCGCGAGCCGGATCGACGACGAGAAGTTCCTCGACGCCTGGCGCTCGGCGCGGACGGAGCAGGAGCTGAAGGAGACGCTCATCGCCCACGACCGCTACCTCTCGCTCTCGCTCCGTCAGGGCGACGCCACTGAGGCCCTCATCGGGAAGGCGCTCAAGGACGTCCGCTTCCCGACCGGGACCCTCGTCGCGCTCATCCGCCGCGGCGGCCAGATCGAGGTGCCCAGCGGCGCGACCGAGTTGCGGGCCGGCGACCGCCTCACCATCATCGGCGACACGGACGGCATCGAGGAGCTGATCGAGACGTACCGCGGCTGACACGTGACGCGTGAGGGCACCCGTTTGGGGATTGGAGAGGAATGCGGGGGGGGGGCTAGCTTCCTCCATTCATCTGCCGATTCCGACATGGAACGCGACGTCAAGCGGTCTCTTGCGGTCCTCGTGGGTTTCTTCCTGGTTGCGCTCGGCGCTGCGGCGCAACCGGCTCTGACCTGGGTACGGATGAGCGACGGGATCCCCGAGGGCGAGTGGCTATACCCGCTCCTCGCCGACGGCGATGCCGTGCTCGCGGCCGACCAGGCCGGGGGACGGTTCTTCCGAACCCCCGATCATGGGATGCAATGGGAGGAGGTCACGGCTCCCAGCTTCCGGCCATACCTCGACGTCTGGATCGTCACGAGCGACGGAGACTACCTCGCCGGCCACGCCGAGTCACCCAGTGATCTCTACCGCTCCGAGGATGGCGGAGTGACGTGGGTA
>JAWWCA010000162.1:0-8487 GCA_033720695.1 Rubricoccaceae bacterium
AGGCCGCCGTGCTGCGCCGACGCGGTGAACCACTGCCCCGGCGGCTCCTCGGCCGTGAAGTAGAGCACGGGCGGGTCGGGCTCGGCGTAGAGGTCGTCCACGACGCGGAGGAGGCGGAGCGCGTCGTCGGTGTCGCGGATGGTGATGCCTTCGATGAACAGGGCGTCGGGCGAGGCCAGGTCTCGGGCGAGGGCGCCGCGCTCGGTCTCCGTCGCCAGGCGGAGGAGGTCCGGGAAGGCGATCCACCGCCGCTCGCCGCGGGCAGCGTCGAAGGCCGCCTGGAGGGCGGCGCGCGTGGCGTCGGGGGGGCCAACGAAGGCGCGGCCGGGCTTGGCGAGCCGCTGCCGGAAGTCCTCGCCGCCGACGAACACGACGTGGTACTGGCGCCGGAACTCCTCGGAGAGGAACCGCTCCAGGCGGTCGCGCCCGAACTCGGCCGAGACGAACCGCTCGGGCTCGGCGTTGCTCGTGGCCGCGACCGTGACGCCGAGGCGGCGGAGCGTCTTGAGCACGCCGAGGAGGCGGACCTCGCTGGCGGGGTCGTCGAGCTCGACCTCGTCGAGGAGGAGGACGTCGACGCGCTCGGCGAGGGCGCGGGCGTAGTCCTCGGGGCGCGCCGTGGCGCGGAAGAGGGTGCTGGAGTGCACGAACGCGCACGGCACGCCCGGGTGGAGGGCGCCGTAGAGCGCCGCGAGCAGGTGGGTCTTCCCCGTCCCCACCGGCCCGACGAGGTAGAGCCCCGCGCCGAGGCCGTCGTCTGGTCGGAGCCAGCGGAAGAGGCGGGGGCGGCCGTGGCGACGGCGGACGCGCTCGGCGAAGCGGCGGGCCTCCTGCAGGGCGCGGTCCTGCGAGGGCGTCTGCGGGCGGTAGCCCGCGAAGGAGGCGCCGTGGAAGCGCGCGGGCGGGCGGTAGTCCGGCGCGCTCATGCAGACGGGACGGCGTCGGGTGCGGGCTCGGCCGGCTCGTCCGTCGTTGCCAGCCAGGCGGCGCCGAGGACGAGGGCGCCGCCCGCGAGGCCGAGGAGCCCGAGGCGCTCGCCGAGGAGGAGGACGCCGCGGGCGGCGCCCACGACGGGCTCCAGGTTGCCGAAGACGCCCGCCTTCGCGGCCTCGACGCGCTGGAGCCCCCAGTTCCACAGCCCGAACGTGAGCGCGGTGCACAGCAGCCCGAGGCCGAGGAGCGCACCCCACGTGAGGGCCGCGAGGCGGACGGGCGGCGCCCCGTCGAGCGCCCACGCGAGCGGCAGCAGCCACCCGATGCCGAGGAGGAACTGGAGGCCGGTGGCGGCGGCCACGCCGAGTCGCCGCGCGAGCCGCCGCGTCGTGAGCGTCCACGCCACGGCGGCCAGCATCGAGACGAACACGAGGGTGTCGCCGAGAAGGGTACGGCCGGGGCCCGGGCTGCCCACGAGGAGACCCACGCCGACGACCGAGAGCGCGGTGGCGGCCCACGTTGTCCGCCCCGGCCGCTCGCCGTCGAACAGCGCCGCCGCCACGGCCAGCGACGGCGGCGCCACGCCGACGAGGAGGGCGGCGCTGGAGGCCGTCGTGCGGTCGAGCCCCTCGAACTGGAGGACGAACATCACCGGCCCCATCAGGAACGAACTCCCCACGAGGAGGCCGAGGTGCCGCCGCGCTGCCTGCCACCCTGCGCGGGGGACGAACGGGACGAGCACGGCCGCCGCCAGCACGAACCGGTAGAGGACGAGCGACGGCGCACCCATCTCGCGGAGCGCCACCTTGCCGAGGAGGAACGAGGTCCCCCACAGCACGCCCGCCGTCGCGAAGGCGAGATAGGCGAGGCGGCGGGTCGGGGGGAGGGCGGGCACGGGCGGTGGACGGCGGACGGGCCCGCAAGTTCTCGCTGCCGGGCCGTTCCCGTCGTCAAGCCGTTCCCAATTCAGGCGGGGGGAACGGGGGGCAGCGGTCGGGGGTCTGCACGCGGCCGCCACCCGCCGCTCGCCGATGCCGCTCCCGACCCGCCTGCTCGCCCTCTCGGCCCTCCTCGCCCTGCCCCTCGCCGCGCCCGCGCAGGACGGCGCGCCCCGCGCCCTCGTGGTGATGAACCTCGCGGCCCACCCGGACGACGAGGACGGCGCCACGCTCGCCTACTACCGCCACCACGAAGGGGCCCTCGCCCCCTCCGTCATCTTCACGCGCGGCGAGGGCGGGCAGAACGAGGCCGGGCCCGACCTCTACGAGCGGCTCGGCGCCATCCGCACCGTCGAGACGGAGCAGGCCGCGCGCATCCTCGGCACGCAGGTGCACTTCCTCAACTTCTACGACTTCGGGTTCTCGAAGCACGCCGCCGAGACGTACCGCGAGTGGAGCCGGCCGCGCCGCGGCTTCTGGGACGCCGAGGGGCCGCCGATCTCGGAGGCCGCCGGGCGCGACACCGTCACGGCCCGCCTCGTCCACCTCATCCGCACGCTCAAGCCCGACGTCCTCTTCACCAACCACGACACGACGACGGTGTGGCCGCGGGCGCAGCACGGGCACCACCAGGTCGTCGGGCTGAGCGCGTGGGAGGCGTTCGAGAAGGCCGCCGACCCGGCCTACCATCCCGAGCAGCTGGCGGAGGAGGGCGTGGACCTCTGGCAGCCGAGCCGCCTCTTCGTCCGCCAGTTCCGCCCGGACGGGACGCACGACGTGGCCGTGCCGGTGAGCGACCCCTGCCCGACAAGCCGGACCCTCCAAGACACGCCCGGCTGCTCCGACCTCGCCGTCGAGGCGGCCGCGCAGCACGTCTCCCAGGGCTTCGACAAGTTCGCCGACCGGTTCCGCCGCGACACGACGTACTTCGTGCTCTACCGCCGCGCCGACGGCGTGCCCCCGCTCCCCGACGGGGCCACCGACCTCGCGGCCGGGCTGCCGGAGCGGCCGGAGGCGCTGCGCCTGCCCACGCGCTACCTCCTCGATAGCGGCCGCCTCGCACCCTACCCCGGCCTCCAGGTGGGCGAGACGGTGGCCGTGCCGGGGCAGGCGGTGACCGTCACGTGGCCGGAGGACCCCCGGACCCGCGGCGGGCGACTCGCCATCTCGCTCGGCGACGGATCGGTCGACGCCCCGCTCCGCGACGGGTCTCTCGTCCTCCGCGTGCCCGACGCCGCCGCGCCGACCGCGCCCCGCCACCGCTACCAGTACGACCGCTTCCTCAGCCGTCCGCCGATCCACTACACCGTGTCGGAGCCGGGGGGGAGCGCTGCACGCACGCGCTACGGCGGCTACCTCCCGCTCGAGGTCGTCCCGCCCGTCGTCGTCGACCTCGACCCGGCGCCGGTCCGGCTGGTCGCCGGGGACAACGCCGTCCCCGTCGCGGTGCGGACCCACGACCCGGCGGCCGACGCGGTGCGCCTCACGCTGGAGGTGACCGACGGGAGCGGGGCCGTCGTCGCTACCGACGCCGCGACGCTCGCGCCCGCCGACACGGCCGCCGTCCTCCACGCCCGGCTCGCCGAGGGCGCCGCGCCGGGCGCCTACGCCGTCCGGGTGACGGCGGAGGCCACGCCCACGAGCGCGCCGGCCGACCCCTACCGGGTGACGCGCCCGGCGGCGGTGCTGCCGGACGTGCGGGTGGCCGAGGGGCTCCGCGTCGGGTTCGTCCGCTCCTACGACCGCGTCACCGAGGACGCCCTGCGCGCCATGGGCGCCGAGGTCGTCGTCCTCGACTCGACGGCCCTCGCCGCAGGCGCCTTCGACGGCCTCGACACCGTCGTCCTCGACATCCGCGCCTACCTCGTTCGCCCCGACCTCCGCGCGCACAACGACCGCCTCCTCGACTGGGTGCGCGACGGGGGCCACCTCGTGGTGGGCTACCACAAGCTGTTCGAGTGGAACGCCGGAGGCAACACGGGCGGCTTCTTCGACACCCTCGTCGAGGTGCCGGAGGGGGGGTGGGCACCGTACCCGCTCCGCCTCGGCCGTGACCGCGTGACGATGGAGGACGCGCCCGTCGAGCTCCTCGCGCCCGGGCACGCCGTCTTCCGCGCGCCCCACGCCATCGCGGCGGCCGACTGGGACGGCTGGGTGCAGGAGCGCGGGCTCTACTTCCCGAGCGAGTACGACGCCCGCTACCAGGAGCTCGTCGGCGTCGGCGACGCCGGGGAGGCGCCGCTCCGGGGCGGCCTCCTCCTGGCCGAGGCGGGGGAGGGGACGTACCTCTACAGCCCGCTCGTCTTCTACCGCCAGCTGGAGGCGCTCAACCCCGGCGCGTGGCGGCTCTTCGCCAACCTCGTCAGCCTCCCCCTCGTGGAGGAGGGCGGGATGGGTGGCTAGCGTGCGCCTGTGCGCCGGCGCTCACGCCAGTCCGTAGAGGGCGCCGAACTTCTCCCGGGCGTAGGCCAGCCACGGCGCGGCCGAGAGCGGCCCGCCCGTCGTCTCCTGGAGGATCTGGCGGGCGGAGCGGACGCGGCCCCAGCGGTGGACGTGCTGGCGCATCCAGTCGAGGAGCGGGCGGTACTCGCCGCGGGCGAAGGCCTCGTCGAGGTCGCCGAGGTCGCGGCGGGCGGCCTCGAAGAGCTGGGCGCTCATGAGGGTGCCGAGGGTGTAGGTGGGGAAGTAGCCGATCGCCCCCAGCGCCCAGTGGATGTCCTGCAGGCACCCGTCGGCGTCGCTCGGCGGCGTGAGGCCGAGGAACGCCTCCATCCGTGCGGCCCAGGCGTCCGGCACGTCGGCCACGGCCAGGCGCCCGGCCACGAACTCGCGCTCGATCTCGAACCGGAGGAGGATGTGGAGGTGGTACGTCAGCTCGTCGGCCTCGACGCGGATGAGGCTGGGCGCGACGCGGTTGACGGCGCGGTAGAGGGCCTCGGCGTCCGCGCTGGCGAGGGCCTCGGGGAAGTGTGCCTGCGCGCGCGGCAGCCAGAACGTCCAGAACGCCCGGCTGCGTGCCACCTGGTTCTCCCAGAGCCGCGACTGGCTCTCGTGCACGCCGAGCGAGGTGCCGTCGGCGAGGGGCGAGCGGTCGAGCGCCGGGTCCACGCCCTGCTCGTAGAGCGCGTGGCCCACCTCGTGGACGGTGCCGAAGAAGGCCGTCGGGAAGAACGCCTCGTCGAGCCGCGTCGTGATGCGGACGTCGGTCGTGGCGAAGGCCGTCGTGAAGGGGTGGGCCGAGCGGTCCTGCCGCCCCCGGTCGAGGTCGTAGCCGAGGGCGCGGGCCACCTCCAGGCCGAAGGCCCACTGCGCCGCCTCCGGGTAGCGCCGGCGGAGGAGGGCGTCGTCCGGCGGGGGCCGGTCGGCGATGGCCTCGACGAGGGGGACGAGGTGGGCGCGGAGGTCGGCGAAGACGGCGGCGATCTCGTCGGTCGTGGCGCCGGGCTCGTAGGCGTCGAGGAGGGCGTCGTAGAGCGGCTCGTCGCTGAGCGTCATGCCCTCCGCCGCGCGCTCCTCTTGGAGGAGGGGGAGGAGGCGCTCGGCCTGCTCGCGGTTGAGGTCGAGGATCCGCTGGAGGTGGGGGGCGAAGCGGCCGACGTCGCTCGCGGCGCGGGCCGCCTTCCAGGCGTCGAGGGCGTGGCCCTTCGCCTCGGCGAGGGCCGCCACGAGCGCCGACGGCAGCCGCGTCGCACGGGCCCAGTCGCGGCGGGTGACGCGGACGAGCGCGCGGTCGGGGTGGTCCTCGTCGAGCCCCTCGGTCTCCCCGTCCGCCGCCTCCAGCCAGGCGCCGACGGCGTCGTCGGTGAACCGCTCGTGCGCGAGGCGGCGGAGCGTGGCCACCTGGGTTGCGCGGGCCTCGGCCCCGCCCGGCGGGAGGTACGTCTCCTGGTCCCATTCGAGGACGGCGGCGGCGCGGTTCAGGTCGAAGACCTCGGCGAGGCGCTCGCGGAGCGGCGGGAGGGCGTCGGGCATCGGGGGGGCGGGAAGGGGGGCGGAGGCGAGAAGATCGCACCGGCCGCCTCCGCCGTCACAGCCGCAGGCCCTTCGGGACGAGCACGCGCTCGGCGCCCTCGAAGAGGCCCTGGGCGAGGAGCGCCAGGAGCGCCGCGGGCACGGCCCCTTCGAGGATGAGCGCGGTGTCGTCGAGCCGGATGCCGGTGAGGATGGGCTGCCCGTAGCCGCCGGCGCCGATGAGCGCGCCGAGCGTGGCCGTGCCGATGTTGATGACGGCGCTCGTCTTGACGCCGGCCAGGATGCTCGGGAGCGCGAGCGGCAGCTCGACGCGCCGGAGCCGCGCGCCCGGCGGCAGCCCCAGCGCCTCGGCCGACTCCCGGAGGGGGAGCGGGATGCCCTTCAGCCCGGCGTGCGTGTTCCGCACGATGGGGAGCAGGCTGTAGAGGAACAGCGCCGCCATGGCCGGCGCCGCGCCGATGCCGAGGAGCGGGATCATGAACACGAGGAGGGCGAGGGCCGGGATCGTGTAGAGCACGCCGACGACGCCGAGGACGGGCTGCTCCAGCCACCCCACCTTCGCCGCCACGATGCCGAGGGGGATGGCGGCCAGGATGGCGGCGAGGAGGGAGAGGCCCACGAGGACGAGGTGCTCGGCGGTGTGGCGCCACAGCCGCGCCCAGAACCCCGCCACCGTTACCTCGGCCTCCACGGCCAGCGCCTCGCCGAGGAAGTCCGCGGCCACCACGGGCTCGGGCACGCGCTCCAGCTTGGCGCGCGCGTTGAGGCGCTGCATCGTGCCGGCGTCGAGGCGCCCGGCCAGGCGCGCGAGGGCGGCGGCGGCGGGCGGTGGCAGGTCGAGGCGGTAGAGGTAGACGGCGCGGTACTCGGGGAAGAAGGCGCGGTCGTCGCGGAGGACGCGGAGGCCGTAGTAGGCGATCTCGGCGTCGGTGGCGTAGAGGTCGGTGAGGGCGATGGCGCCGTCGGCGAGGGCGCGGTAGGCGAGGTCGTGGTCGAGGCCGCGGACGTCCTGCTGCGGCAGGGCGTAGGCGTCGCGGAGGCCGGGCCAGCCGTCGGCCCGGTCCATGAACTCGTTCGTGAACCCGAAGGCGAGGCCCGGGTGCGCCCGGAGGTCCGAGATCGTCTCGATGCCCAGGCGGGCGGCGGCGGCCTCGGGCATCCCCAGCGCGTAGGTGTTGTCGAAGCCGAGCGGCGCCGTCATGCCCAGCCCGAGGCCGGCGAGGTGGGCGCGGAGGGCGGCCTCGTCCGGCAGCGACGCGTCGGCGAGAATCTCCTGGAGGAGGGTGCCGGTGTACTCGGGGTAGGTGTCGAGGTCGCCGCGGCGGAGCGCCTCCCACAGCACGCGCGTGCCGCCGACCTCGGCGCGGTGCCGCGCCTCGAACCCGGCGTCGCGGAGCAGCTGGGCTCCCATCTCTCCCAGGATCACCGACTCGGTGAACTTCTTGGACCCCACGACGAGGGGCCGGTCGGGCGCCGGGCCGGGCGCCCGGGCGAGCAGGAGGAGGGCGAGGACGATCATCCGAGCACGGGGCGCTGGGCCTGCACGAACCGCGCGACGAACGGCTCGGCCGGGCGCTCCAGCAGGTCGCGGAATGGCCCCCGCTGCACCACGGCGCCGTCGCGCATCAGCACGACGGTGTCGCCGAAGAAGCCGGCCTCGGCGAGGTCGTGGGTGACGAGGAGGGCGGTCTTGCCGAGGTCGCGGACGACGCGGCGGAGGTCCGCCTGGAGGTCCGCGCGGATGAGGGGGTCGAGGGCGCCGAGCGGCTCGTCGAGGAGGAGGACGTCGGGGTCGAGGAAGAGGGCGCGGATGAGCGCGACGCGCTGGCGCTGCCCGCCCGAGAGCTGGACGGGGTAGCGGGCGAGGGCGTCGGCCGGGAGGGCCGTCCGCGCCGCCAGCTCCGACAGCCGGTCGGCGACCCGCCTGTCGGGCCAGCCGAGGTGGCGGGCCATGAGCGTGGCGTTCTCGGCGGCGGTGAGGTGGGGGAAGAGGCCGCCCTCCTGGATCACGTAGCCCATCCGCCGCCGGAGTCGCGGTGCCGAGCCCGGCGTGACCGCGTCGCCGCCGACCGCGACCGTCCCGGCGTCCGGGGCCACGAGACCGGCGACGAGGCGGAGGAGGGTGGACTTCCCGCAGCCGCTCGGGCCGAGGAGCACCGTCGTCTGCCCGCCGGGCATCCTCAGGCTGACGTTGCGCAGGGCGACGGTGGCGCCGAATGACTTCGAGACGTGCTGGATCTGGATCACGCGGGGGGCGGTCGGGGCTTCATGGATTATCCGCCCCGTGCAGAGTTCCGTTCCTTGCCCCCCCGGCGGCCAGCGCTGTACTTTGCGGGTCCCAGCGCCAACGTAGCTCAGTTGGTAGAGCAGCTCACTCGTAATGAGCAGGTCACCGGTTCGAGTCCGGTCGTTGGCTCCCCCCCAAGCGCCCTCCTCGGAGGAGAGGAGGGCGCTTGTCGTGGGTAGGGAGACCGTGGATCCGGGTCGGCTCGGTCGGTCACGGCACCGTCACGTCCCCGCGGGGCGACTGCTCGCACTCCAGCGCTAGGGCGCGCTGCCCGGTCGGCTCGGAAGGCCCACGCGCGATCGGGGAGGCGTGGTGCTGAGAACCGAGGTCGCCCCCTCCGCCCGATGCGCCCCAGAA
>JAWWCA010000163.1:0-8347 GCA_033720695.1 Rubricoccaceae bacterium
AAGCGGCGCACGGCCGGCGACTTCGACGGGGTGACGCCGCTCCAGAGCGAGGACGTGGCCGAGGCCATCCTCCACGCCCTCACGGCGCCGCCGCGCGCGACGGTCCACGAGGTGCTCGTGATGCCGACGACGCAGCCCTAGGCCGGGCAGGCCGCCTGCAGCAGCCGCGGCGCGACGGCCTCGCGGCCGCGCCCCGTCAGCTCCAGCTTCGCCATCACGCTCTCGACGTGGTGGCGGACGGTGTGCTTCGAGACGAAGAGGGCCTCGGCGATCTCGTCGTTGCTCAGCCCCTGCGCCACGAGGAGGGCCACCTCGGCCTCCCGCTTCGAGAGCCCGCACCGGGCGCGGATCTCCTCGGCCGTCGGGAGGGCCGGCACCCCGCCGTCGGCTGCGACGGTGACGAGGAAGGCGTCGCCGAAGGCGTGGCCCGACGGCGGCAGGAGGACGGCGCGGAAGGTGTAGCGGGCGCGGGCCGTCCGCACCTCGGCCGTCACGGGCGCCCCGGCGGCGGTCTCGCCCCACCGGGCGAAGCCGACCGGGCGAGCCCGCCGGGCCAGCTCGGTCAGGACGGCCTCGGCGAGGGCCGCCTCGGGGTCGGCGGCGAGGAGGCGGATGAGGGCCTCGTTCCGGTACGTCTCGCGGCCGTCGGCGTCGAAGGCGGCGAGGGGCTCGGCGACGGCGTCGAGCGCGGCGCGGTGGGCGCCGAGGCGGTCGAGCGCGTCGAGGCCGGCCTTGAAGGCGGGGACGAGCATCGTCAACATCGGGAGCTGCGTTCCACGGTCGGTTGTGCCGAGGCGCGGGCCCAGGGACCACAGGATGGCGTCGCCCTCGGGCCGCGTCGTGATGAGGCCGGCGTAGTCGCGGACGCCGTTCTGGAAGAACACCTCGTTCCAGACCGGCGCGCGGTCGACGGAGAGGCCGCGGCGGCGGACGACCTCGGCCACGACCTCCCACGTGAACGCTTCGATGCCGAGGGGCCGGCGGTCGGTGTGCCACACGTTCGGGGCCTCGTCCCAGTACGTGATCATGTCCGGCGTGACCTCCTGGGCGAACGCCATGAGGCCCGCCGTGATGTCGTGGCCGTCGTCGGTGTAGTGGGCCCCGTCGCCGGTGGGGAGGCGGAAGAGGGTGTGGCGGCCACCGAGGAGCTGGCCGATCTGGGCGTTGACCTCGCGCCGCCAGGCGTCCACGTCGGGCACGGCCAGCGGGGAGACGAGCGCGCGGGTGGCGGCTTCGAGCCGCGCGAGATCGCCGGTGGAGAGCGAGAGCGCCATGCGGGCGTGCCCCGGGAGCGGCAGGCACGAAGTGGAATCTTACGTCCTTGGGTCCCGCCCGGCAAGCCCCCGAAGCCACAATAGTTTTGAGGGGCGCACGCCCCCACCCCGCCCGCTCGGACGTGCCGTCCGAGCGGGCGGGTCAGCCAGCCGAAACGACGTGCGCAGACGGGCTCAGGGCACAGACGGCGCGGCCCCCAGCCGCTCCAGGTGCTGGACGACGAAGTCCATGTAGGGGGTGGCCGGCTCCTCGCTCGGGGGGACCGGGCGCGGGGCCTGCTGGCCGGCAGGGCCGAGCGAGCGGATGTAGCGGTAGATCGCGCGGGCGTCCGGCTCACTGAGCTCGTTGACGGCCGGCCACGGCATGGGAGGGAGGCCCGAGCCCTGGAGCCGCGCCACCCACTGGTCCTCGGTCAGCTCCTGCACGAAGAGCCGGAGGTTCCGGGGGTAGCTCGTGCCCCACGGCCCGCGGAAGCCGACGGCCCCGCCGGTCAGCCACAGGCTGTCGGGGATGCCCACGGGGTTCTCCATGAACCCGGGGGTGTGGCAGTCGTGGCAGCTGCCGACCTCGACGAGGTAGTGCCCCGCCTCGAGGTCGCTCGCGGCCTGGACGGACGGCGCGGCGTTGGGGGGAGCGTCGGGGGAGGCTTGCGAGGCACAGCC
This sequence comes from Rubricoccaceae bacterium, assembly GCA_033720695.1. Classification (GTDB taxonomy): domain Bacteria; phylum Bacteroidota; class Rhodothermia; order Rhodothermales; family Rubricoccaceae; genus DATGQT01. Next base: position 1,938 of record JAWWCA010000163.1, read on the forward strand.
GGCGAGGACCGCCGCCGTGAGGAAGGAGAGCAGAGCGAGAGCACGCATGGCCGGACGCGCGGAGCGCGGGTCGAGGAGAGACGGGCCCGGTAAGGGCGATGGGAGACAAGCTCCGCCGAGCGCCGCCGGTGCCGCATGGGCCGCGCCGCCTATTTCCACGCCCCCGCTTCGCCCGGCACGGCCAGGGGCACGGCGCGCGTGGTGCGGCCCGCGCGCAGGCGGCAGCGGTACAGCCCCGGCGGCAGGCCCGCCGGCAGGGCGACGCGATGCCGACCCCCCGCGAATGGGCCGTCCGCCAGGCGCGCGACCTCCGCGCCGAAGAGGTCGTGGAGCGTGAGGGCGCCGAGGGCCGGCACGCGCAGGGCGAACCGGACCGCGGCGCCCTCCACGCGGAGATCGAGCACGTCCGGCCACACCTCCTCGCCCCGGATCCGGAGGGCGCGCCACACGCTCCCGTCCGCGAGCACGGCGAGGAGCCACGGGCCGGCCACCGCAAGGCCCATGGGCGGCGCAGGCAGGCCGTCCGCCACGCCCTCCCACGTCGCGCCTTCGTCCTGCGAGGAGAGGAGGTACGGGGGCTCGAGCCCGGCCGCGTAGAGCACGGCGTGGGCAGCGCCGAGGAGCGCGAGGGGACGGCCCAACCCGGGCCCGTCGTGCACCTCGGTCCACAGCAGCACCGGCGTCTCCGAGGGCTCGGTGCGGTAGAGCCGCCCTCCCACGCCGGCGTAGAGCACCCCCCCGTCGGCGGCGAGCGCCGCGCCCGGCACCTGGAACGGCAGGCCGACGTCGGCCGAGGCCCACGAGCGCCCGCCGTCGGCGCTCCGGCTGATGCCAAAGGCGTGGGCCACGACCAGGCCGTGGGCGCTGGCGGCGGCCGCATAGATCGGGAGCCGGGCGCCGCCGAGGGGGAGCCCCTCCCCCGCCGCCGTCCAGCACACGCCGCCGTCGGCCGAGCGGTAGACGCCGGCGCGGAGGGTGCCCGCGATCGTGGCGGCCCCCTGCGCGGCGAGCGCGAGCACGGCCACGCGGGCCGGCACACCCGGCCTCGGCTGCCACCCCTCGGAACGGGCGGCCCGGACGACGCCGGACGCGGTGCCCGCCAGCAGGGCATCAGGCGACGAGACGAGCGCCGTCGCGCCTCGGACCGGCGCGGCGACGGCGGGGCGCCACGTCGCGCCGCCGTTGCGGGAGCGGAGCACGCGGCCGTCGTCGAGCGCCACCACGGCATAGGGGCCATGCGACGCGGCGGCGCGGACGGGACCGGGAAGAGGGAGCGGAGCCCAGGGCGGCAGGGAGAACACGGGATGCGAGGGCGGGTCGGTGGCGCCCAGACTAGGGGCCTCCGGTCCCGCGGCGCATGGGCGGCCAAGCCTATTCCCCCGCCCGACGCTCGGTCGCCCCCCGCTCGCCCCGCCGCATCGAGGCCGCGAGCGCGAGGGCGCAGGCGCCGCTGACCGTCCCCCACAGCCCGGCGAGAAGCGCGCTCCCGCCGAGCCACCCGACCGTCGCCAGGGTGCCGGTGCCCAGCGTGCCGAGCGTCCAGACGATCTGCCGCCCGACGGCGAAGACGGCCGCCGATGGGTCGGGCGCGGGCGGCGTCGCCACCACAACAGGCGCGGGGGCCTCGGGCGGCGGCAGGCCGAGGGGGCCGAGGACCGTCCGCGCCACCTCCTGCACGCCGTCGGCCACGAGCGTCCAGATCGACGGCGCCGCCTCGCGCGCGAGCGGCTCGACGTAGGGCCAGAGCACGCGGAACGGGTTGAGGTCGGGGGCCAGCGTCGTGCAGAGCCCGAGGAGGAGGAGCGTCGTCCGCTCCAAGAGGATCCAGTCGCTCGGCACCTTGAAGGCGCCCGCGAGGTCGCGGAAGGAGACGCCGAGCGCGGCCATGTCGTCGAACGTCTCCGCGTGGGCCTGCATCGCGAACGCCACGTTGACGTCGGCGAGGCGGAAGCCCTCGACGTCGAGGTCGCGGAGGACGCGAGCGTGGATGCCGTCGATGAGCTCGACCACGGCCCCGGAAGCGGCCCCGTCGACGGGGACGAAGCCCATCGCGGCGAGCGAGGCGGTGACCCGCCCCGCGTCGCGGCGGAGCGTGCCCATGAGGAACTCGGCGAGGCCGCGCTGCATGGCGGGCGAGAGCCGCGCCACGGCGCCGAAGTCGAGGAAGACGAGCGTGCCGTCGGGCTGGACGATCAGGTTGCCGGGGTGGGGGTCGGCGTGGTAGAGCCCGGCGCGGAAGATGAGGCGGCCGTAGGTCCGCATGATCCGCTCGCCGAGCGCGCGGGGGTCGAGGCCCAGGCGCTCCAGCGCCACGAGGTCGTTGGCCTTGACGCCCTCGATGAACGCCGTCGTGAGCACGCGGCGGCTGGAGCGCTCGTAGACGACGGCGGGGACCGCCACGCCCGGCATGCCCGCGAGGCTGGCCGCGATGGCCTCCAGGTTCTCGGCCTCCCGCTCGAAGTCGAGCTCGGCGACGATGATGGCCTCGATCTCGGCGAGCTGCTCGCGGAGCCCGCGCACGCCGAACCACCGCCCGACGACGCGCAGGATGGTCCCGATGGCGCGGAGGTCGAGGCGGGCGATGGCCTCGATGTCGGCGTGCTGCACCTTCACGGCGACGGCCCGGCCGTCGGCGAGCGTGGCGCGGTGGACCTGCGCGAGCGAGGCGCTCGCGATCGGGGCGGGGTCGAAGGCGGCGAAGAGCGCCTCGGGGTCGTCGCCCAGCTCGGCCCGGATGCGGGCGCGGACGTGCCCGTACGGCCCGGCCGGGACCTGGTCCTGAAGCCCCTCCAGCTCGACCCGGAAGGGCTCGGGGAGGAAGTTGGTGAGGACGCTCGCCAGCTGCCCCGCCTTGATGAACAGGCCGCGCAGGCGGAGGATGGCGCGGCGCACGCGGCGGCCGTTCCTCCGGTGGAGGGCGTCCCGCTTCCGGCGGGCCCACGCCTGTCCCCGCACCGAAGCGAGGAGGTCGAACAGGAGGTAGCTGAGCGCCACCCGGGCGGCGGCCCCGTACGCCCGGGCGAGCCGGAACCGGCGCGAGGCCGGCCGCGCGATGGGGATCGGCGCGGGCGCCGGGGGGGCGGCCGGGACAGGCAGGAGCTCGGTGGCGCGGAGGAGCATGGCGGGGAGGCGTACGCCCCCGACCGTGCGGGGCTTCACTCCGCACCAAACCTTTGCCGATCTACGCCTTCCCGGGACCGTTCGGGAGCCCCGGATTCGAGCGCACGATCCGGGAAGCACGAGGGGATTCGGAGGGCGAAGTTCTCCTCCGACCGCTCCCCTCCTCACGCCGTCCCGATGCCGACGCTCCCCCTCACCGACGCCCGCTGGGCCGCCGTCCGTGACCGCCGCCCCACCGCATTCGTCTACGCCGTCCAGACCACGGGCATCTTCTGCCGCACAGGCTGCGGGGCGAGAACGCCCAAGCGCGAGAACGTCGCCCTCTTCGCCACGGCGGACGCAGCCGAGGCCGCCGGCTTCCGGGCCTGCCACCGCTGCCGCCCGGACGCCGCGCTGGACCCCTCCGAGGCAGCCGTCGCACGGGCCCGCGCGTTCCTCGACGCGCGCCTCGCCGAGGACCCCGACGTGCGCGTGTCGCTCGCCGAGCTGGCCGCGCACGTCGGCTGGAGCCGGGGGCACCTCCAGCGGCAGTTCACGGCCCGCGTCGGCCTCTCGCCTGCGGCCTACGCCGATGCCCGGCGCGTCGAGGTCGCCAAGGCCGCGCTGCGCGAGGGCGAGACCGTCCTGGCCGCGACGTTCGAGGGCGGCTTCGGCTCGGGCTCGGCGCTCTACGACCGCGCCGACGATGCCTTCGGCATGACGCCGGGCGCGTGGAAGCGCGGCGGGGCGGGCGCCCGCGTCCGCTACGCCCTCTTCGACACCGCCCTCGGCGTGTCGCTCGTGGCTGCGACCGAGCGCGGCGTCTGCGCCGTGGCCCTCGGCGACGCGGCCGAGACCCTCGAAGCCGACCTCCGCGCCGACCTCTTCGCCGCCGACCTCCAGCGCGACGACGCGGCCGTCGGGCCGTGGGCCGAGCCCGTCCTCCGCGCCCTCGCCGGCGCCCCCGGCGACGCCGCCGAGGCCCTCCTCGCCCTCCCCCTCGACGTGCGTGGGACGGCGTTCCAGCGGCAGGTGTGGGCGGCGCTCCGCCAGATCCCGCCCGGCGAGACGCGGAGCTATGCCGAGGTCGCCGCCGCCCTCGGCCGCCCGACGGCCAGCCGGGCCGTGGCGCAGGCGTGCGGCGCGAACCGGCTCGCCCTCGTCGTCCCCTGCCACCGCGTCGTCGGGTCGGACGGCGCGCTGCGGGGCTACCGCTGGGGGGCGGAGCGGAAGCGCCGGCTGCTCGCGCTCGAAGCGACGTGACCGCCATCGCGAGCCCCCTCCCGAATCGGGATCGCCGCTCCAGGGTCTTCGTTCGAATCTGCACCGAACCGACTCCCACGCGGGCCCACGGCCGCGCTACCTTCGCGGCTCGCACACTCACCTTCGCGCCCCCACCCATGCGCCCGCTCTGCATCGTCCTCCTCGCCACGCTCGCCCTCGCCGCCTGCGACAACGCCGACGACGGCGTGGCCGAGACCGGCAGCATCGTCGTCGTCGCCTATGAAGGGCAGCTCGACGACGGCACCGTCTTCGACCAGAGCGACCGGGCGACGTTCTCGCTCTTGCAGGTCATCCCCGGCTTCCGCGACGGCATCATCGGGATGCGCGTCGGCGAGACGCGGACGTTCACGGTCCCGCCCGAGCAGGCCTACGGCGCCAACCCACCCCCGGGCAGCGGCATCCCGCCAGACGCCGCGCTGACGTTCGAGGTCACCCTCCTCGACATCCTGTAGCGGCGCTACCTCTCCGTCGGCAGCGTCGGGAGGTAGCGCGGCGGCGCGCGTCGCCGCGTCGCCTGCTCGAAGGCGTAGGCCAGGCGGAGGAGGACGGGCTCGCTCCACCGCCGCCCGATGAACGAGATCCCGACGGGGAGGCCGTGCGCGAGGCCGGCCGGCACCGTCACGTTCGGGTAGCCCGAGACGGCCGCCGCCTGCGAGCTGCCCGTGACGAAGTGGTCGCCGTTGACGAGGTCGATGGGCCACGCCGGGCTGCCCGTGGGCGCGACGAGCGCGTCGAGGTCGTGGGCGTCCATCAGGCTGTCGATCTGGGTGCGGGCGAGGCGGCGGCTCCGTTCGAGCGCCGCCCGGTAGGCCGCGTCCGAGAGCGGCCCCTTCGCCTGCGCCATCTCCAGGATCTCCTGCCCGAACCACGGCATCGAAGCCTCGGCGTTCGCCCGGTTGAAGGCGATGACGTCGGCGAGGGAGCGGACGGGCGCCGTGGGGTGGGCGGCGAGGTAGGCGTCGAGGTCGTGCTTGAAGTCGTAGAGGAGGACGGTGTACTCGTCGCCGCCGTAGCCGCCGGGGAGGCCGAGCGAATCGACGATCACGGCGCCGGCGGCCCGCATCGCCTCGACGGCCGCGCCCGCCACGCGGTCGGTGTCGGGGCTGTCGCCGAAGTGGCTCGCCCGGAGCACGCCGAGGCGCGCGCCCCGGAGGCCGTCGGCGTCGAGGACGCGGGTGTAGTCGGCCTCGGCGTGGCGCGCGGCCGCGGCCGAGGTCGTGTCGGCGGGGTCGGGGCCGGCCATGGCCGAGAGGAGGACGGCGGCGTCGCGGACGGAGCGGGCCATCGGGCCGGCGGTGTCCTGGCTGTGCGAGAGCGGGACGATGCCGGCGCGGCTGACGAGCCCGACCGTCGGCTTCACGCCGACGAGACCGGTCGCCGACGACGGGCACACGATCGAGCCGTCCGTCTCCGTCCCCACCCCGACGACGGCGAGGCTGGCGGCGATCGCGGCGCCCGTGCCCGCGCTCGACCCGCACGGCGAGCGGTCGAGCACGTAGGGGTTCCGGGTCTGGCCCCCGAGCGCGCTCCAGCCGGACGACGAGTGCGTGGAGCGGAAGTTGGCCCACTCGCTGAGGTTGGCCTTGCCGAGGAGGACCGCGCCCGCCTCGCGCAGCCGCGCCACCACGTGCGCGTCTGCCGGCGCGATGACGCCGTCGAGGGCGAGGGCCCCGGCCGTCGTCGGCATCCGGTCGGCCGTGCCGAGGTTGTCCTTGACGAGGACGGGGATGCCGTGGAGCGGCCCCCGGACCTGCCCCGCCGCCCGCTCGGCGTCGAGCCGGTTGGCGATCGCGAGCGCGTCGGGGTTGACGGCGAGGACCGAGCGGAGCGCCGGGCCGCGGCGGTCGAGCCGCTCGATGCGGGCGAGGGAGGCCTCGGTGATCTGGCGGGCCGTGCAGCGGCCCTCGGCCATCGCCGCCTGGAGGTCCGCGACGCTCGCCTCCCCGACGTCGCAGGCGGGAGCCGTCTGGCAGGCCGCCGGCGCGGCGAGCACGAGCGCGAGGGCGAGAGGGAGGGGAAGAAGGAGG
>JAWWCA010000164.1:0-8189 GCA_033720695.1 Rubricoccaceae bacterium
CGAGCAGATCGAGGCGATGTACGACGAGGTCCCCGCCGAGACGGCGGCGGCCTGAGCCCCGCCCAGCTGAGGGAAACCCGCCGGCCCGAGGGCGGCCTCAGGTCAGCCTCGGGCGCGGACGGGGAAGCGCGGTCGCGGCGTGCGCGTCCGGCGCCGCGGCGCGCGGTCGCGGCTGCGGCGCGGGCGCGTGGGCGAGGTCGGCGCGGGGTCGCTGGGCGGCGGCGGCGGCGGGTCGTCCGACGGAGGCCCGCCCTGGCGGCCGAGGAGGTGCCAGGCGAACAGGCCCAGGACGAAGGGCATGAGGCCGACGGCGAAGACGAGGAGCCCGAGCATGGTGCGCGGGGGGCGGTGGAGAAGGGCGTGTGGCCGGGACGGCCACGGGCTCCGGTTGTCAACCGGCCGATCCGTCCAAAGGTTCTCGGCTGCACGCGGATGCGGGTTCTCCCCAAGCCGCCGCCCGGCGGGCACTGTGAGGGGGCGCCCCCGTAGGAGTGCTCCCCAACCCGGCATCCCATGCGCCTCCGCCACCTCGGCTACGCCTGCCTCAACAAGACCCTCGGCACGAAGGCTCGGACCGTCCGCCTCGCCAACCTCACGACCGAGAAGGTCATCGGGCCCATCGCCCAGAACCTCGACGACCTCCACGCCATGCTGCGCTGGAACGTCGAGCACGGCGTCCGCTTCTTCCGCGCCTCCTCCGACCTCGTCCCCTTCGCCTCGCACCCCGACTTCCCGTTCGACTGGGCGGAGGCCTTCGCCTGGAAGTTCGACGAGATCCGGCGCCTCGTGAAGGCCGACGGCCTGCGCGTGACGGCGCACCCGGGCCAGTACACCGTCCTCAACTCGCCCCGCGAGGAGGTCGTGGAGGCGGCCCTCGCCGAGCTGGAGTACCACGCCCGCCTCCTCGCGCTCATCGACCCCCGGCAGGGCACCATGACGCTCCACGTCGGCGGCGCCTACGGCGACCGGGCCGCGGCCATGGACCGGTTCGCTGCCACCCTTGGCCGCCTCTCCGACGAGGCCCGCGCCCGCCTCGCCATCGAGAACGACGACAAGACGTTCACGCTCGCCGAGACCGTGGCGCTGGGGGAGCGGACGGGGCTCCCGGTCATCGTGGACCTCTTCCACCACCGCTGCAACCCCTCGGGCGAGACGTGGGACGAGGGGCTCGTCCCGCTCCTCGGACGGGCCGCGGCCACGTGGGGCCGGCGCGTCCCCAAGCTCCACCTCTCCTCCCAGAAGCCCGGCACCACCACGAGCCACGCCGACTACCTCCTCATGGACGACGTCCAGACCCTCCTCGACGTGATGGAGCAGGTGGACGGCGACGCGCCCTACGACCTGATGTTGGAAGCGAAGCAGAAAGAGTGCGCGCTCCTCGAGGTGCAACGCTACCTCGACACCGGGGACGTCCCCGAGCGGCCCACGCCGATGGAGCCCGTCCCGGCCTAGGAGGTTCTGCGTGACGGGGCGGGCTCGGCGGGCGGCAAGGGAGGGAGAGGCCGGCCAGGCGGGCGCCGCGGGTGCGCTCCGGGAATTCCCGTTGCCCTGTCGAAACCCCGTTCCGGGCTGTCTCGTCTGCGGTCCGCGCTGCCCCACGTCCTCCTGCCCATGATGCGCTCCCTCGTCGTCCTCCTGCCCGTCCTCCTCGCCGGGTGCGCGGGCGGCGGTCGTTCCTCGATCCCAGCCGAGACCTTCAGCAACACCGTCTGGCAGGAGGTGTGCCCCGGCACTACGCCCGAGACGGCCCTCCTCCGGTTCCTCCCCGACGGCACCTTCGCTTACAGCACCGGCGGCCTCGCCCCCGGCGACTTCCAGCACGACGGCGACGACCGCTGGGGCATCGTCGGGCGCGTGCTCGTGGTGACGTGGGACGACGACGGGCGGACGACCCAGTACCGCGCGAGCCGCGACGAGCCGGGCATCTACCTCGGCACGAGCTCCGATGCGTGCGGGGCGATGGCCCGGCTCGAGCCCGTCGAGTAACCCGATGACCAGGATCCCGCTCTCGGGGCGCTGGCTCCTCCTCGCCGCGGTCGCGGCGCTGGCGCCAGGCGTGCAGGCGCAGGAGGCGGCCGTCAACGGGTTCGTCCGCGACGCCGAGACGGGCGAGACCCTCATCCAGGCCAACGTGGTGGTGGAGGGTCGCGGGCGCGGCGCCGCCACCAACACGTCGGGGTTCTACGCCCTCGCGGGGCTCGACCCCGGCCGGTACGTGCTCGCGTTCTCGTACCTCGGCTACGAGACGCGCCGCGACACGCTCGTCCTGGCCCCCGGCGAGACGCGCCGGCTCGACCGGGCGCTGCGGCCCCTGGCCGCCGCCGTCGGCGAGGTCGTCGTTGAGGCCGAGGAGCCGCTGGAGGAGGAGCGCGCGCCGGGCCTCCAGCAGGTGCCCATCCAGCTCGTCGAGCGCCTGCCCTCCGTGTTCGAGGCGGACCTCTTCCGCTCCATCCAGCTCCTCCCCGGCGTCAAGGCGTCGTCCGACTTCTCCTCCAAGCTCTACATCCGCGGCGGCAGCCCGGACCAGACCCTCATCCTCCTCGACGGCACGACGGTCTACAACCCGACGCACTTCTTCGGCTTCTTCTCGACATTCAACACCGAGGCCATCAAGGACGTCCGCCTCTACAAGGGTGCCTACCCCGCCCTCTACGGCGGCCGCCTCGGCTCCGTCATCGACATCTACAACCGCGACGGCAACCGGAACGAGCGGGAGGGGATGGTGCAGGTCGGCCTGCTGGCCTCCAGGGCGGGCGTCGAGGGGCCCGTGCGCGTCGGCAGGGCCGAGGGCTCGTTCATGGTGGCCGCGCGGCGCTCGACGCTGGAGCCCCTGCTCGCCTTCCTCCGCGAGGAGCTCGACGAGGACGCCATCCCCGAGCGGTTCTACTTCTACGACCTCAACGCCAAGGTCGGCCTCGACCTCACGCCGCGCGACCGCGTCTCGCTCTCGGGCTACGCCGGCCGCGACCGCGTCCTCGTCCCCTTCGCCGACGACGCCGAGTTCGAGCTCGACTACGGCAACCAGACCCTCTCCCTCGGCTACACCCGCGTGCTCTCCGAGGCCCTCTTCTCGTCATTCCGGGCGACGGCCTCGCGCTACCAGTCGCGCCCCATCGGGCGCGTCTCGGGGACCGAGTTCGAGCGGCCCAACGAGATCACCGACGTCTCGGGGAGGGCCGACCTCGAGTGGCTGCCGTCGGCGGCGTTCGAGGCGGAGGCGGGCGTGTGGGGCGGCCACCTCGACCTCCGCCTCCAGAGCGTCTTCGACGGCGAGGAGCGGATCAACTTCAACCGGCCGGCACCCTACGGCTCGGGCTACGCCCAGGCGCAGTGGCGGCCCGCCCCCGACTGGATCCTGACCGGCGGCCTCCGCGCCGACTACTTCGGCGGCGGCGGGTTCGTCCGCGTCGCGCCCCGGCTCCAGGTGGAGCGCCTCTTCGGCGAGCGCGCCGTCGTCCAGCTCGCCGCCGGGCAGTACCACCAGTTCCTCACGCTCGTCTCCAACGAGGCCTTCTCCGGCTTCGACGTCTGGGTCTCGACCGGCGACGGCGTGGCGCCCAGCGTGAGTGAGCAGGTGGCGCTCGGCCTCAAGACCCGCCTCGGCGGCGGCTTCCGGTTCGACGTCGAGGTCTACGGCCGCACCATGCGCGACCTCTTCGAGATCCGCCCCGAGGTGCAGGACGTGGCCGGCCTCGACTACGCCGACCTCTTCCGCACCGGCGAGGGCTACGCCTACGGCGCCGAGTTCCTCCTCGAGAAGCAAACCGGCGCCTTCACCGGCCTCGTCGGCTACACCCTCGCGACGACGCGCCGCCGCTTCCTCGACTCCCCCAGCTTCGACGTGTGGTACCCGCCGAAGTACGACCGCCTCCACGACCTCAACGTCGTCGGGACCTACCGGCTCGGGCGGGGGTGGTCCCTGACCGGCGCGCTCGTCTACGCCACGGGCCAGGCCTACACCGAGCCCGTCGGCCGCTACAGCCTCAGCGGGGTCGATTTCGTCTCGGGCGACATCAACGCGCTCGTCACGCGCCAGCTCAACGGGCAGCGGCTCCCGCCCTACCACCGCCTCGACCTCGGCTTCACCAAGGAGGGCCGCTTCTTCGGCTTCGGCGACTACCAGCTCCAGCTCCAGGCCGTCAACGCCTACAACCGCCGCAACCTCTGGTTCTACGCCTACGACTTCGGCGAGGAGCCCGTCGAGCGCACGGACATCCGCCAGCTCCCCATCCTCCCGAACGTGTCGCTCGAGGTCCGCTTCTGATGCACCGCGCTCTCCTCCTCGCCCTGACCCTCCTCGTGGGGTGCGACGCCGCTGGCTTCGACGACTTCGTGCCGGAGGTCGCCGTCAGCGCCGTGCTCGAGGCCGACTCCACGCTCCCCCTCGTCTACCTCTCCCAGACGGGGCCCATCGACGAGCCCTACGACCCGCTCGAGCGCGCCCTCCGCGGGGCCGGCGTCGCCGTGTCGCTCCTCCGAGCCGACGGCTCCGTGGAGGCCCGCTACGACTACCGCGACCTCGCCGACCTCACGGGCGAGGACTCGCTCGCCGGGATCTACTCGCCGCCGGCCGTGCGCGTGCTCGCCGAACGGCGTTACCGCCTGGAGGCCCTCGTCCCGGGCTTCGAGGCCCCCGTCACGGCCGAGACCACGGTCCCCCGTGCCTTCGAGATCGTCCGCCCCCCCCCGGACACCGTCGTCTTCCAGCAGGGCAGCCCCCCCGGCTCCGACGTGACGCCGAGCGGGGTGGGCGGGGCGCCCTCGGTCTACGTCTTCACCATCACGTCCCTCGAGCCCGCCGTGGAGGCGCTGACGCCGTTCGCGGCCGACCTCTTCTTCGACCGGGACGTCTCCTTCGACAACTTCGTCGTCACCAACTCGCCGCTCCTCAACGAGGGGAACTACGACCGCAACGCCGACGGCACCCTCCGCATCGAGGCGCCGTGGTTCGCGTTCAACTTCTTCGGCGCCAACCGCCTCCAGATCACCGCGCTCGACGAGGCGCTCCAGACCTTCCTCGAGTTCCAGGCCATCCAGTTCGTACCCACCACGATCTCGCCGGGCGAGATCCCCAACGTGCCGACGAACGTGCAGAACGGGGTGGGCGTGTTTGGGGCTGTCGCGCAGGCGACGACCTCGCTCGTCGTCGCGAGGCCCTAAACGCGCCGAGGGCCGACCCGGTGGCCGGCCCTCGGTGGGGGAGAGCGGAGGGGGCCCTCAGTTGGTGTCCACCATCCCGCCCGGGGTCGGGTTGAGGACGAGGTTGATGACGTGGATGACGCCGTTCGTAGCGGCGAGGTCGGCGTAGACGACGTCGGCGTCGTCGATGTTGACGGAGGTGCCGTCGAGGCTGACGGAGGCCTGCTCGCCGCTCAGGGTCTCGACGATCATGCCGTCGCTGAGGTCGCCGGCCATCACGTTGCCCTCGACGACGTGGTAGAGCAGGACGTTGCGGAGGGCGTCGGTGTCGCTCGGGTCCACGCCGGCGCGGGCGAACGCGTCGTTCGTGGGCGCGAAGACGGTGAAGGGGCCGTCGCCGCTGAGGGCGTCGACGAGCCCGGCCGCCTGCACGGCGCCGACGAGGGCCGAGAGGTCATCGACGGCCATGGCGTTCTCGAGGACGGAGTTGCTGGGGGACGTCCCGGACAGGTCGAGGGTGGTGCTCATCGAGCCGTCGTCCATCGCCATGTCCTGGGAGCTACCGCAGCCCGCGAGGACCATGAGGAGGAGGGCGCCGGCGAAGGGCGCAAGGCGAAGCGTATGCATCGGGGGGAGGGGGGAGGTGAGAGGGGGAATCGAGAGAGGTGAGGGGGTGCAACGGGGCAGGCGAGACCGGGTTCACGCGGTTCGCCACCGTTTCACACGGCCGCCCGGCGCACAATCGCGTCGGCCTCGTGGACGTGGACCCCTGCCGGCCGCTCCGCCGCCACCTGCACCATCGCCTCGGCGACCGCCCGGGCCGGCGTCGCCCGGTACCGCCGGAGCGGGCCGACGAGGACGGGCGAAAGGATCTTCAGGACGCCCAGGGCCACCTTTTCCTTCGACCGCGCCTCGCGCCGCACCCCCGAGAGCTGCGACGGCCGGAAGATCGACAGGCTCTCGAAGCCGACGTCCTTCAGGGCGTCCTCCACCTCGCCCTTGACCCGGGCGTAGAAGAAGGGCGATTTCGGGTTCGCCCCGATGGACGAAATGAGGAGGTACTGGCTCGCGCCCTGCCCGTGGGCGAGCTGCGCCGCCGCGAACGGGTAGTCCCGGTCCACGCGAGCGAAGGCCTCCTCGGAGCCGGCGTCCTTGATCGTGGTGCCGAGGCAGCAGAACACGTCGTCGCATCGGAAGAGGTCGGGATGCTCGGCGATCCGGTCGAAGTCCACGACGTGGTGCGTGTGCCCGGGCCCGGCCACCGGCATCGGCCGCCGGCCGAGCGTGACGACGCGGTCCCAGCGGTCGTGGTCGAGGAGGAGGGGCAGGGCGTGCGAGCCGACGAGGCCGGTGGCGCCGAGGAGGAGGGCCGTCATCGCAGGGGGGCGCGGGCGGTGGCAGGGAGGAGGGGCCGAGCAACGTAGGGGCCGCGCCTCGCCTTGCGCAAGCCACCCGGGCCCTCAGCCGTCGCGGTCCTTCCGGCCGGGGAGGACGACCCGCGCGCTCACGACGACGGCCCCGACGGCGGCCCCCGTCACGAATCCGGCGCCGCCGAACAGGAGCGGCATCCCCACGAGCGCGCCGAACGCCAGGGCCGTCCCCGTGTTGAGGCCCGTCGTGAACGCGTCGTGGATCAGCCCGCCGACGGAGTAGACGACGCCGCAGGCGAGGCCGAGGACGGCCATCCGCGTGCCGAGCCAGACCGCTGGGCGTAGGACATCGTTCATCGCAGACTCGGGTGGATCAAGAGAGAGGAGGGCGGTCCCCGCCCCTCGTCCCTCAACGGGGTGGGGGCCGGGCAGGACGGTCAGCCCGAGCGAGAGCGCACGGGCGACGACGGCTCCTGGGGGAGGCGTGGCAGCCAGGTCGGGAGCCCAGCGCGGCGGCGGACGGTCGCGGGGCCACATGGCGAGGGCGGGAGGACGGGTGAGGGTGGGGGGACGCCAGAGACCGTTCGGCGCGTCGGCGCCGATCCCTCCCAGGGGATCCGGGGGACGGAGACCGAGCGACCGCGCCGGCCTATCGTCGGCGCGCGGGGGAGCGACGCCGATGCGGGGCGCGATCCCCGCTCGATCGATGCGCGGCGTGACCCCGGCGACCCCGATGCGACCGTCGAGAGGCGCCGCCCCGCGCTCCACCGAAGGTCCGGTGAGCGGGAGGGGGTGGCCGGCGGCGGGCGCCGCGAGCAAGGCCAGGAACGCACAGAGAACACGCATTGCTCCTTCTCCAACTCTCGCGAACATAATCGGTGCCGCGTCCGATCACAACGACGCCGGACGAGCCCCACCGCGGACCTATCCCGCACCTCGTCGGACGCGGGGCACGGCGTCCCTGGCGGCGCGGCCGGGGGACTAGTCTCGCGTCCGTCGCAAGGTGCCGTCCTTGCTCCGCTCCCACAGGGCGTCTCGCCCGTCGTACCATCGCCGCAGCTCGGTCACCCTCGCGACGCGTGGGATGGAGCCGTACATCGTCTGAAAGTGGTCGCCGCGGACCGCGAAGAACTGCCCCTCGATCGTGACGTGCCGGCCATCGGCCTCGTCGTTCCCCGTCTCGCGGCTGCACGGCATTGGCTCCGGCTGTGCGAGCAGGTGGACGTAGCAGGAGTCGGCGTAGGCCAGCGCAATCGCGTTCGCGCGCACCCCGTAGTCGGCGTCCTCTTTGGAGAGATAGAGGGCGTGGTCCTCGTGCCGGTGGTGCAGGTACCCACTGACGACGACGGTTCGCTCGTGGTAGCGCTCCGGGTGCGCGATGAGGTGGAGGACGGTGACGTAGGGGGGCGAGGGGAAGTCCGGGGTTAGGAGCCGCGTGAGGAGGGAGTCCGGCGCCTGCGCACGCGCGGGCGATGCGGCGGCGGCGGCGAGGAGGAAGACGACGGCGAGGGGCATCGGCGACAGGAGCCGTCCAGCCGGGCGTCGGAAGACGGCACAGGGAATGCGAGTGGGTAGGGGATCAAAATCGGGGCCACAGGCCGGCGAGGCAAGGGGTGCGATCCTCCAGCAGGCCATGGCATGGGCTTCCATTCGGGCACGAACGTCCCCATCAGGTCCATC
>JAWWCA010000165.1:0-8113 GCA_033720695.1 Rubricoccaceae bacterium
GTCCCCGAACTGGACGTGGCGCTGTGGCGGGAGTCGCCGGACGACGAGGCGTTCGCGTCGGTCGGGGTTGGGGAGTCCGGCTACTTCGGTGACGTGGCCGTGTAACCCGCCGCTGCAGGCCGACCTGGAGGGTCGACCCGCTTGCCTCGGGCGGGCGCCGGCGTGTACGTTGCCGCGTACTACCCGCTCACTCCCTCCAGGCTGCTGAGCGGCCGTCTTTATGCTGAAGTCCTCGTCGTGAAACGCGTCGCCCTCGCCCTCGCCACGATCCTGATCGCCCTGGCCCTCGGGTCGGCCCTGGGCAATCCGGCCGGGGGCTTCGTCGCCGGCGTCGTCGTCGCCATCGTGCTGGGGAAGCAGAGCGGGGCGGCGGACGCGTCGGAGTCCGCGTAGCCCCACCGCCGTGCGCCGCCGCAGCGCCCTGCCCTGCCCGGTGGTGGCCGGTGCTCTCGGCTCGTCCGGCCGCCGAGCCCGCGCGGGCCCGGCGGCTCGACCGCGCCGGGGGGCGGCGATGGGTTCGAGAGCCCCCCGTGCCCCCCTCGGCCTGCCATGACGGGATGCGCCTTCGGAAGTGCCGCTGCGCTCTGCCTCGCTGGCTGCAGGCCGACCCAGGCCCCCAGCGTTTTCAGCCGCTCCGAATCCCACCGCATCCTTTTCTTCCGCCTGTCCACTGCGCCCTCCGCCCCGTGCGGCTGAGCCGCAACCTGTTGCTGTACGGCCAACCCGGCGCTGCTGCCGATCCCCATGGGAGTTGTCTCGTTCGTGGCCGGGCTGGCCTTCCTGCTCCTCGGGGCGGAGGCGCTCGTGAGGGGCGCTTCGCGCCTGGCGGCCCTGCTCGGCCTGTCGCCGCTGATCATCGGCCTGACGGTGGTCGCGTTCGGGACGAGTGCCCCGGAGCTGGCCGTGAGCGTGGACGCCGCGCTCTCCGGTCAGGGCGGCATCGCCGTGGGGAATGTCGTCGGCAGCAACATCGTCAACGTCCTGTTCATCCTCGGCCTCGCGGCGCTGATCGTGCCCCTCACGGTGGACCGCCAGCTGATCCGCCTCGACGTGCCGCTGATGATCGCGCTCTCGGCCTTGGTGTGGCTCCTCTCGCTGGACACCCGCATCGGTCGCACGGACGGCCTGCTCCTCGTTGCCGGGTTGCTCGCGTACGTCGGGTTCCTCATCTGGCAAGGCCGCCGGGAGCCTGAGCAGGACGAGGCGTTGCGCGGGGACGAGCGGCCGACGCAGCGCCACTGGCTCTGGGACGCCGTCTGGGTCGCGGGGGGCCTCGCGCTGCTGGTGCTCGGGTCGCGCTGGCTCGTCGGCAGCGCGGTGTCGTTCGCCCAGCAGTTGGGCGTGAGCGAGGCGGTCATCGGCCTGACGGTCGTCGCCGCGGGCACGTCGATGCCGGAGGTGGTGACGTCCATCGTCGCCGCCGTGCGGGGGCAGCGCGACATCGCCGTGGGCAACGTCGTCGGCAGCAACGTCTTCAACCTCATGGGCGTGCTCGGAGTGGCCAGCCTGGTCGGTCCCGGAGGCATCGGGGTGCCTGCGTCCGTGGTGAACTTCGACCTCCCCGTCATGGGGGTGGTCGCGTTCTCTTGCTTGCCGATCTTCTTTACGGGAGGGGTGATCAGCCGTGCAGAGGGCGCCCTGTTCCTGGCCTACTACGTGGGCTACACCCTGTACCTCATCCTCGATGCGACGGGGCACGACGCGCTCCCGCAGTTCAGCGCGGCCCTGGCCTCCTTCGCCCTGCCGCTCACCCTGCTGACCCTGCTCCTTCTGGCGACCCGTGAAGCGCGGCGCAGAACCAGCAACCCCGCCTCGTAGCCGGAGCCGCGCCCCCCCTGCTCGCCGCTCCTAGCCGCCCGGATCGTCCGTTCGCGCCGGCCATGCCCCTCCTCTTCGCCTACGGCACCCTCCGGCTCCAGGAGGTCCAGCACGCCACCTTCGGCCGGGCGCTGGACGGGCACGCCGACCGCCTCTCGCGAATCGAGCCCGCCCTGACGGAGATCGACGACCCCGAGGTGCTGGCCGTCAGCGCCGCGCGCTACCACCCGATGGCGCGCTACACGGGGCGCCTGGAGGACCACGTGGACGGCACCGCCTTCGAGGTCACGGACGACGAGCTCGCCCTCGCCGACAGGTACGAGGTGTCCGCCTACCGGCGGGTCGCCGTCCGGCTCGACTCCGGCCGGGCCGCCTGGGCCTACGTCGCCGCCGACGCCCCGCCGCCGGATGCGGTCACGCCGCCGCCAGCAGCTCCTCCTTGAACCGCTCGGCCAGGGCGTCGGCCGCCTCGGGCGTGCGCGCCTCGCTGTAGACCCGCACGATGGGCTCGGTGTTCGACTTCCGGAGGTGCACCCACCCCTCGTCGAGGTCGACCTTCACGCCGTCCACGGTCGAGACCCGCTCGCCGGCGTAGCGCGCCGCGAGGGCGCCGAGGAGGGCGTCGGCGTCGAGGCCGTCCGTGAGGGGCAGCTTGTGCTTGGCGAGGTGGTAGACGGGGAGGCCGGCCTGCACCTCCGAGAGCGCGCGGCCCGTCTCGGCGAGGTGCTGGAGCACGAGCGCGGCCCCGACGAGGGCGTCGCGGCCGTAGTGGAGGTCGGGGAGGATGACGCCGCCGTTGCCCTCGCCGCCGAGCACGGCGCCCACCTCCTGCATGAGCCGGACGACGTGGATCTCGCCGACGGCCGAGCGGTGGACCGCCTGCCCGTGCCGCGCCGCCACGTCCTCGACGGCCCGGCTCGACGAGAGGTTGGTCACGAACGGGCCGGGCGTCTTGGCGAGGAGGAAGTCGGCCGCGACGACCTGCGTGAGCTCCTCGCCGAGCCAGCCGCCGCCGTCGGTGACGAGGGCGAGGCGGTCGGCGTCGGGGTCCACGGCGAGGCCGAGGTCGGCGCCCGTCTCCTGGACGCGGTCCATGAGGCCGCCGAGGTGCTGCGGCAGCGGCTCCGGGTTGTGCGCGAAGCGGCCGTGGACCGCCCCGTTGAGGACGTCGACGTGGGCCACCCCCAGCGCCCGGAGCAGCGCCGGGAGGGCGACGGCGCCGACCGAGTTCACACCGTCCACGACGACGCGGAAGCCGCGCGCCCGGATGGCCTCGGGGTCGAGGTAGGGGAGTTCGAGGATGCGCTGGACGTGGACATCGAGGAAGTCCGCTTCGCGGACGTCCCCGAGGGCGTCGTGGGCGACGGTGTAGGCGCCGGCGTCGTGCTCGGCCATCGCAATCACGGCCTCCGCCGCCTCCGGGCCCAGGAACTCCCCCCGCCCGTCGAGCAGCTTCAGCGCGTTCCACTCGGCCGGGTTGTGGGAGGCCGAGAGGATCACGGCCCCCGCCGCCCCGGCCTCCAGCACGGCCATCGCCACGGTCGGCGTCGTCGCCATCCCCGCGTCGACGACGTCGCAGCCGACGCTCTGGAGCGTGGCGGTGACGAGGCGGGCGCAGACGGCCCCCGTCGTCCGCCCGTCGCGCCCGACGACGACGAGCGGGCGCGCGCCGTCCTGCTCGCGGCACCACGCCCCGAAGGCGGCGGCGTAGCGCACGATCACGTCGGGGTCGAGGCCGTCGCCGAAGACGCCACGGATGCCGGAGATGGACGCGATGAGGGGCATGGTCGAGAGGCTGGAGGGTAGGGGGAGGCTCGCCGAAAGCTAGGGGGCGCTCCGCCCTCCGTCGGCCCGGCGCTGCGCTCCCCGGGCAATCTCGTTCCCTCTTCACCGTCCGCGCCGTCGGCGGGGCGTTTAGTTTCGCCTACGCTTGCCCCCTGCGCCATGCGGACTCCGCCCGCTCCCCTCGCCGCCGACGCCGACCTGGTGACCCCCGCCGCCCCTGCGCGCCTCGCCGACCTGCGGGAGCTGCTGAAGCCCGGGATCTCGGCGTTCGTGGTGGCGACGGCGGCGGCGGGCTACCTCCTCGGCTCGCCAGCGACGCTCGACTGGGGCACGCTCCTCGGCCTCCTCTTCGGCACGGGCCTGACGGCGGGCGGCGCGGGCGCGCTCAACCACCTCGCCGAGCGGGTCCCCGACGGCCGCATGCAGCGGACGCGGGAGCGGCCCCTCCCGACGGGCCGCGTCCGCCCCGGGTTCGTGCTGCTGTACGGGCTCGGGCTCGTCGCGGCGGGCGTGGTCCTGCTGTGGGGGACGACGAACGCGCTCACGGCCGGGCTCGCCTTCGCCACGGTGGCCCTCTACCTCGGCGCGTACACCCCGCTCAAGCGGCGGACGGCGCTGAACACGTTCGTCGGGGCGGTGCCGGGCGCGATCCCGGCGCTGGGCGGCTACACGGCCGCCACCGGCGCGGTGGGCCCCGTCGGCCTCGCCGTCTTCGCGATCCTGTTCCTGTGGCAGCTCCCCCACTTCTACGCCCTCGCGTGGATGCTGCGCGAGGACTACGCGCGCGGGGGGTTCGTGATGCTGCCCTCCCGGCGGCGGGGGGCGCGGATGACGGCGGCCGTGGTGCTGGCCTCGACCCTCCTGCTCCTCCTCGCGGGCGTGGCCCCGGGCGCGATGGGGGCCGCGGGCTGGCCGTACCTCGTCGGCATGATCGGGCTGGGCACGGCGTTCACGCTCCCGGCCTTCGCCTTCTTCGCCGGGCCGAACGACCGGCGGGCGCGGCGGCTCCTCCTGGCCTCGATCCTCTACGTGCCGGCCTTCTTCGGCCTCGTCGTCCTCGACGCGCTGTTCCGCTAGCGCGGCGGAGCCGGCCCCGCCGGGTGAGGATCCGCCCGCCCCGCCCGCGGGTTCAGCAGGGGCCCCGCTCCCCCACCCCCATGCCGACACCCGCCCCCCCGCCCTCCCGCGACGACCGGCCGGACCTCAAAGCGATGGACCGGACCGAGCTGGAGGCCTTCGCGGAGTCGCTCGGCGAGCCGGCGTTCCGGGGCCGCCAGCTCTTCCGCTGGCTCCAGGAGAAGGGCGCCTCGTCGTTCGAGGCGATGACGGACCTCCCGCGGTCGCTCCGCGAGCGGCTCCCCGAGGTGGCCCGCATCGGCCGCCTCGAGGAGGTGCAGCGGCAGACCGCCACGGACGGCACGGTCAAGAGCCTCTTCCGCCTCCCCTCCGGCCGCCACGTCGAGGCCGTCCTCATCCCCGACCTCGACGAGGCCACGGGCACGGCCAAGCGGCTGACGGTCTGCGTCTCCTCGCAGGTGGGCTGCGCGATGGGGTGCCACTTCTGCGCGACGGGGCTGATGGGCTTCCAGGAGAACCTCACGGCCAGCCAGATCGTGGACCAGGTGCGCGCGATGGACGCCGTGGCGCAGGAGCGCTTCGGCCGCGGCGTCACCAACGTGGTCTACATGGGGATGGGCGAGCCGCTCCAGAACTACGGCCCCGTCCTCAAGAGCACGGCGCTGCTGACGGAGGGCCTCGGCCTCTCGCCCAAGCGGATCACCGTCTCGACGGTCGGCCTCGCCCGCCGCATCCGCCAGCTCGCCGACGACCAGGCCGAGGGGCGCGCCCCGGCCGTCGGCCTCGCCCTCTCGCTCCACGCCCCGACCGACCCGCAGCGGAGCGCCATCATGCCCGTCAACCGCTCGGAGAAGACGGACCTGGGCGCGCTCAAGGAGGCCGTCCAGCACTACCACCGGCGGACCGGCCGGCGCATCACCTACGAGTACTGCATGTTCGCGGGCGTCAACGACGCCGAGGCCGACGCGCGGCACCTCGCCGCCGTGGCGCGGTGGGCCCCGAGCAAGGTGAACCTCATCATGTACAACCCCGTCGAGGGCGCCGACTTCCAGCCGACCGACGAGGCCCGGCTCGACCGGTTCATCCGCGTGCTGGTGGACGAGGGCGTCACCGTCACCGTCCGCCGCAGCCGCGGGCAGGACATCGACGCGGCCTGCGGGCAGCTCGCGGTGCTCGAGAACGAGGGGTAGCGGGCGCTCCGAGGGGCCGGCGGCCGACCTCTATCTTCCAGCCACACCCTTCCCCCACACCGATGCCCGGTACCCAGCGGATGCGCGCGGCCGACGTCGCCTGGCTGCGGATGGAGAGCCCCACCAACCCCATGACGATCTCGGGGGTGCTGATGACGGGGACGCCCATGCCACGCGAGACGCTGCTCCAGCTCCTGCAGGAGCGCCTCCTCGTCTACCCCCGCTTCCGCATGCGCGTCGACGACCCCGAGGCCGCGACGCCGCACTGGGTGCCCGACGAGCCGTTCGACCTCGACCGGCACGTCGTCCCCTACGCGCTCCCCGCGCCCGGCGACCAGACGGCGCTCCAGGAGAGCGTGAGCGCGCTGATGAGCACGCCGCTCTCGTTCGACCACGCGCCGTGGGCGTTCCACCACGTCGAGCGCTACGGGGAGGGCTCGGCCATCATCGCTCGCCTCCACCACTGCATCGCCGATGGCATCGCGCTGATGCACGTCCTGCTGTCGATGTCGGACGAGCTGTGGGACCCGGGCCGCACCGCCGCGCCCGCCGCGCCGCAGGCGAAGCGGCCCTTCTCGGAGCGGCTGGCGAGGGCGGCCCGGACCACCGTCCGGGGCACGGGCCGGCTCGCCACGGGCCTGAAGACCGGCGTGCTCGGGACGGGGACGCTCGCGCGCCTCACCTTCATGCCGTCCGATCCCGAGACGCCCTACAAGGGCGAGAACTCGGCGCACAAGCGCGCCGCCTGGAGCCGGCCCCTCCCCCTCGACGACATCAAGGCCGTGGGCCGGGCCACGGGCGCGAAGGTCAACGACGTGCTCCTCGCTGCGGCGGCGGGCGCCCTCCGTCGGTACATGGACGCGCGCGGCGAGCCCACCGAGGGCGTGGAGGTCCGCGCCGCCGTCCCCTTCAACGTCCGCCCCCTCGACCGAGCGCACGAGCTCGGCAACGCGTTCTCCCTCGTCTTCCTCAAGCTGCCGGTCGGCGTCGAGGACCCCGTCGAGCGGCTGCGGCTGCTGAAGCGGCGGATGGACAGGATCAAGCGCTCGACGGAGCCGGCCGTGGTCTACGGCATCCTCCAGACCATCGGGCGCACCCCCCACCTCGTGCACGACCTCGTCGTCAAGCTGTTCGCGTCGAAGGCGACGGCGGTGATGACGAACGTGCCCGGCCCGCCCGAGCGCGTCCACCTCCTCGGCGTGCCGCTCCGGGACCTCATGTTCTGGGTGCCGCAGGCCGGCGACCTCGCCCTCGGCCTCTCGATCCTCTCCTACGACGGCCGCGTCCTCGTCGGGGTCGCCTCCGACGCGACGCTCGCCGACCCGTCGGCGCTCGTCGAGGCCTTCGAGGCGGAGTTCGAGGCGCTCGCGGCCCGCTACGCCGACGCCGAGGCGGCCTGACGGCGCCGCCCGGCTACGTCAGCGACTCGGGCGGGTAGTCGGCGGGGTCGAAGTCGGGCGGGGGGTACTGCGGGTCCATCGCCTCCAGCGTCTCGCGGAGGAGCTGGCTCACGACGAGGTCGCGGAACCACCGCTCCTCGGCGGGGACGACGTACCACGGCGCCCGGTCGGTGGAGGTCCGCTCCAGCGCGATCTCGAAGGCCCGCATGTAGTCATCCCAGCGGGCGCGCTCCGCGAGGTCGTCGGGGTTGAACTTCCAGTGCTTGTCGGGCCGCTTGAGGCGGCGGCGGAACCGCTTCAGCTGGTACTCGGGGGAGATGTGGAGCATCACCTTCACCACGCGCGTGCCCTCGTCGGCGAGCATCCGCTCGAAGGCGGCGATGTGCTCGTAGCGGCGCTCGACGACCTCGGCCGGCGCGAGGTTCTTCACGCGCACGATCAGCACGTCCTCGTAGTGCGAGCGGTTGAAGACGTTGATGTACCCCGCCCGCGGAACGCGGCGGTGCACGCGCCAGAGGAAGTCGTGGGAGCGCTCCACCGGTGTCGGCGCCTTGAAGCTCCAGACGCGCACGCCCTGGGGGTTGAGCCCGCTGAGCACCTTGCGGATGGTGGAGTCCTTGCCGCCCGCGTCCATGGCCTGGAGCACGAGGAGGAGGGCCTGCTCGCCCTCGGCGTAGAGCCGCTCCTGGAGCTCGTCGCACGCCTCGATGTTCTTCGCGACCTGCGCGTCCACGGCGGGCTCGTCGGTCGCCTCCACGAGCCCCTGGGTGTCGGCGGGATCGCGCTCGGCGAGACGCACGGGGGTGCCAGGGGCGATGCGGTAGCGGTCGAGGTCGATCTGCA
>JAWWCA010000166.1:0-8109 GCA_033720695.1 Rubricoccaceae bacterium
CGGGGGGGCGGCGCGCCGGGGGGGGGGGGGGGGCGGCGGGGGGAGGCGCCCCGCCACCACCTCAGCCTCGCCGTCGGCAGCGTCCGCCTCACCGAGCGGTGCTTCCACACGGTGCCGCCCGGCGCCGCAGCCGTCGGGGCGGCCGAGGCGGTCGTGGACAACGCCCTGGCCGCCGTGCCGGTGGAGGCGATGCGCGGGCTCCCGCTCGTGGAGGGGGGGGGCACGGCCCGGGTGCTGGCCGCCCTCCTGGGCGCGCCGGGCGCGGCGCCGGAGATCTCCCGCCCCACCGTCCGGGCGTGGCGCGACCGGCTCCTCGCCCTGCGCCCCGAGGCCGTGCGCGCCCTCGCCCCCGACCTCCTCACCGGCCGCGAGGACGTGTCGGCCGCGGCCCTCCTCCTCCTGGAGCGCGCCATGGGCCGGCTCGGCGCCGAGGCGTTCATCGCCAGCCCCGGCGGCCTCCGCCACGGCCTCGCGCTCGAGGCGGCCGGGTAGGGGAGGGGGCGCCTCCTGGGGACGCCTCCCCTTTCATCCATTCCTCCCCGCCCCGGTGGAACAGCGCGGGTACCCTCCCGTCCATCGCCCACCGTCTCCTGCCCACCGACCCATGGCCCTCACCCGCGACGCCGTCCTCGCCGCCCTCTCGACCGTCGAGGAGCCCGACCTCGGGCGCGACCTCGTCTCCCTCGACATGGTCCGCGACCTCGACGTCGACGGCACGGCCGTCACGTTCACCGTCGTCCTCACCACGCCGGCGTGCCCGCTGAAGGACCTCATCCGCAACCGCTGCGTGGCCGCCATCCACCGCGACGTGGACCCCGACGCCGAGGTGACGGTGAACATGGAGGCGAACGTGACGACGCCGGCCGGCCGCGCCGCCGGCCCCGACGCGATGCCGCCCGCGATGGCGCAGGGCGCCGCCCGCGTCAAGAACTTCATCGCCGTGGCCTCCGGCAAGGGCGGCGTGGGCAAGAGCACCGTCGCCGCCAACCTCGCCGTGGCGCTGGCGCAGGAGGGCGCCGCCGTCGGCCTCCTCGACGCCGACATCTACGGGCCCAGCGTGCCCATGATGTTCGGGGTGCCGGCCGACGAGCGGCCCGAGGTCAACGACGACCGGAAGATCGTCCCGCTCGAGCGCTACGGCGTCAAGCTCCTCTCGATGGGGTTCCTCGTGGACGCGTACAACGCCGTCGTGTGGCGCGGCCCGATGGTGGCGCGCGCCACGCGGCAGTTCCTCGGCGACGCCGACTGGGGCGAGCTCGACTACCTCGTCCTCGACCTCCCCCCCGGCACCGGCGACATCCAGCTCACCGTCGTCCAGACCATCCCCCTCACCGGCGCCGTCATCGTCTCGACGCCGCAGCCCGTCGCGCTCGCCGACGCCCGCAAGGGCGTGGCGATGTTCGAGAAGGTCAACGTCCCCGTCCTCGGCCTCGTCGAGAACATGGCGTTCTTCTCGCCGCCGGACCTCCCCGACCGGAAGTACTACCTCTTCGGCGAGGGGGGCGCGCGGCGGCTGGCCGAGGAGTTGAAGGTGCCGCTGCTCGGCGAGGTCCCCATCGAGGAGGCCCTCCGCGAGAGCGGCGACCGCGGCGCGCCCATCGTGGTGCGCGAGCCCGAGAGCGCCAGCGCCGCCGCCCTCCGCCTCGTCGCCGAGCACACGGCGCAGCAGGTCTCCATCCGCAACGCCGAGCAGCCGCCCACGCAACAGGTCGAGATCCTCTACCGCTGAGCGCGTGCCGCGCGCCCGCCCGGCGCGCACTTCACGCAGCATGCCCGAACGGCGCCGCCGCGGGCGCGTTAACTTGCCCGCCGCCTAGCCCGACGCCGTCATGGCCGACGCGACCCCGCCCGACCCGAACGACCCCGCCCTCCGCCGCCGCATCGAGGAGACCCTCGATACCATCCGGCCCTACCTCATGGCCGACGGCGGCAGCGTCCGCCTCCAGACCGTCACCGACGACATGGTGGTGGAGCTGGAGCTGCTCGGCGCCTGCGGGACGTGCCCCATGAGCATGATGACGCTCCGGGCCGGGATCGAGCAGGCCATCAAGCGCGCCGTGCCCGAGGTCGTTCGGGTCGAGGCCGTCGCCCCGGCTGCCGCCTCCTGAGCCCTGCGCCCCGCCGCCCGACGCGGCGGGGCGCCGTCTTTCTTCACCCCCCCTCCGCTCCCGACCGCATGGACCGGAAGCATCACCACATCACGCGCATCGACATCGAGCCGTCGGAGAAGTACCCGAAGCGGCACCCCACGCACGGCTGGCAGGTGCGCGTCCGCCGCGACGGCAAGCGGCTCTCGAAGTTCTTCGCCGACGCCCGCCACGGCGACCGCGAGGGCGCCCTCGAGGCCGCCATCCTCTACCGCGACGCCCTCCTCGACGAGCTCCCCGCCCCCGACGCCCGCCCCCGGAAGGCGTGGTCGAACACGGGCGTCGTCGGTCTCTCCGTCCGCGAGAAGAAGGAGGCGAAGCGCGACGGCGCGGCCGGCGGCAAGAGCTACGTCCAGATCAACTGGGTCGACGCCGACGGCAAGCGGCACGGCGCGTCGTTCTCGGTCGACAAGTGGGGGCTGCGGCGGGCGCTCTGGAACGGCTGCCTCCGGCTCCACCGCGAGCGGGAGGCCGCCGGGCGGCCCGTCGAGGAGCCGCACGTGATGTTCGCCCGCGCCCAGGAGCCCTTCATGGACCAGATCGAGGCCGAGATCGCGGCCGAGCAGGCTGCGGAGGGGACGGCCCCTCCCGACCCCGCGCCGTCGCTCGGGGGGGCGGCCGCGTCGGCCCCCACGAACGGCCGGACGACGCCGCGGCCCCTCACGCCCGACGAGGAGCTGAAGCACGAGGAGAAGGCGCTCGAGCACCTCGCCAACACCCTCTTCGGGAGGTAGCGTCTGCGGGAGGTCGCGGGGCCACGCGCCGGCCGGCCGGCCCTCAGCCCGCGAGACCGCCGCACTAGTCCGCGAGCCGGACGCGCACGTTGCCGGGCCCGGCGTTCACCGCAATCCGGAGGGCGAGGCCGTCGGCGCCGGGGGTGGCCCACCGGCTCTTGCCGCGGCGCTCGAAGGCCGACGGGACGTCCACGTGGGTTGCGAACGAGGAGGGCGCGTCGAGGACAACGGGGAGGCCGGCGGGGAGGACGAGCGTGAGCGCCGCCATGCCCACGTTCACGTTCGCCGTGGCTCCGGGATCGGGCGCGGCGCCGGAGAAGTCGAGCGTGAAGTCGCCCGCGTCCCCGTTGAAGTCGAGCCGCTGGAAGCGGGCGTTGCCGAGGCCGCGGGCCTCGAAGTTCGAGAGGCCCGCGGAGATCGCCAGGCGCTCGAGCGGGACGGGGTTGGGGGCGTCGAAGCGCAGCCTGGCCTTCGTCATGCCGCAGTCGAGGGCGAGGGCGGCGAGGGGGATGCCGGAGAAGTCGAGGTCGGCCTCGGCAGCGCCAAGGGAGAGGGTGAGGTCGAGCGGGACGCGCTCGGAGAAGTAGAGGCGCCAGGCGTTCCCGCGGGTCGCGCGGACGCCGCGGAGCGAGACCTCCTCGCCGCCGAGCGAGAGCGACACACGGGCCCGGTCGCCCGCCGTCTCGCCCTCGAAGCGGGGCCGGAGCCGATCGCTCGTGAGGTCCACCTCGGCCTGGAAGAGCGCCTCGTCCTCCGCCGTCGGGCCCACGCGGACGGCGCCGAGCGCGACCTCGAGGTCGGCGTCGAGGACCTCGGCGTCGCCCTCGTCCTGGAGCTCGAAGAAGTAGCGCACCACCTCCACCGGCGCCCCCGCCGGCAGCGACGCCTGCTCGCCGTTCCACAGGAACACGAACGACGAGGCGGCGAACGCGAGCCCGCCCACGACCACGACGACGAGCCCGGCCAGGAGCCCGATGCGGAGGGCGCGGCGGCTGGTGGGGCGGGGAGCGATCGGGTCGAGCGGGGGCATCGGAGCGCCCTACGGCGCCGGCGTCGCGGGGTTACAGGGCGCACGCGGCCCGCTCGTAGAGGCGCCGCGCCCTCGCGGCCCAGGCGTCTCTAGGCGCTGCCCTAGAGGTCCTCTCGGCGGTCCTTCAGGTACTTGTAGAGGAGCGCGCGCGCGCGGAAGATGTGGGCCTTGACGGTGCCGAGCGGGAGGTCCAGCGCCGTCGCGATCTCGTCGTAGCTCATCTCCTGCTGGTGCCGCATCACGATGACGCGGTGGTACTTCGGCGGGAGCTCCTCGATGGCCGCCGCGATGAGGGCGTTGCGCTGGTCGGCCACGACGTGCCTGTCCGGGCGGTACGTCGTGTCGGGGAGCTCCACCTGCAGCTCGCCGTCCTTGGTCTGGAGCGGCTTGTCGATGGAGTAGGTCGGCAGCTTCTTGCGCCGGAGGTAGTCGATGGCGTGGTTCGTCGCGATCTTGTAGAGCCACGTCGAGAAGGCGTACTGCGGGGAGTACGATTCGAGCGACGAGAACGCCTTGATGAACGCCTCCTGGACGAGGTCCTCGACCTGCCGCTTGTCGCGGACGAGGCGGCCGATGTGCCGCGTGAGGGCGTCGCGGTACTTCGCGACGAGCTGCTCGTAGGCCCGCTGGTCCCCGCCGAGCGCCTGCTCGACGAGCGCCCGGTCCTGCTCGCTCGACGCCGAGGGCGGGGCGGAGCGACCGGAGTCGGTGGGAGGGGCGTCGGCCATGCAGCGGGGGACGGGGAGCGGGGTGTCGGCCGAATCTACGGACGGGGCGTGCCGGGTGCCGCCCCGGCGCCGCCCGCCCGGCCCCACGCTATTTTCCCGGGTCCGCCCGCCCATCCGCCCGCCCCCGCCGTGCGCCGCCTGCCCCTGCTCGCCTTCGTGTCGCTCCTCCTCGCCTCCCCCGCCCGCACCCAGGACGCCGACGACCCCCACCGCTGGCTCGAGGACGTCGAGGGCGAGACGGCCCTCGCCTGGGTCGAGGCGCGCAACGCGGCCACGCTCGAGGCGCTCCAGGCCCATCCCGCCTACGACGGCCTCTACGAGCGCACGCTCGCCATCCTCCAGTCCGACGACCGCATCCCCTACCCGTCCATCCAGGGCGAGCACCTCTACAACTTCTGGCAGGACGCCGAGCACGAGCGGGGCCTCTGGCGCCGCACCGCCTGGGCCGACTACCTCGGCGGCGACCCCATGTGGGAGACCGTCCTCGACATCGACGCGCTCGCCGAGGCCGAGGACGTGAACTGGGACTTCAAGGGGGCCGGCTGCCTCGGCCCCGACGGCCGGCGCTGCCTCGTCCGCCTCTCGCGCGGCGGCGCCGACGCCGTCGAGGTCCGCGAGTTCGACACCGCCACCAAGACCTTCGTCGAGGACGGCTTCTTCCTGCCGGAGGCGAAGGGCGGAGCCGCCTGGGTCGACGAGAACACCCTCCTCGTCGCCACCGATTTCGGCGAGGGCTCGATGACGACCTCGGGCTACCCCCGCATCGTCAAGCGCTGGACGCGGGGCACGCCGCTCGCCGCGGCTGAGACCGTCTTCGAGGGCGCGGCGAGCGACGTGGGCGCCTGGGCCGGCGCCATCGAGACCGACGACGGGGTGATCCCCGTCATCGTCCACCGCCCGACGTTCTTCGAGGGGACCTACGCCGTGCTCCGCGGCGACGAGGTCGTGCCGCTCGACCTCCCCGCCGACGCCGACCCCGACCTCGTCGGGGGGCAGCTCGTCGTCTACCTCCGCTCCGACTGGGAGGTGGGCGGGACGAGCTACCCGCAGGGCGCCCTCATCGCGACCGACTACGAGGCCTTCCTCGGCGGCGCCCGCGACTTCCAGGTCGTCGTCGAGCCGACGGAGCGGCAGACGATCGAGGGCGTCCAGACGACGAGGAGCTACCTCCTCGTGGCCCTCCTCGACAACGTGCAGGGCGAGCTCCACCGCTTCCGCTACGAAGACGGGGCGTGGCGGGGCGAGCGCCTCCCCGTGCCCGCCCTCGGCGACGTCGGCGTGGCCAGCACCGACGCCCACACCGACCGCTTCTTCTTCACCTACAGCAGCTTCCTCCAGCCGACGACGCTCTACCTCGCCGACGAGGACGGCCGCGTCGAAGCGGTCCGCCAGCTCCCGGCCATGTTCGACGCCGAGGGGCTGACGGTGCAGCAGCTCGAGGCGACCTCGGCGGACGGCACGCGCGTGCCCTACTTCGTCGTCCACCGCGAGGGCCTCGCGCTCGACGGCACGAACCCGACGCTGCTCTACGGGTACGGCGGCTTCGAGGTCGCGCTCACGCCGAGCTACAGCGCGGTCACGGGCGCGAGCTGGCTGGAGGAGGGCGGCGTCTACGCCGTCGCCAACATCCGGGGCGGGGGCGAGTTCGGGCCGGCCTGGCACCGCGCGGCCCAGAAGGAGAACCGCCAGCGCGCCTTCGACGACTTCCTCGCTGTGGCCGAGGACCTCGTCGACCGCGGGATCACGAGCCCGGACCACCTCGGCATCCGGGGCGGCTCGAACGGCGGCCTCCTCGTCGGCGTCGCCCTCACGCAGCGGCCCGAGCTCTTCGACGCCGTCGTGATCCAGGTGCCGCTCCTCGACATGCAGCGCTACAACAAGCTGCTCGCCGGAGCCTCGTGGCAGGCCGAGTACGGCGACCCCGACGTGCCCGAGGAGTGGGCCTACATCCGCGAATACTCCCCCTACCACACCGTCCGCGAGGGCGAGGCGTACCCCCGCGTCCTCTTCACCACGACCACGCGGGACGACCGCGTCCACCCCGGCCACGCCCGGAAGATGGCGGCGAAGATGGAGGCCCTCGGCTACCCCGTCTACTACTTCGAGAACACAGAGGGCGGCCACGGCGCCGGCGTCACGCCCGAGCAGCAGGCCACGATGTGGGCGACGGTCTACGCCTACCTCTGGGACCAGCTCGGCCGCGACGCGTCCGGCACGGACTAACCCCCGTACGGTCTCTCGCTCTGTGTCATCCCGAGCGATCGAGCCGAGAAAGCGGAGAGCCCCAATGGAGATCTACTCCCGAGTGGGAGGGGTGCCGTGTGTCCTCCCCCGGGCCACGCAGATCCCTCGACTCCGGTCATGGACTTCTGCTCGGGATGACCCGTTTCGGGTCAGCGACTCATCCCTCCTGCTCTGGGATGACGAACGGGGCGGGCTGGCTGCCGTCCACGTCGGTGAAGCCGTAGGCGAGGCCGAGCTGGCCGGCCTTGTAGGCGCCGCCGGAGCGTCCCATCACGTTCGGGTCGGTGTAGAGGGCGAGCACGGCGCGGCCGACGAACTCCGGGGTGTGCGTCTGCGCGCGCGCCTCCGCCGGTGCCTCGGCCGCTACGCGCTCCGTCCACGTGAACCCCGGCTGCACGGTCACCACGGCGATGCCGTGCCGGTTCAGCTTGTGCGCGAGTCCGAACGTCAGACGCTCCACCGCCGCCTTCGCGCCATCGTACTGCACGTCGCCGAGGAACTTGCCGTCGTCGCCGGCCGAGACGTTCGCGATGAGGGCACCGGAGCGATCCAGCATCAGCGGGAGGAGGGCGCGGGTGGTGGCGTAGGCGGCGCGGACGGAGGCGAACATCGTGTCCCACCGCCACAGCGGCTGCTCCCACACGGGTAGGCCGAAGAGCGACGCGTCGTACTGCTCGTACCCACCCCAGGCGCAGTTGACGAGGAGGTCGAGGCCGCCCTGCTCGTCGCGGACCCGTTCCGCGAGGGCCGCGATCTGAGCGTCGTCGGTGTGGTCGCAGGCGACGGCGAGGCCGCGCCCGCCGGCCTCGGTCACGAGGTCGGCCGTGTCGTCGATGGTGCCCGGGAGGCCGTCCGTCGTGGGGCCGCCGCGGCGACTCCGGCCGGTGACGTAGACCGTGGCGCCAGCCGCGCCGAGCTCGTGGGCCACGCCGCGCCCGACACCGCGCGAGGCGCCCGCGACCACGGCGACCTTCCCTGCGAGCGTCCGGTTCATCGGAGTGGATGGAGCGAAGAGTAGAGCCTTCAGATCGACCGACGAGAGGAGAAGACGGTCCATGTCGACTCCCCCCGTCGGAAGCTACCGCCCCGGCTGACCCTCGGGACGGGGCGCCGACCACGCGGCGCCCCGACTCGTTGCTCGGCTCGTTACCGCAGCAGCGTCACGCGCTCCGTAGCGGCGAACCCGCCCACAGTCCTTAGCCGAACGAGGTAGGTCCCGCTCGGGA
>JAWWCA010000167.1:0-8091 GCA_033720695.1 Rubricoccaceae bacterium
AGCCGCATCCTCGCCACGCTCTCGCCCGAATACCGCGAGGTGCTCGTCCTCCGGGAGTACCAGAACCTGTCCTACGAGGAGATCGCGGCCGTCACCCGCAACACCGTCTCCTCGGTCAAGAGCCGGCTGTTCAAGGCCCGGCGCAAGCTGGGGCAGCACCTCCAGCCCTGGCTGGAGCCTACCGAGCCCGCCGCCCCGACCCCTCGCCTTTCCCGCCCCGACGCGGCCTCCGATGTCCCCTTGCGCTGACCCCCGCGCCGAGACGCTCCTCAACCTCTACGCCGACGGCGAGCTGCCGTCGGGGCAGCAGCCCGAGCTGTTCGCGCACCTGGCGCGGTGCGCGGCGTGCCGGGCGCAGTTCAACGCCCTCCTGGCCTTCCGCCTGGCCGCCCGCCAGGAGGCCCTCCTCGTGCCGCCCGCGGCCGACGAGGCGTTCCTCGCCCGGATCGACCGGCTCCGCCGCGCGGCGCACCCCGCCCCCGACCGGGCGGCCGAGCGCCGGGCCCTCGGGTCCCCGCTCCGGCGCCGCGTGCCGCTCGGACTCGCCCTGGCCGCCGTCGCCCTCGTCGTGGCCCTCGGGCTCGTCTCCCGCCCGGCGCCCCCCGACACGCGCGCGACCGCCCCCGCCTTCCGCCTCACCGAGGTCGTCCTCGACGACGGCAACGCGCTCTACGTCATGGACAACATCACTGTCGAGGGCGAGCAGGACGAGGGCGGCGCGGACGGCTGACGGGAGCCCGGCGGCGGCGCGGCGGCTATCTTCGGCCCCTCCGCCCGCCGCCCGATGCTGCCTCCGCTCTCCCGCCCGCCCGCCCGCGCCGACGGCCCCCGACGCCTCGTCGTCCTCGGCTCGACGGGCTCGATCGGGACGCAGACGCTGGAGATCGCGGCGCTCTTCCCGGAGCGGCTGACCGTCCAGGCCCTGGCGGCCGGATCCAACTGGGAGGCCCTCGCCGCGCAGGCCCGGCGGTTCCGCCCCGCGGCCGTCTGCATCGCCGACGAGGCGGCGCGGGCGCCCCTCGCCGAGGCGCTGGCCGGCACGGCCACGCGCGTCCTGTGCGGGAGGGAGGGGCTGTGCGAGGTGGCCGCGCACGAGGCGGCCGACGTCGTGGTGGCGGCCATCGTGGGGGCGGCCGGGCTGCGGCCGACGCTCGCCGCCGTCGAGGCGGGCAAGACCGTCGCCCTCGCCAACAAGGAGACGCTCGTCGTGGCCGGCGCGCTCGTCCGGGCCCGCGCCGCCGCGCGCGGCGCGACGCTCCTGCCCGTCGATTCCGAGCACTCGGCCATCTTCCAGTGCCTCGTCGGCGAGGACCCGGCCGACGTCGAGGGGCTCGTCCTGACGGCCTCGGGCGGCCCGTTCCTCCGCCGCCCGGCCGAGGCGTTCGACGCGATCACGCCCGCCGAGGCCCTCGCGCACCCGAACTGGAGCATGGGCGCGAAGGTCACGATCGACTCGGCCACGCTCGCCAACAAGGGGCTGGAGGTGATCGAGGCGCGGTGGCTCTTCGACCTCCCGCCCGAGCGGATCGAGGTGCTCGTCCACCCCCAGTCCATCGTCCACTCCCTCGTCGCCTTCCGCGACGGCTCGGCGAAGGCGCAGCTGGGCGTGCCCGACATGCGGGTGCCCATCCAGTACGCGCTCACCTACCCCGAGCGCTGGCCCGCCCCGCACCCGCGCCTCGACTGGCGCACCCTCGGCACGCTCGACTTCGAGCCGCCCGACCTCGGCCGCTTCCCGGCGCTCGGCCTCGCCTTCGAGGCGCTCCGCCGCGGCGGCACCGCGCCGGCCGTCCTCAACGCCGCCAACGAGGCCGCCGTCGCCCGCTTCCTCGAGGGGCGCATCCCGTTCCCCGCCATCCCCCGCCTCATCGAGGCCGCCCTCGACGCCGCCGACGCCGCGCCGGCCGACGACCTCGACGCCCTCGCCGCCGCCGACGCCGCCGCGCGGGCCGTCGTGGCGGAGCGGGCCGCGTGAAGAAGGGGGGAGGTCGCCGGCCCCCCGGCCTCGCGTCCGTGAAATGTCTGTCCCGGAGGAACGGGGGCGCGTAGCTTTTCCGTTCTGACGCCGTACGTCCGCCCTCCGCCCCCCCGACGCCTGCATGGACGCCGTCCTCGACATCGCCTCGTACTTCTTCTGGATCGCCCTGGCCCTGGGCATCCTCGTCTTCATCCACGAGCTGGGCCACTTCCTCTTCGCCCGCCTCTTCGGGATGCGCGTCGACGCCTTCTCGATCGGCTTTCCGCCGGTGATCTGGCGGAAGCAGATCGGCGAGACCGAGTGGCGGCTCGGGGCGGTGCCGCTCGGCGGCTACGTCAAGATCGCCGGGATGATCGACGAGAGCGTGGACACCGAGTTCCTCGGCTCGGAGCCGCAGCCCGACGAGTTTCGCTCGAAGCCGGTCTGGCAGCGGATGCTGGTGATCTCGGGGGGCGTCCTGTTCAACCTCATCCTCGCCTTCCTCATCTTCATCGGGCTGACGATGTGGTACGGGGAGGCCTACACCCCCCTCGACCGCGTGCAGGAGGTGTTCGTGGCCGACTCCTCCGTGGCCTACGGCATGGGCCTCCGCACGGGCGACCGCATCGTGGCCGTGAACGGGCAGCGGCCCGAGCGCTTCGACGACGTGCTCTCGGCCGAGACCCTGACGTCCGACCCCTTCACGCTCACCGTCGAGCGCGGCGGGGAGACGCTGACGCTGGAGGGGCCCGACCAGCTGCTCTCGCGCGTGAGCCGCGCCGAGGGCTTCGGGCTCTACTACGCCCCCTCCGTCGTCGGCCTGGTCGAGGACGGCTCGCCGGCCGAGGCGGCCGGGCTCCGGCCCGGCGACCGCCTCCTCGCGCTCGGCGAGGCCGACGTCCGGCAGTGGCCCCAGCTCATCGAGGCCGTGGCGGCCACCGAGGGCGAGCCCGCCGTGCTCCGCTACGCCCGCCCGGCCGACGCCGTCGAGGCCGGTGACCCCGCCCCCGACGAGCGCCTCGGCGACGCCGTCGTCTTCGCCGTGCCCGTCGCGGCCGAGGAGACGGCCGCCGGCTACCGCCTCGGCGTCGGCGTCGACGCCGACTACGGGCGGGAGTACGCGCGCTACGGCGTCGTCGAGGCCATCGGCGCCGGCTCGCAGCTGGCGTGGGAGCAGGTGGCCCTCTACGGCAGCCTCTTCAGCCGCCTCTTCACCGGCAAGGAGAACGTCCGCGACTCCGTCGGCGGCCCGCTCCTCATCGCGAAGATGACGAAGGAGGCGGCCGACCAGGGGCTCCAGAGCTTCTGGGTCATCGTGGCCATGCTCTCGATCGCGCTCGCCGTCTTCAACATCCTCCCGATCCCGGTCCTCGACGGCGGCCACCTCGTGTTCCTCCTCTACGAGGCCGTGACGCGGCGGGAGCCGAGCGTGAAGGTGCGGATCGCCGTGCAGCAGGTGGGGCTGGTGCTCCTCCTGGCCTTCATGGTGTTCGTGATCTTCAACGACGCTGTGCGGTGGTTCGGCTGAGGCGCCGCTAGCTTGGCGGCGTGCAGCAGGAGAGCCCCCCCCCCGTGGTCCCCGACGCGACGGTCCAACTGACCCGCGAGGCGCAGACGCCCGAGGACGCCGCCGCGCAGGCGGCGCTGGCGCGTCGCGGCCCGCTCCCCGTCCACATCGCGTGCATCATGGACGGGAACGGCCGCTGGGCCAAGGCCCGCGGCAAGCGCCGGGCCTCGGGCCACCGCGAGGGCGTCGAGAGCGTCCGCGTGGTCACCGAGGCGTGCGCGCAGCTCGGCGTCGGGCACCTCACGCTCTACACGTTCTCGACCGAGAACTGGGCGCGGCCCCCGGCCGAGGACACGGCGCTCATGGAGCTCCTCGTCCACACCGTCCGCCGCGAGGCCGAGCGGCTCGACCAGAACGACATCCGCCTCCACGCCATCGGCGACCTCGACCGGCTGCCCCGGCGGTGTCGCCGCGAGCTCGAGGAGGCGATCGCGCTGACGGCCGACAACCGCCGGATGACGCTCAACCTCGCGCTCTCCTACAGCGGCCGCTGGGAGATCGCCCGGGCCGCCCGCCGCCTCGCCGCCGCCGCCCGCGACGGCCGCCTCGACCCCGACGCCCTCACCGAGGAGACCGTCGCCGCCGCCCTCGACACCGCCGGCCTCCCCGACCCCGACCTCCTCATCCGCACCGGCGGCGAGATGCGCGTCTCGAACTTCCTCCTCTGGCAGATCGCCTACACCGAGCTCCACGTCACCGACTGCCTCTGGCCCGACTTCCGCCGCGAGGCGCTCTACGCCGCCATCCGGGACTACCAAGACCGCGACCGCCGCTTCGGCCGCGTCGCCGAGGCCGAGGGCCCTCGGGAGCCGCAATAACCCCGCCCGCCGCCCCGTTGGCGTCGTGCCCCACCCCACCGGCGAGGCGACGGCACGGCGGGCGCCGTCGCGGCACGCCGTCCCGCGGAGCCGTTGCGTGCAGAAGCCGCAAAGAAGCCCTCCCGGGGGGGTGAGGCCGGGGGAGCCTCGCCGTTTGACCCTGCCCGACGCCCGACCCCCATCGTAGCTTTTCCGCCCCGAGCGGTCCCGCTCGACCCGACCTCCGCATGACGCGACCCCTCCGCTTCGTTCTCCCGGCCCTCGTGGCGCTCCTCCCGCTCGGCGCACGCGCCCAGCCGGAGGCGGCGGCCCGCTACGAGATCCTCGCCCTCGACGTCGAGGGTGGCAGCGAGACCACCTCCGACGACTTCGTCCGCCAGTACAGCGGGCTCCGGGTGGGGCAGGAGGTCTCGCTCCCCTACAGCCCCGCGATCGCCGAGGCCACGAAGAAGCTCTACGAGACCGGGTTCTTCTCCGACGTCGAGATCGTGGCCGACCGCCTCCTCGGCGACGGCGTCTACCTCCTCGTCCGCGTCCAGGAGGAGCCCCGCCTCAACCAGTACACGCTCGAGAACGTCTCGGGCGGCGCGCGCGACGACCTCGAGGACGAGATCCCGCTCCTCCGCGGGCGCCCCGTGCGCCCCTCCGACGTCGGCCGGACGATCCACGCCATCGAGCGGTACTACGAGGGGAAGGGCTACCGCGGCGTGAGCGTGGACGTGACGCGCGAGGTGGCCGACGGCAACCGCGTTGACCTCACGTTCACCGTCGACCGCGGCCAGCGGCTCGAGGTCGAGGAGGTGACGTTCGTCGGCAACGAGGTGTTCAGCGACGGCACGCTGCGGAAGCGGCTGAAGAACACGCCCGAGGACCGGTGGTGGCGGTTCTGGAGCCGCGCGACGTTCGACGAGGAGGGGTTCGACGAGGACCTCCAGACCCTCGTCCGCTTCTACAACGACCGCGGCTACTACGACGCCCGCGTCGTCCGCGACACGGTCTGGGTGCGGGAGGAGCCCTCGCCCGGCATCGTCGTCCAGGTGGCCGTCCACGAGGGCAGCCGCTACGTCATCCGCGACATCCTGTTCGAGGGGAACACCGTCTTCACCGACGCCCAGCTCCGCGAGGCCCTCGGCTTCGAGCGCGGCGACGTCTACGACCGCTCGCGCCTCGAAGAGAACCTCTTCTACACCGCCGAGCACCGCGACGTCGCCAGCCTCTACACCGACCGCGGCTACCTCCGGTTCAACGTCATCGAGACCGTCGAGGAGGCGCCGGGCGACTCGCTCGACCTCCTCTTCGAGATCGAGGAGGGCGAGGTCTACACCTTCGGCGAGGTCGCCATCCGCGGCAACACCCGCACCCGCGACGACGTCATCCGCCGCGAGCTGCGGACGGTGCCCGGGCAGGTCTACAGCCGGCAGGCCGTCGAGCGGACCGTCCGCGAGCTCCTCCAGCTCAACTACTTCGACCAGACCAGCCTCGGCGGCGGGCCCGAGATGGCCGTCGACGACGAGGACCGCTCGGTGGGGCTGACCTACAACCTCGTCGAGGCCTCCAGCGACCAGCTCGAGCTCTCGGGCGGGTGGGGCGGCAGCCTCGGGCTCCAGCTCTCGGCCCGCGTCACGTTCAACAACTTCGCCGCGCAGGACCTCTTCAAGGGCTCGGCGTGGCGGCCGCTCCCGAGCGGGCGCGGGCAGCAGCTCTCGCTCGGCGTCGTGACCTACGGGACCCGCTCGCAGCAGTTCTCGCTCTCGTTCACCGAGCCGTGGTTCCGCGGCCGCCGCACCCCCGTCGGCTTCTCGGTCTCCTACCTCCGGTACAACTTCGGCACCGACCTCTCGTCGTTCTCCAGCCGCGTCTTCTACCGACAGAGCCTCCGCTGGCCCGACGACTTCTTCCAGACCGGGACCGACCTCGGCTACCGGCTCTACCGCGTCTTCGACGACGACGGCCAGGGCGCCCTCGGCCTGCCCACGGGCACGAGCCAGGAGCTCACGGTGCGCCAGACGCTCTCGCGCAACAGCCTCGACAACCCGATCTTCCCGCAGGCCGGGAGCAGCCTCTCCGTCGGCGTCACCGTCGCCCCGCCCATCCCGGGCTTCCTCCAGTACCACAAGTGGGAGCTCGACAACCAGTGGTACGCCCCCGTCGTCGGGAAGCTCTCGCTCTCGTTCCGCTCCCAGTTCGGCTACATCGGCTCGTTCACCGGCGACGACGTGCAGTTCCAGCGCTTCCTCGTCGGTGGCAGCCCGCTCGAGACCCAGGGCCGCAGCGTCGGCTTCGGCAAGGACCTCGTGTTCCTCCGCGGCTACCCCGTCCAGTCCATCTCGCCCATCCAGAACGGCGAGGCCGTCGGCGGCCGGATCCTCAACAAGTACCAGGCCGAGCTCCGGCTGTTCGCGCTCCAGAGTCCCCAGCTCTCGTTCGCGCCCTACCTCTTCGCCGACGCCGCCAACACGTGGGACTCCTTCCGCGACTACGACCCCGGCCGGCTCTTCCGCTCGGCCGGCCTCGGCGCGCGCGTGCTGCTCCCGTTCCTCGGCATGGTCGACGTCAACTACGGCTACCAGATCGACGCCTTCGTGGACCCCGCCACCGGCGAGGTCGCCGAGCCGAGCTGGCGCTTCCAGTTCTCCCTCGGCGGCCAGTAGGCCCCGCGCGCCCGCCCAGACCCCCTCGCCCATGCGTGCCCTCCTCGCGCTCTGCGCGCTCCTCGCCCTCGCGGCGGCCCCCGCCCAGGCCCAGCAGCGGCTGGCCTTCGTCGACTCCGAGGCCATCCTCCAGGCCCTCCCCGAGTACCAGACGGCCCGCCAGCAGGTGGACCGCCTCGGCGGCGAGTGGCAGGCCGAGCTCGACGCGATGCAGGCCGAGATCGACGAGCTCGTCCGCGAGTTCGAGGCCCGCGAGCTGCTCTACACCGACGAGGACCGCCAGCGCGCCCTCGACGAGATCGCCGCGCGCCGCACCGAGATGAACCAGTACCGCCGCCGGCAGTTCGGCCCCGACGGCGAGCTCTTCCGCCAGGAGCAGCAGCTCCTCCGGCCCATCCAGGAGCGCGTCCTCGAGGCCCTCGAGACCGTCGCCGACGAGGGCGGCTACGACTTCGTCTTCGACCGCTCCGGCGACCTCGTCTTCCTCTACGCCCGGGAGACCCACAATGTCACCGACCTCGTGCTCGTTGAGCTCGGGATCGACCCGCAGACCGCCGGCGTCGGCAACTGAGCCGGCGCCCTCCCACCGCCCCCCGATTCCGCAACCCGACCTCCCCCCATGACCGCGACCCTTGTGACCCGCCTCCTCGGCCTCCTGGCCCTCGTCCTCGTGCCCCTCGCCGGGGCCCAGGCCCAGGGCGCCCAGCTCGGCTACCTCGACCCCGACATCATCATCGTCCAGATGCCGGAGTACGAGCAGGTGCGCGACTCCCTCCAGGCCCGCGAGCAGGAGATCGCCGCCGACCTCCAGCAGCGCGAGAACACCCTCCGCCAGCGCTTCCAGGAGCTCCAGGAGATGCAGGACAGCCCCGTCCTCACCGCCGAGGCCCGCCAGGAGCGCGAGCAGGAGATCCTCCAGATGCAGGCCGACCTCGAGCGCGAGCAGCAGCGCGGCATGCAGGACCTCAGCCGCCGCGAGGCCCGCCTCCTCCAGCCCCTCCTCATGCGGCTCCAGGAGGCCATCGACGCGGTCTCGGCCGAGATGGACCTCACGATGGTGCTCGCCGCCCGCGCCAACAACGCGCCCGTGATCCTCTA
>JAWWCA010000168.1:0-8079 GCA_033720695.1 Rubricoccaceae bacterium
AGGTAGAGGCGGACGGACGCGGCCCCGCCGGCCGCTCCGAACGCGGCGTAGCGCGCGAGGCCGTCGCGGAGGAAGGCCTGATACAGCGCGGCGGCCTCTGCCGCCGAGAGCGGCGGCACCAACCGCGTCTTGACGCGGCCCGCCGCCGGCACCTTCGCGAAGACGACGAGGGCAGCCGGCCCCACGCGGGAGTCAGCCATGCTGCGGGCTCGGGGGGAGGAACGGGGGCATGGCGTCCGCGCCGAGGGTCGGGCCGCAGGCGCCCGGCCTCAGTCGTTGGCGGTCGAGGGGAGCTTGACGAAGGAGAGCCAGAACTGGTCAATGGACCGGACGACCTCCCAGAACCGGTCGAGGTCCACGGGCTTCGTGACGTAGCAGTTCGCGTTCTGGTCGTAGGCGGCCAGCACGTCGTCCTCGGAGTCGCTCGTCGAGAGGATGACGACGGGGATCCGCCGGAGGTCGGGGTCCTGCTTGATCTCGGTGAGCACCTCGTGCCCGCTCTTCTTCGGGAGGTTGAGGTCGAGGAGGACGAGGTCGGGGCGGGGCACCTCCTCGAACCCCTCGGCGTGGCGGAGGAAGGCGAGCGCCTCCTCCCCGTCCTGGGCGACGTGGAGGTGCGTGCTCACCTTGGCGTCGCGCAACGCCTCGATGGTGAGCTGGACGTCGCCGGGGCTGTCTTCGACGAGGAGGATTTCGACGGGTCGGCCGTGCATGCGGAGCGAGATCATGGGGCAGACGAGGGGGCGGAGGCCTCCGGTGCGAGCCTCCCGGTCGGCCCGGGGGGTCCGGGCGGCGCGGGGAGCGTGAACGAGAACGTCGCCCCCGGCTCCGGGCCAGACGTGACGGCGATGGCGCCACCGTGGCGCTCGACGATCTTCTTACAGATGGCGAGGCCGATCCCCGTGCCCTCGTACTCCTCGCGGGTGTGGAGGCGCTGGAAGACCTGGAAGATCCGCTCGGCGTACTGCGCTTCGACGCCGATCCCGTTGTCGGTGACGGAGAACCGCCAGCCGGGCCGCCCGCCCTCGAGCCGCTCCGGCGCGACCGCGATGCGGACCTTCGGCGCCTCGCCGGGCCGCTGGAACTTCAGCGCGTTGCCGACGAGGTTGAGGAGGAGCTGGTGGAGCTGGGTGGGGTCGGCGTAGACGGTCGGGAGCGCGTCGTGCTCGATCTCCGCGCCCGCGTCGTGGATGGCGGGTCCGAGGTCGTGGAAGACGTCGAGGAGGACCTCGCCGCTCTCGACGGCCTCGAACGGCTTGCCGCGCGTGCCGACGCGGGAGTAGGCGAGGAGGTCGCGGATGAGCCGCTGCATCCGGCGGGCCCCATCGACGGCATAGCCGATGTACTCCCGGGCCGCGTCGTCGAGGTCGGCTTCGTAGCGGCGTTCGAGGAGCTGGAGGAAGCTGGTCACCATGCGGAGCGGCTCCTGGAGGTCGTGGCTGGCCACGTAGGCGAACTTGGCGAGCTCCTCGTTGCTCTCCTCGAGGTCCCGGGCGTAGCGCTGGAGCTCGGCCTGCGTCAGCTTCATCTCGGTCACGTTCTCGTGGGCCGTGACGAGGCGGACGCCCTCAGGCCCTACGAAGCGGGTCACGCGGAGGAGGAACCACCGCTTCTCGGTCGGGCTGTGGCAGGGGTACTCGGCGGTGAACTGCTCGATCTCGCCGTCGATGAGGCGGCGGATGCCCCGGGCGATGTCGGCGGCGATGGCCTCGCCGTCGGGGGCGTCGCAGGCGTCGAGGTAGTTCTCGCCCAGCCCGCACTGGCCGTCGGCGTAGTCGTTCTGGCTGGCGAACCGGCGCCACGCCTCGTTGACGGCGAGGACGGTCCCCTCC
Source organism: Rubricoccaceae bacterium (assembly GCA_033720695.1). Classification (GTDB taxonomy): domain Bacteria; phylum Bacteroidota; class Rhodothermia; order Rhodothermales; family Rubricoccaceae; genus DATGQT01. Next base: position 1,833 of record JAWWCA010000168.1, read on the forward strand.
TCGTCGAGGATGGCGACGTGGGCGGCGAGGGAGTCGAGCGTGCTCTGGAGAAACTCGGTGCTGGCGCGGAGCTCGCCCTGCGCCCGTTCGAGCTGGGCGGCGTAGCGCTGGAGCGCCTGCTCGGCCTCGACCTGCTCGGTGACGTCCTGGGCGGTGCCCTGGAGCGACGTCACGCGACCGTCGGCCGACGCCGTGACCTCACCGTAGCTGTGGATCCAGCGGACGGTCCCGTCCGGGCGGACGATCCGGTGGTTCAGCTCGTACCCCTCGCCCGTCTCCACCGCCCGCTGCACGGCCTGCTCGATGTCGGCGCGGTCGTCCGGGTGGAGGCAGGACGCGAACCGCGCGTAGTCCACCTCGACCTCGCCCGGGGCGAACCCGAAGATCCGGTAGAGCTCGTCGGACCACGACACGCGGTCCTGGGCCACGTCCCACTGCCAGGAACCGACGTGGGCGAGGGACTGCGCGGCCTGGAGCTGCGCCTCGCTGGCCCGGAGGGCGGCCTCGGACCGCTTCGCCTCGCTGATCTCGCGGAAGAGGGCGACGATGCCGTCGTTGAGCTTGGACACCGAGAGGCTGAACCACCGGCCCGGCTCCTCGGTGGACTCCAGCTCCTGCCGGAACGGCTCGCCCGTCTCGACGACGCGGGCGAGGGCGTCGTGGAGGCCGCTCGAGCGCACCTCGGGGATCACCTCGCTCTGGAGGGCGCCGACGAGCGCCTCGGCCGGGCTCCCGTACATCGCCTCCGCCTGCGGGTTGACGAGGAGCCATCGGAAGTCGACGACCCGGCCCTCGGCGTCGCGGACGGCCTCGAGCGCGGCGATGCCGTCGAGGGCGCTGGCCGTGACGCTGTGGAGGAGCGCCTCGCTCTCCCGGAGGGACGCGAGGGCGGCCGAGAGCGCGGCGGTGCGCTCCTCGACGCGGGCCTCCAGCTGGCGGTTGGTCTCCGCCAGCTCGCGCCGCGCCTCTTCGAGCGCCTTCAACTCCTCCCGCTCCGACACGTCGTGGAACACGACGACGGCGCCGACGATCTCGCCCGCCTCGCGCAACGGGGTGGCGACGTACTCGGCCGGGAACGAGGTCCCGTCCCGCCGCCAGAGCACCTCGCCCGTGATACGGCGCTCGAGTCCGTCCCGGAGCACCTGAGTGACGGGACACGCCTCGGCGGGATACGGGGAGCCATCGGGGCGGGAGTGGTGGAGCCGCTCGTGCTGGACGTGCCCGATGAGCTCCTCGGCCGTCCAGCCCGTCAGCGCCGTCGCGGTGGGGTTGACGAACGTTGTCCGACCGGCGGCGTCGAGGCCGGCAATGCCCTGGCCCGCGGCCGAAAGGATGAGCTCGTGGCTCCGCCGCAGCCGTTGCCGCTCGAGGACGTAGCCGAGCTGCCGTCCCGCGTGGTCGACGAGCTCCAGCAAGGCTTCGTCGGGCTCGTCCGGCTGCTCCGAGAAGAACTCCAGCACCGCCGCGACCTCCCCGTCGACGAGGACCGGGAACGCCATGGCCCCGCGGAGCCCGTGGCGTGCGGCGGCGGCGGCCCTGGGGAAGTTCTCGTCCGTCGCCACGTCCTGGATCCAGGCCGGCCGGCCGGTCGCGAGGACGCGCCCGGGGAGCCCCTCCCCTCGCACGAACGAGGCCGACTCGGAGGCCGTCCGCCACGCCGCGAACCGCTCCGAGCCGCCGTCCCACCAGATCGCGGTCGGGTGGAGGTGCTCGCCGCGGCGACGGAAGACGTGCCCGACCGGCCAGCCGGTGTGGGCGCACACGAGACGGAGCGCCTCGGCCATCGCCTCCTCGGGGGAGCCCGCGGCGTTCGCCGCCGACGAGAGCGATTGGAGCAGGTCGACCCGCTCCTTCTGCGCATAGAGGTCGCGCAGGCTCCGCTCGGCGATCCGCTCGGCTTCGAGCCGGGCCGCCCGCTCCCGCTCGACCTGCCGCTCGAGGCGGGCGAGTTGGTCCTGCGCCGTGGGGATGGTCGGGGGGCTGCTCATTCGGTCGGGACCGGGAGCGGCTGGAACTGGAGCACGAACACGCAGGCCGGATCCCCCCGGTGCATGCACGCGGGCTGGCGGAACTCGACGGCCTCCCCGTAGTGGAGGGCGGCGCCCTCGATGAGCCCCTCCGCGAACGCGCACAGGCGCCGCGGCGAGTCGTAGGTCATGTGCAGCACGCCCGGCGTGCTCGCATCGAACGCGAAGTCGGGCACGTCGGCGCCGGGGTAGAGCTTCCGCACCTCCGGGTGGATGATCCCGTTGAGGGAGAGGACGAAGGAGCGGGTGTCCGGGTGCGCCTCGAACAGCTCGGGGTAGCGGTCGTGGAAGCGTGAGATGCCCTCCCGGCCGATCCACCGGAGGACGTCAGCCGGCGGCATCCCCAGGCGCGCCGAGGCCGCCTCGACGATCCGGTAGAGGTCGGCGTCGGGGTAGCTCCCGAGCGACGTGTAGGCGCCCCCGACCCCGGCGTCGAGCAGCAGCTCGTCCCACGCCGCCTCGCCGTGCGCGCGGTGGACGATCTCCTCGACGACGTTGAAGATGATGCCTTTCACAAGTGTGCGCCGAGGCGACCAGAGGGTGGTGGAGGGGCGCCCTACGGAGGGAGGCGCAGGACGACGAGGGCCGAGCCCCGCGCGCCCAAGGTAACGCATACCCGCGAATGGCCTCGTATGTGTGCACGGGGTGTTACGTTCCCCCTGCATGGGCCGTACTCCATTCCTCGGCAGCCTTTCCGAGCGCTCCGAGGTACGCCCCCGCCGCATGTGCGCGATCGAGCACGCGGGAGAGCACGCCGAGGCGCTCGGCGGCCACGCGGGGATCGGTGGGCCAGTTGTGCCACAGGAGCACGGCGCAGCCGCCCACGCGCTGCGCCGCCGCGCACACGGCCCAGGCGGCCGACTCCGCCTCGGCCGCGGAGAGGCCGCGGTGCTCGAAGAGGGTGGTGTCCATGACGGCGAGCGGCAGCTCCCACAGACCGAGCGGCCGGTCGGCCGCCCGGTCGAAGAGTCGGAACGGCGTCGCCACGGCACGGCGGTAGCCGGGCCGGGTGGCGTAGCCCAGGGTGCTGTCGAGCCGGAACCCGGCGGCCTCGAGCAGGCGAGGCGTGGCGGGCTCGGCCCAGCGGAGGTAGTGAGTGCGGACGCTCTGGGGCGCCCGTCCGAGCCGGTCGGCGAGGCGATCGCGCTCGGCGGCGAGGCGGCCGGCGTGGTCGTAGGCGGCGTAGCTGGGGTGGAGGCCGATCTCGTGCCCGCGGTGTGCGAGGCTCCCGATGAACCGCCGCACGCTCGGGGAGGCCAGTCGGTACCGGACGTCCTCGGGCGTCGCGGCCCCGGCCTTGACGAACCACGTCGCGCGGGCGCCTCGGGCCTCGGCGAGCGCCGCGAGGTCGTGGAGCGCCTGCCACCGCGCGTCGCCCGGCCCGAACGCTCGGAGCGCCTGGCCCACCCGCCCCGCCGCCAGCCCGCGCACCAGCCGTCCCAGCCGCCGCGTCCGCACCACGTCCACGTCGACCGTGACCGCGACGGCCCACCGCCGGCCGCCCCACGTCCGTCCCGGCACCCGGACGCCTCGCGCGGCCAGCCGGGCGCCGAGCCACTGGCGGTAGACGTCCACGAGCGGTGGGAGATCGGGGGCGAGGCGCGCGAGGAGGGCGTGCTCGGGGAGGGCGCGGCCGTGGCGGTCACGGGCCGGGCGCGCGGCCTCGTCCCACCCGCTGAGCCAGAAGAAGGTACTGGCGATGACGTCCTTGTCCTCCGGCTGCTCGCCCCCGTCGAACGGGAGCGGCCAGCGGTCACCGTCCCAGTCGAGGTGCCCGACGCGGGTGGGATCGAGCGGGCGCGGCGCGGCAAAGGCGTCGGGCGTTGCGGGGTCGAGGTGGACGCGCAGGGCCGCAGCGGGGACGGAGGCGGATCCCGGCCCGTAGTAGAGGCCGCCCTCGTCGAGCGCCTCGCGACCCCTCCACTGCGGGGCGAGGCCGAGGCCGGCGAGGAGCGCTTCGACGGCGTAGCGCGCTTTCGCGCGGAAGCCCGGCGGCCCCTCGACGCAGCACGCGAGGGGCTGGGCCGACCCGCCGCCCCCCGGCCGCGCCGGCTGAGCCTCCTCCCCCACCGTCACCCCCGAGCCCGGCGGCGGCGCGGGGAGCGTCCGACCACGACGGGTCGCTCGAATGAGCCGGGCGACGGACAGGGGTCGTGGACAGAGGGAGCCATGAGTCGGGGGAGGCGGAGCGCGCGGCGCCGTGCGGCGTACACCGTGCGGCGCGTAAGATAGCCCGCCCCTCCAGCCCTCCCCGTCTCTCCGCGTCAACGCCCTCGTGCCGAGCCGCTTCAAGCTCTTCAACGACCCCGTCCACGGCTTCGTCAGCGTGCCGAAGGGGCTGGTCCTCCAGCTCGTCGAGACGCCGATGTTCCAGCGGCTGCGGCGGATCCGCCAGCTCGGCCTCGGCTTCCTCGTCTTCCCGGGCGCCGTCCACACCCGGTTCGAGCACGCCCTGGGCGCGATGGCGCTGATGCAGGAGGCGCTCGACACCCTCCGCGAGAAGGGCACCATCCTCGCCACCGACGAGGTCGAGGCCGCGCTCGCCGCCGCCCTCCTCCACGACGTCGGCCACGGCCCGTTCTCGCACACCCTCGAAGCGCAGCTCCTCCCGCCGGCGCCCGACGGCACCCCGCACCACCACGAGCGCATGAGCCGCGCCCTCATCGCGCGCCTCGACCGCCGCCTCGGCGGGGCCCTCGGCCTCGCGCTCGAGATCTTCGACGGCCGCTACAGCCGCCCCTTCTTCCACCCGCTCGTCGCCAGCCAGCTCGACATGGACCGGCTCGACTACCTCCGGCGCGACTCGTTCTACACGGGCGTGGCCGAGGGGGTCGTCGGCGTCGAGCGCATCCTCAAGACGATGCGGGTGCACCCCGAGGCGGGCGGTCCAGACAGCCGGATCGTGATCGAGGCGAAGGGGGCCTACGCCGTCGAGAACTTCATCGCGGCGCGGCGGCTGATGTTCTGGCAGGTGTACCTCCACAAGACCGTCCTCGCCGCCGACCACCTCCTCCGCGCCGCGTTCTCCCGGGCCCGGGCCGCGTGGGCCGAGGGCGGCGCCCGCGATCCCGCCCTCGCCGCCACCTCCCCCGCCCTCGCCGTCTTCCTCGCCGGGACGGCCACGGCGGCCGACGTCGAGGACGACGCCGTGCTCGACGCCTTCGTCCGCCTCGACGACACCGACGTGCTCTACAGCCTCAAGCAGTGGACGGCCGCCCAGGACCCCGTCCTCGCCGACCTCGCCCGCCGCTTCCTCGACCGCGACCTCTTCCGCACCCATTACCTCCCCGCTCCGGCGTCGCCGGCGCTGCTCGACGCCCTCCGAGGCCGCGTCGCCGACTGGCTCGTCCGGGAGCGCCTCTCGACAGAGCCGCAGGCCCCCACCGACGCCGACGCCTACATCGCCGCCGACGTGGCGCGCCTCGACGCCTACCGCCTCAAGGGCGACACGATCTGCATCCTGGAGCGCGACGGCCGCCTCCGCGAGCTCTCGGAGGCCGAGGACGTGGCCGCGGTGGGCGCCCTCGTGGGCGTCGTCGAGAAGCCGTACGTCTGCGTCCCGAAAGCGGTCGACGTCCCGGCCGAGCCCGTCCCCTCCCCCGTCGCCTCGCCCCTCCCGTGACGGTCTTCACCTTCGACGAGACGCACACGCTCCACTTCGAGGCGGGGCACCCCGAGCGGCCGGAGCGGCTGGAGGCCGTCCGCGCCCGGCTGGAGGCGGCCGGGCTGTGGGACGAGCGGCGCCGGCTCCCAACGCCCGAGGCGAGCGACGAGGCCCTCGGCCGCGTCCACCCGCAGGCCTACCTCGACCTCCTCGACGAGGTGGCCGCGGCCGGCGGCGCGGCGCTGCAGCCCGACACCTTCGCCCGGGCCGGGAGCGTCGCCCTCGCAAAGCGGGCCGTGGGCGGCCTCCTCGGCGCCACCGACGCCGTCCTCTCGGGCGAGGCCGACCGCGCCTTCGCGCTCACGCGCCCGCCCGGCCACCACGCCCGCCCCTTCGAGGCGATGGGGTTCTGCCTCTACGCCAACGTCGCCCTCGCCGTCGAGCACGCCCGGGTCGTCCACGGCATCGAGCGCGCGCTCGTCGTCGACTTCGACGTCCACCACGGCAACGGCACCCAGGAGGTGTTCTACGCCGACCCCGACGTGCTGGTGGTGACGTCGCAGCAGTACCCGCTGTGGCCGGGGACGGGCGGCATCGCGGAGACGGGCGTGGGCGA
>JAWWCA010000169.1:0-7826 GCA_033720695.1 Rubricoccaceae bacterium
CGCTGTTGGTGAAGGGCACGTCGAAGAACGATTGGGCCCCACCCGTGCTCTTCCGGAGCGTCCCGGCCGCCTCGTTCGTGAAGCCGGGCGCGTTGCCCGAGGCGTAGTCGAGGTCGACGTCGGCCTGGAGGTCGTAGAGCCCGGCGTTCTCGACGCCGGCCGAGAGGTTCGCGTTGAGCTGGCCCTCCTCGTGGCTGACCGTGCCGGTGTTCCGGAGGACGGGGTCGACGGCGCCGCCGTTGTCGCCGGCGAGCGTCTTCACGCTCGCGCCGGTGAGCGTGATCAGACCGGCATTGTTGAAGACACCCGCACCCGGCCCGTTCAGCGAGCCACCGGACCACACGATCTCGCCGTCGGCGGTGATCGTGCTCGGCATGAGGACGGTGAGGTCGTCGAACGGGCCGATGGCGAGCGCTTGCGTGTTGGCCCCGCTCATGGCACCGAGCGTGAGGCTGTTGACCGTGGCGTCTACGTCGAGATCGACCGTGTAGGTGGCGTCGAGCGTGAGGCAGGCGTCGTCGGCGGCATCGGGGACCCCATCGTCCCAGTTGCCAGCGTCGCTCCAGAGACCGCCGCCAGCGTTCGTCCACGACGTGGTGCACTGCGCGTGCGCCGAGTCGACGACGAGGAGCCCGATCACGAACAGCAGAAGGACGTGGGTGATCGAAAAGGAGAGCCTTGAAGCCGGCTGGAACAGGGGCGAGGTGGAGCGCATGGTGCAGAGGACTGAGGGGAGGAGAACGAGTGGTCCATCGAAGGGCCGTCACTTCACCAGAACGGAATCCGGCGCCGAAACGGATCATTCCCAGAGCGGCACGACCGCTGAAAGCCGCGCTGCGTACCTTATTCTTCTTCCTAACCCCCTACGCAGCGCCACCGATGACGCCTCCCGCCCACGAGGTCACCCAGCTCCTCGCCCAGGTGCGCGAGGGCGACCCCGGGACGCTCGACCGGCTGCTGTCGCTCGTCTACGACGAGCTCCGCGCGCTCGCCCACCGGCAGCGGGTCCGGCAAGGCGCCGCCGCGACCCTCAACACCACGGCGCTCGTCCACGAGGCCTACGAGAAGCTGGCCCGCGCCGACGCCGACTGGAGCAACCGAACCCACTTCTTCCGCGTCGCGGCGACGGCGATGCGGCAGGTGCTCGTGGACTACGCGCGCGCCCAAGCCACCGAGAAGCGGGGCGGCCCCGGCCGACCGCTGCCGTTCGACGAGGGCTGCTTGGTCCCCGCCGAGCGGGCCGCTGAGGTCGTCGCCCTTGACGAGGCGCTCGACCGCCTCAGCGCGCTCGACCCCCGGCAGGGCGAGGTCGTCGAGCTCCGCTACTTCGTCGGCCTCACGATTCCCGAGACGGCCGACGTCCTCGGCCTCTCGCCCGCCACCGTGAAACGGGAGTGGATGGCCGCTCGGGCCTGGCTCCACCGCGAGATGACGCGGGCCGCGTAGCACGCCCGCCGCGCCCCCTCCTGCCATCGCCCCTCCGGCCCCCGATACCGCCCGCCATCAGCGCGCCAAGGCGCTCTTCCTCGAGGCACTCGAGCGCCCGGCAGCGACGCGGACCGCGTTCCTGGCAGCGGCCTGCCGCGACGACGACGCGCTCCGCAGGGAGGTGGAGGCGCTGCTGGCGGCCCACGCCGAAGCCGAAGCGGAGGGGGACCTCGACCGCCCTCTCCTCGCTCGAGACCCCGAGGGCGACGGCGCAGTCGACCCGGCGGACGACCTCCTCGTTGGCCACGCCCTCGGGCCCTGGCGCCTGGAGGAGCGGATCGGCGAAGGCGGCATGGGCACCGTCTACCGCGCCCATCGCACCGACGGGGCCTACGAGCGCGCCGTCGCGGTGAAGCTGCTGCGCCGGGGCACCGACGCCCTCGCCCGCCGCCTCGCCGCCGAGCGCCGCATCCTCGGGCGCCTTGAACACCCCAACATCGCCCGCCTCTACGACAGCGGCGTGTTCGACGGCGCCCCCTACCTCGTCATGGAGCTGGTCGTGGGCGAGCCCCTCGTCGCCTACGCCGAACACCGCGGCCTCTCCGTGGACGAGCGCCTCCGGCTGTTCCTTCAGGTCTGCGACGCCGTCGCCTACGCGAACCACCACCTCGTCGTCCACCGCGACCTCAAGCCGTCGAACGTGCTCGTGACCGAGGACGCGCGAGGCCGGCCGCAGGTGAAGCTGCTCGACTTCGGGATCGCCACGCTCCTCGCCGACGACGGCGCGGCGCTCACGCAGGCTGGCGGCGCGATGACCCCCGCCTACGCTGCGCCCGAGCAGGTCCGCGGCGGCACGGTTACGACGGCGACCGACGTCTACGCCCTCGGCGTCCTCCTCTACGAGTTGCTCACGGGCCGGCGGCCCTACGAGCTGGGCGGCCGCACGGCTCGCCAGGTCGAGCGCATCGTCTGCGACGTGGAGCCGCCCCGCCCCTCGCAGGCGTCCGACCCCGCGCTCGGACGCCGCCTCCGAGGCGACCTCGACACCGTCGTGGCGAAGGCGATGGCGAAGGAGCCGGACCGGCGCTACCTCTCGGCGGAGGCCCTCGCCGAGGACCTCCACCGCCACCTCGACGGGCAGCCGGTGCGGGCGCGGGCGCCGTCGGTGGGGTACCACGCCCGGAAGTTCGCAGCCCGCCACCGCGTGGGCGTGCTGGCGGTCGTGGCCGTCGTCGTCGCGCTCGCCGGCGGGATGGGCGCGGCGCTCTGGCAGGGGCGCATCGCGCAGGAGGAGCGCGACACGGCCGAGCGGCGCTTCGACATCGCCCGGGAAGCGGCCCAGGCCATGCTCTACGACGTCCACGACGTCGTGGCCGACCTCCCCGGCTCCACGCCCGCCCGCGAGGTCATCGTGCGCCGCTCGCTCGACTACCTCGGCCGCCTCGCCGACGAGGCCGGGCGCGACGACGCCCTCCGGCTCGACCTCGCCAGCGCCTACCTCCGCGTGGGCAACGTGCTCGGCAACCCCAACGACCACAACCTCGGGCGCCTCGACGACGCCCGGGCCAGCTACCGCCAGGGCCTCGCGGTCCTCCCCATCGCCCCGCCCGAGAGCCTCGCGATCTCGGCCGGCCGCCTCCGCGGCGTCCTCTACGAGAAGCTGGCCGACGTGACGGCCTACCGCGGCGACCCCGAGGGCGCCCTCGCGCTCATGGACAGCGCGCTCGTGCGCTACCGCGGCAACGCCGACGCCGAGCCCGCCTCGTCGGAGCACCGCCTCACCCTCGCCATCGGCCACCTCAAGCACGGCGACTACGCGGGCAACCCGAACTTCCCCAACGCCGGCCGCCCCGAGGACGCCCTCCGCGACTACAGGGACATGCTCGTGCTCCTCAACGGCGTCCCCGAGACGGCCGATCCCAACCGGCTGCTCCGCCTGCGCGGGATCAACTTCGAGCGCCTCGGCAGCCTCCACCTCGCGCAGGGAGACCCCGACGCCGCCCTCGACGCCTACACCCGCTCCCTCGCCATCCGCGAGGCCCTCGCCGGCCGAGACCCCGCGAGCACGAACGTTCGCCGCGACGTCGGCGTCGCGCACGAGAAGCTGGGCGAGGTGCTCCGCGCCATGGGCCAGCTGGAGGCGTCGCTGACGGCGTACGAGGCGGCGGTCGCCATCTACCGCGGGCTCTTCGAGACCGACCCCCGGAACGCCCAGGCCCGGCAGACCCTGGCCGTCGGGCTCCTCCACCTCGGCGACGTCCTCGGCGGCCCCCCTCCGAGCCTGGGCCGCCGCGCCGACGCGCGGGGCTACCACGCCGAGTCGGTGGCGCTCCTGGAGCCGGTGATCGAGGAGGACCCCGCCAACGCGCAGGCCCAGGCGCTGCTGGACGAGGCGCGCCGCGCCCTCGCCGGCGTCCGCTGAGGCGAGAGGCCACTGTGGGGGTGCGTGCCCATTGGAGGGGGCGCCCCCCAACGGGCGGCCGTGTCTCGGGCGGTGGCTCCCCGTAGCTTCCGGGCCCCACCGTCTCCCGCCATGTCGTTCGACGCCCTCCCCCCCTTCCCCGGCTTCCGCCCCGAGGCCTTCGCCTTCCTCCGCGACCTCAAACGGAACAACCGCCGCGACTGGTTCAAGCCGCGCAAGGAGACGTTCGAGGACGAGCTCCTCTGGCCCATGCGCTGCCTGGTCGCCGAGGTGGCCCGCGAGGCGCCCGCGCGCGGCATCCCCCTCACCGGGAACCCGAAGCGGTCCATCTTCCGGATCTACCGCGACACCCGGTTCTCCAAGAACAAGGACCCCTACAAGACCCACGTCGGCGCCTACCTCACGAGGAGCGGCCAGAAGGACGACGATGGCGGGCTCTACATCCACGTCGGCGCCGACGACGCGTTCGTGGGTGGGGGCTTCTGGAGCCCGGACAAGGCGCTGCTCCGGCGGTGGCGCGAGGCGATGGCCTCGCGGCCGGAGACGTTCCTCGGCGTCGCCGAGCAGCTGGCCGAGGCCGGCCTCACGCTCCACCGGCAGGACCCGCTGACGCGGATGCCGCGGGGCTTCGAGCCCCACGCCGACAGCCCTGCCGCCGCCCACCTCCGGGCGAAGGGGCTCTACGCCACCCGCGCCGTCTCGGAGGAGGCGATGGCCTCGCCCGCCTTCACGGGCGTCGTCCTCGACACGGCCATGGCCCTCCGCCCCCTCCTCGACTGGGGCTGGGCCCTGGCTCGCGCCGACGCCCCTGCCTGAGGCGGCACCCCTACAACACGACCGGAGGGAGCCGATGAGGCTCCCTCCGGTTCTCCGCACGAAGCGGGGTGGGGTTGCGCGTGGCTACTCCAGGTGGAGCGGCTCGGCCGGCGCGGCGTCGCTCGGCGTCCACCGCGCGCTCGTGAAGTCGAGCAGGACGGCGTTCGAGCACGTCGAGGAGCCGCCCTCGCAGACCTCCACCTCCACGGTCCCGTCCCCGAAGGGATCGACGACGTAGCGCTGGAAGCCGTCGTTCGGCGTGTCCGTCCGGACGGCGCCGTCGACGCGGACGTCGACGCGAGCGCCGCCGGCCCCGTTCCAGGTCAGCTCGGCGCCCCACCGCCCGTTGCCCAGGACCCCGCCGGTCGCGGCCAGCGTGATCTCGCCGCCGCCGCTGCCGAGGTCGAGCGTGTAGAGGAGGTGGTTGTTCGCCGTCTGCGAGTTCGTGACGATCCCACGCGTGGTGGCGTCGTAGAGCGCGTCGCGGACCTGCTGTGGGGTGGCCCCGGGGTTGTCCTCCAGGAAGAGCGCCGCGGCGCCGGCCGCGTGGGGGGCCGACATCGAGGTGCCGCTGATCGTGTTCGTGGCGTTGTCGCCGGTGTACCACCCCGAGGTGATGCCCACGCCGGGCGCGAAGAAGTCCACGCAGTTGCCGTAGTTGGCCCACGAGGCCTTCCGGTCGTTGGACTGCGTGGCGCTGACGGTCATGGCCTCCGGCACGCGCGCGGGCGACTGGGTGCAGGCGTTGAGGGCGAAGAGGCCGAGGAACCCGTTCCCCGCTGCGATGCTGACCTGTACCCCGGCGGCGATGAGGTTCTCGACGGCCGCGTCGAGCGGGTTCGAGGCCCCGCCGCCCAGGCTCATGTTGGCCACGGCTGGCGCGACGTGGTTCGCCGTCACCCAGTCCACCCCGGCGATGATGGTGCTGGTGTCGCCCGTGTTGCCGCACCCGAAGACGCGCACCGCGACGACCTCGGCGTCCTTCGCCACGCCGTAGGTGCTGCCCACGGCGGTCCCGGCCACGTGCGTGCCGTGCCCGTTGCAGTCCTGCGCCACCGGGTCGTTGTCCTGGAGGTCGTAGCCGTAGGAGGCGCGCCCGCCGAAGTCGTTGTGCGTGAGACGGATGCCGGTGTCGATGACGTAGACCCGGACGCCCTCTCCTGAGGCGTTCCAGCTGTAGGTGTTGTCGAGGGGGAGGCTGCGCTGGTCGACGCGGTCGATCCCCCACGTGGCCGGGCTCTGGGTGCCGGAGCCGACGAGGTAGGCCACCCGGTCGGGCTCGACATAGGCCACGCGTGGGTCGGCGCGGAGGGCGGCGGCGGACTCGACGGAGAGCCGCGCGGCGAAGCCGGTCAGCGCGGCTTCGTAGCGGTGGAGCACCTCGGTGCCGGTGCGCGCCGTGGTCTCATCGAGCACGGCGGCGAGGTCGGCGCGGCGCGCGGCGTCGGCCGGCTGCTCGCTCAGCACGACGACGTACAGGGCGGGGATGAGGTCGGCGGCGGCGTCGGGCTGGGCCACGAGGGCGTCGCCGGAGGCCTCGTCCGAGGCGGTGTCGGTCGCGTCGCAGCCGGCAAGGACGACGGCCAGTGCGAGGGCACCGGAGAGGAGGCGAGCGTGCAGAGGGGTCATGTTGGTGGGCGCCGTCACAGAGCGCGGAGTGAGAAACGGTGAACCCTCAACGATACGGCCGCCCCTGCCGACGGGGCAAACACTCGTACGATAACGGGATGGGCGGCGCAGAGAGGGGCCCTTTTGGCTCTCGGCCGCGATGCTGGCGGCGGGGCGTCAACGGACGAGGGCGCCCCCACGGTCGGGGCGCCCGCGCAAGGGTTCAGCGAGCTGAATTCAGCGTGCTGAAGCCGGGGTGCCGAGGTCACTCGATGGTAAGCACCTCGTAGGAGCGGCCATCGTCGCCCGGCGCCAGCGGCGCGTTCGTGAAGTCGAGCGTGACCACGTTCGAGCACGTTGAGGAGCCGCTCTCGCAGAGCTGCACGTCCACCACGCCGCTGCCGAACGGGCGGACGGTGTAGGTCTGGGCGCCGTCGTTCGGAGTGCTCCGACGGTTGACCCCGTTGGCGTAGACGTCGACGTCGGAGCCGTTGGCCCCGCTCCACGTCAGCTCCGCGCGCCAGTTGCCGTTCGTCAGCACCTCGCCCGTGGCGGCCAGCGTGAACTCGCTGCCCCCGCTCCCGAAGTCGCCGGTGTAGAGGAGGTGGTTGTTGGTCGAGTTCGAGCCCGAGACGATGTTCCGCGTCGTCGCGTCGTAGATCGCGTCGCGGACCTGCTGCGCCGTCGCACCCGGGTTGTCCTCGAGGTAGAGCGCAGCGGCGCCGGCCACGTGCGGGGCGGCCATCGAGGTGCCGCTGAGGATGGCCGTGGCGTTGTCGCTCGTCCACCAGGCCGACGTGACGTCGGAGCCGGGCGCGAAGAAGTCCACGCACGAGCCGTAGTTCGAGAACCACGACCGGGCGTCGGAGGAGTTCGTCGAGCCGACGGTCATGGCCTCGGGCGTGCTCGCGGGCGAGAAGCTGCAGGCGTTCGAGCTCGCGTTGCCCGCCGCGACGCTGGCCTGCACGCCGGAGGCGATCATGTTCTGGAGGGACGCGGTCATGGGGGCGTAGACCCCGCCGCTGAGGCTGAGGTTGGCCACGGCCGGGAGGCTGGCGTTGGCCGTCACCCAGTCCGTCGCCGCGATGACGGTGCTCCAGGGGGCGCCGCCGCTGCAGCCGAAGACGCGCACGCCCACGACGTCGGCGTCCTTCGCCACGCCGTAGGTGCTGCCCACGGCGGTCCCGGCCACGTGCGTGCCGTGCCCGTTGCAGTCCTGCGCCACCGGGTCGTTGTCCACGAAGTCGTAGCCGTAGGAGGCGCGCCCGCCGAAGTCGTTGTGGGTGGTGCGGATGCCGGTGTCGATGACGTAGACGGTCACGCCTTCGCCGGAGGCATCCCAGCTGTAGGTGTTGTTGAGGGGGAGGCTGCGCTGGTCGACGCGGTCGATCCCCCACGTGGCCGGGCTCTGCGTGCCGGAGCCGACGAGGTAGGCCATCCGGTCGGGCTCGATGTAGCTGACGCGGTCATCGGCCTCGAGCGCCGCGAGGGCCTCGGGGCTGAGCCGGGCCGAGAAGCCGGTGAGGGAGGAGGCGTACTGGTAGAGGAGGTC
>JAWWCA010000170.1:0-7815 GCA_033720695.1 Rubricoccaceae bacterium
CGCTTCTTCTCCCCGCCCGAGAACCCCTCGTTCACCGCGCGCTGCATGAGCCGGGGGTCGAGGTTGACGAAGGCGGCCTTCTCGCGCATCAGCGTGAGGAAGTCGGCCACGTTCATCTCGTCCTGCCCGCGGTGGGCGCGGACCGAGTTGACGGCGGTCTTGAGGAACTGCATCGTGCTCACGCCCGGGAGCTCGACGGGGTACTGGAAGGCGAGGAAGAGGCCCTCGCGGGCGCGCTCCTCGGGGTCCATCTCCGTGAGGTCCTCGCCCTTGAAGTGGATCGAGCCCTGGGAGATCTCGTAGTCCTCCTTCCCGGCGAGGACGCCGGCGAGCGTGCTCTTGCCCGAGCCGTTCGGGCCCATGATGGCGTGGACCTCGCCGGGCTTGACGTCGAGCGAGAGCCCCTTGAGGATCTCGTGGTCCTCGACGGAGGCGTGCAGGTTGGTGATCGTCAGCATGCGGTTGCGTTAGGTGGTGTCGGGGTAGGGGCGCGGCGGGCCGCGCCCTTACGAAGAAGGACGGCGGGGGGGCTCAGCCGACGGAGCCCTCGAGCTGGACCGAGAGCAGCTTCTGCGCCTCGACGGCGAACTCCATCGGGAGCTTGGCGAGGATCTCCTTCGCGTAGCCGTTGACGATGAGGTTGAGGGCGTCCTGCTCCGAGATCCCGCGGGCCTGGCAGTAGAACATCTGGTCTTCGCCCACCTTCGAGGTCGTCGCCTCGTGCTCCACCTGCGCCGAGCTGTTGTTGATCTCGATGTAGGGGAAGGTGTGGGCCCCGCAGCGGTCGCCGATCAGGAGGGAGTCGCACTGCGAGAAGTTGCGCGCTCGCTCGGCCTTCTTGTTGACCTTGACGAGGCCGCGGTACGAGTTGTTCGAGTGGCCGGCCGAGATGCCCTTCGAGATGATCGTGCTCCGGGTGTCCTTCCCGAGGTGGATCATCTTGGTCCCGGTGTCGGCCTGCTGGTAGTCCTTCGTGAAGGCGACGGAGTAGAACTCGCCCACGCTGTGGTCACCCTTGAGGATGCAGCCGGGGTACTTCCAGGTGATCGCGGAGCCCGTCTCGAGCTGGGTCCAGGTGATCTTGGAGTGGGCGCCCTCGCAGAGCCCGCGCTTGGTGACGAAGTTGAAGATGCCACCGCGTCCCTCCTCGTCGCCTGGGTACCAGTTCTGGATCGTCGAGTACTTGATCTCGGCGCGCTCGTGGGCGACGAGCTCGACGATCGCGGCATGGAGCTGGTGCTCCTCGCGCATCGGTGCCGTGCAGCCCTCCATGTAGGAGACGTAGCCGCCCTCGTCGCAGATGACGAGCGTCCGCTCGAACTGGCCGGTGTTGGCCTCGTTGATGCGGAAGTAGGTCGAGAGCTCCATCGGGCAGCGGACGCCCGGCGGGATGTAGCAGAAGGAGCCGTCGGAGAAGACGGCCGAGTTCAGCGCGGCGAAGAGGTTGTCCGTGTACGGGACCACGCTCCCCATGTACTTCCGCACGAGGTCGGGGTGGGTCTGGACGGCCTCGGAGAACGAGCTGAACACGATGCCGTGCTTGGCGAGCTCCTCCTTGAACGTGGTCGCCACGCTCACCGAGTCCATGACGGCGTCGACGGCGACGCCGGCGAGGCGGGCCTGCTCGCTGAGCGGGATGCCGAGCCGCTCGAAGTCGGCCAGCACCTCGGGGGGGACCTCGTCGAGGCTCTCGTACTTCGCCTTCTTGCCGGGGGCGGCGTAGTAGTACGCGTCCTGGAAGTCGATCTCGGGGACGTCGAGGTGGGCCCAGTCGGGGAGCGCGCCGTCGTGCTTCTCCAGGAGCTCGAAGAAGTGGCGGAGTGCCTTGAGGCGGTACTCGAGGAGCCACTCCGGCTCGCCCTTCTTGGCCGAGATGAACCGGATGGTGTCCTCCGAGAGGCCCTTCGGCGCCTTCTCGCTCTCGACGTCGGTGACGAAGCCGTACTTGTAGCCCTGCTCGGCGACGTCCTCGAAAAAGTCGTGTTCGGTGTAGGTCGGCATGGGCGGGAGAGACCGGGGGAGGGGGACGGTTGGCGGTACCGCAGGGGGGGTGGAGGGTTCCCCCCGCGGCGGGGGCGCTGGAGGGCTCATGAAGCCTTCATGGCGCCCCCGGCGTCGCGGAAGCGAAGCTCCCCGAAGGAAACCCGGCCCGTCGCGGTAGGTTATGCAGGCACGGTCTCCGGAGCCTGCCGCTCCCGGTTAAGTTTCCCGCAATGCCGACCCGAACGATGGACGCCGTCTCCCTCCGCATCACCGAGTCCGCCGCCAAGCGTCTGCGCGCCGTCGCCGCCGACGAGGGCGTGGACCTGGGCACGACCTTCCTCCGGGTCGCCGTCGTGGAGGGGGGGTGCTCCGGGCTCACTTACGACCTCGGGTGGGACCCCGTGCTGCAGCCGTCCGACACCCTCGTCGAGGCGCAGGGGCTGCGGGTCGCGCTCGACCGCCGCTCGTACCTCTACCTCGACGGCACCACGCTCGACTTCTCGGACGGGCTGGAGGGGAAGGGCTTCCACTTCCACAACCCGCAGGCTTCTCGCACCTGCGCCTGCGGCGAGTCGTTCTCGCTCTGAGCGGAGGCCAAAAGGAACCCGCCCAGCCTTACGGGGCGGGCGGGTCTGTGGCGGGGGCCGGCGAGGGCCGGCGTCCCAGGCTCACTTGGGGGGTTAACGGAGCGTCCGGCGGGGTCGTGCCCGAGGGCACATCCTTTCGCACCATCTTCGAACGCGCTCAAGGCCCGGCGGCGGCGCTGTCGGGCGGCGCGGCGCTGGTCCCAGCGATGGGCGACCACGTGATGCGGTCTCCGGTGGCGAGCCCGTAGCGGTCGGCGAAGCCGGCCGGCGTCTCGACGACGAACCGCGCGGGGCCGATCGACGGCAGCACCTCGGGCGAGAGCGGCTCGGCGTACTTCGCCACGTTCAGGAGCGTCGAGTCGGGCGCGAAGAACATGATGTCGAGCGAGCGCGGCGTGTTGGCCATGTAGAACGTGCGCGGCTGGGCATCGGGGAATTCGAAGAGCATCCCCCAGTCGTCCGGGAGGCAGCGCCGGTCCATCAGCCCGCGCTGGATGGTCGAATCGGTGTCGACGATCTCGACGCCGATCTCCTTCACGGGGGCGCCGTCGGCGCGGAGGAACTGGAGCCGGGCGTCGGTTCGATACGCGATGCCGGGCGTCTCCTCGCAGGCGCCGCCGTCGGTCGCGGCGGGCGCGGGCGCGTCGCCGTTACCGCAGGCCGCGAGGACGAGGAGGGGGAGCAGGAGGAGGGGAAGTCGGTGCATGAAGGGGAGGGAGCGGTCGGATGGAAGGTACCGAGGGGGCGGGACGCCCCAACGCCGCGCCGGGCGCATCGCGTGCCATGGCCTGCCATCACCCCACCAGCTTCACGGCCACGGCGTCGGCCACGGCGGCCCCCTCGGGGGTGAGGCGGACGCGGTCGGGCTCCACCGCCAGCAGGCCGGCGCGGCGGAGGGCGTCCACCTCCGCCCGCCGGTCGACGAGGAGGTCCACGCCGTGGTCGCGGCGGAGGCGGCCGAGGTCGAGCCCCCGGTCGAGGCGGCGGAGGCCGAGGAGGATGGCCTCATCGGCGAGGGCGTCGGCGCCGAGCGTTTCTCGCTCCTCCAGGGGGAGCTCGTGAGCGGCGAGGAGGGCCTGGTAGCGGCCGAGGTGGCGGACGT
This sequence comes from Rubricoccaceae bacterium, assembly GCA_033720695.1. Lineage (GTDB taxonomy): Bacteria > Bacteroidota > Rhodothermia > Rhodothermales > Rubricoccaceae > DATGQT01. The sequence continues at coordinate 3,673 of JAWWCA010000170.1, forward strand.
TCGACCACCGGTGCGCGAGGGACCGGGTCTTCTTCCAGAACGCGTGCGCGCTTGGCCCGAAGCCAAGAACGTTGGCGTGCGACCAATAGGCGCTGTTGTGGCGGCTCTCGAACCCCGGCCTCGCGTACGACGACACCTCGTAGTGCGAGAGGCCTCGCGCGGTGAGGTACGCGTGCGTGAAGAGGAACCGCGCGCGGAGGGTCTCGTCCGGCTCCGGCACCACGAGCCCGCGCGCCACCAGCTTGTGGAGCGGCGTTCGCTCCTCGACGGTCAGGCTGTAGCACGAGAGGTGCGGGGCGCCGAGGCGGACGGCCTTCTCCAGGTTGGCGCCCCAGTACTCGAACGGCTGCTCCGGCCGCCCGAAGATGAGGTCGACGGAGAAGCTGTCGAACACGTCGGCCACGGCCTCGACCGCCTGCTCGGCCGTCTGGGCGTCGTGCGCGCGGTTCATGAACGCCAGGTCCTCGTCGAAGAACGACTGCACGCCGAGCGAGAGGCGCGTGACGCCGAGGGCCCGGAGGCCGCGGAGGGTCTCGGGTGCGGCGTCCTCCGGGTTCATCTCAAGCGTGACCTCCTCGAGCGTGCTCGTGTCGAAGTGCTTTTCGACGGCGGCGAGGATGCGCGCCACGTCGTCCAGCGGAAGGAGGGAGGGGGTGCCCCCGCCGAAGTACACGGTCTCGACGGGCTCCTTCGGCCCGAACGAGCGTCCGTACGCTTCGATCTCCGTCTCCAGCGCCCGGACGAACGCGCCGGTGTCGCGCTGCGTCGTGACGAAGTAGAAGTCGCAGTACGAGCAGCGCTGGACGCAGAAGGGGACGTGGACGTAGAGGCCGGCCAAGCGAGGGGGGAAGCGGTCGCAACGAGAGGATAGCGGCGCCGCAGTCCCGCCGCCATCCTCGATCCTCCATCTTCTATCTTCCCGGCACGCCGTCCCCCCGCCATGCTCGACTTCCACCGCCTCGCCGGCCAGTTCCAGGACTTCTCGGCCTACCGCCGCGACGAGGACCGCCGCCACGCCGACCGCCTGGCCGGTGCCCTCGACGCGCTCACGGCCTGCAGCACGGGCTGGGAGTCGCTCCGCGACGCCGTCCTCGCCGAGGCCGCCGAGCGGGGCCGCCGCCACACGCCCCTCCGCGCCATCCCGCACGATGCGCCCGACGGGTGCCACGCCTGCGGCCCCCGCCCTACGCCCGTCACCGTCGTCGCCACGGACGGGAGCCAGATCTACCCCGAGCGGCACGTCGAGCCGACGTGCTACCTCCTCAACGTCAGCCGCGTCGCGTTCCACTACGGCACCGAGGAGCCGTGCGTGATCGAGGCCGTCCCGCAGCTCCGCTACCGCGCGCGCGACCTCGAAGACCTCGCCGGCGAGGGTGACGACGCCCGCTTCGACGTCACCGTCGAGGTGGTCTCGGCGCTCCGCGACGAGCTGGAGCTGGTGACGCTCTACGAGACCGCCGCCGCCGAGCGCCGCTCGGGCCGCCCCGTCGTGGCCCTGGCCGACGGCACGCTCATCCGGTGGATGCTGCGGGGGATGAAGAACCGGGCCCTCGAGGAGCGCCTCGTGGCCCGCTACGTCGAGGCGCTGGAGTGCTTCCGCGCCGACGGCCTCCCGGTGGCCTCCTACGTCTCGCTCCCGGCCAACGCCGAGGTGGTCCACCTCCTCCGGTTCTGGCGCGGCGAGGACGACCAGGCGCCCCCCGAGGACACCCTCCGCGGCCTCCTCGACCGCCACCTCTTCGAGCGGGCGCTCGACGAGGGCGAGCGCTCGGCCGTCTTCGCCTCCGGCTCGCGCATCCTGGACGAGTACGGGGCCCACCACATCGTCTACTTCTACGTCCGCGCCGGGCGCGAGGTGGGCCGCGTCGAGATGCCGCAGTGGGTGGCCGAGCAGCCGGGGTGGGTGGACCTCCTCCACGCCGTCGTCCTCGACGAGGTCGAGAAGGGGGGCGGCTACCCGATGATCCTCTCCGAGGCGCACGAGCGCGCGGTCGTGCGGGCTCGGGAGAAGGACGTGTTCTATCGCATCCTCGAGCGGCAGATGCGCAGCGCCGGCCTCCCCACGACCGTCGCCTCGGGCAAGGCCGCCTCCAAGCGCACGCCGCGGATCTGAGGCGCCGCGGGCCTCGCCCCGCCCGCGTAGATTCTGGGCCCCGTTCCGAGCCCCACCCGAATGGACGCCCCGCCCGTCGCCGAAGTCATCGAGTCGAGCACCCGCCACGTCGTGGCGGAGGTGCTGAAGGACCAGGAGGCTCCGCCGTTCGGGACGTGGGTCGAGATCGAGACGCAGGAGGGCGTCGTCCTCTACGCGCTCGTGAGCCACGCCGAGACGGGGAGCGTCGAGCCGGGGCGGCAGGCCGTGGCGCTGGGCCGGAGCCGCGACGAGATCCGCCGCGAGATGCCGCACGTCTTCGAACTCATCCGCACGACGTTCCGGGCGGTCGTGCTCGGCTACTGGGACGGCCGCAGCCGCACGCCCGAGGGGGCGCCGCGCGTCCACCAGACGCTCCCGCCCCGGCCGGCGGCCCTCCACGACTTCGTCCGCCCCTGCGGCCCCGAGGCCGTCGCCCGCCTCGGGGCGCCGTACGACTTCCTCCGCTCCCTCGCCACCTTCCCGGACCCGGCCGTCCCCGCCGACGACCTCCTCGCCGCCGTTCTCCGGGGCCTCCGCCGGGCGCACGGCGACGGCGACCCCGGCCAGCGGGCCGTCCTCGACGCCGGGCGCGCGCTCGCCCGCCTCCTCCACGACGACCACGAGCGGCTCCAGTCCATCCTCCGCCGCGTCTAGCCGTCAGAAGATCACCCCGATCCGGGCGGGGAGCACGACCGTCGTCTCGGCCTCGCCCACGAGCAGGGCCGGGACGATCTCGACGAACATAGACGTCTCGCTCAGCGGGAAGGCCCACCCCAGGCCGAGGTGCAGCTCGGGGCCGCCCTCGGGGTCGGCGAAGCCGTCGGTGCCGCCGAAGGGCAGGAAGCCCCCGAAGCCGCCGACGAGGTAGCGCACCGACCCCCGCCCCGGGATCGTGAGGATGGCCGAGAGCTGGGGGTTGACGACGTACGAGGCGTCGTCCTGCCCGCCGAGCACGAACCCGGCGAGCCCGACGCTCCCGGCCACCGAGAGGTCGCGGTTGACGGGGATCGACACCCGCGTGCGCGCCCCGATGCCGAGTCCCTCGGGCATCACGTCTTGCCCGGGCAGCGTCACGAGCGCTTCGAAGCCGGCGCCCACGCGGGGCGTGTAGGGCTGTGCGGCGGCGTCGGGCCGGCCGAGGGCGGCGAGGAGGACGAGGGCGAGGCAGATGCGCATGGCGGAAGAAGGGCGGGAGAGGAGCCGGCGGGACGCGGACTCAGCCGCCGCGCGCCGCGCCCAAGTTACAGCGCGCCCTCGACGGGTTTGAGAGCGGCGTTGGAGGGCCGATACTACCTTTGGGGCTGCGGCCCTCTCACCTGTTCTCCCGTGCCATGACGACCCGCAACCGCCTCCTGCTCGCCGCCTGCGTGTGCTTCGCCGCCGGGTGCGGCGGCAGCGAGCCCGACGCCGACGGCTTCGTCCGTGAGTCCGGCACCCTCAGCGGCTCCGACGAGGAGCTGGTCTCCGGGGAGTTCGCCGACGACTACACCGTCTCGGCGCAGCCGGGCGAGTGGATCGAGGTCGCCATGACGTCGTCGGAGCTCGACCCCTACGTCATCCTCCGCCCGCCGAGCTGCCCCGAGGGCGGCACCTGCGAGACCCAGGTCGACAACGACGACTTCGTGGGCGGCAACGGCGCCTTCGTGTGGCACGAAGCCGACGAGGCCGGACGCTGGACGGTGATCGCCACCTCGGCTGAGCCGGGCGAGGAGGGGGCCTACGAGGTGGCCTACCGCGTCGCGCCCGCCGGCGGCGCCCCGGCCACGCCGGGCGTCGCGCTGGGCAGCGGGCGCACCGAGCGCGGCGAGCTCGCCGACGGCGACGCCACCCTCGGCTCCCAGGAGTACGTCGACACCTACGGGTTCGTGGGCCGTGCGGGGGAGGGGGTCTCGGTGGACCTCCGCTCCTCCGCGTTCGACCCGTACCTCATCCTCCAGATGCCGGGCGAGGACCAGCTCGACAACGACGACTGGGAGGGGGCCCGCGACCGGGCCCGGATCGAGCACACC
>JAWWCA010000171.1:0-7696 GCA_033720695.1 Rubricoccaceae bacterium
CGGCCACCCAGAGGACGCCCGGCTGCGTCGAGACCTCCACCACCTCGAAGACCGGGTTGCCCTCCCAGTCCGGGTCCGGCACGAGGGCGTAGCGCGCGGCGATGCGGCCCGGCGCGTCCATCCGGTGGAGGATGCCGTCTCGATCCCCGATCCAGATGGTCTCCGGCATCGATGGCACGGTGTGGAGCGAAAAGATCCTGCTGTCGGTGAGGCCGCCCGAGCCCCGCCCGTGCCGGTAGACCGTGCTCTGCCCGGTCGCCGGGTCCCAGCGCACGAGCGTCTGCTCGAACACGAGCCAGAGCGCGCCCTCGTGATCCTCCCGCACCTCGTCCAGTCCTTCGTGCTCGGGCGCCGAGAGGCGGATGACGTGCTCACGGCGCGGATCGAGGCGGCTGAGGCCTTCCTCATCCATCCCCACCCAGAGCACGCCGCTGCGGTCGAGGAGCATCCTGTTGATGGTGTCCTCGAGGAGACTCGTCGGGTCGCCGGGATCGGGCGGGAAGTGCGTGAAGGCTTCGGTGGCCGGATCGAAGCGATAGAGCCCCTTGTGGAAGGTCCCCACCCAGAGCCGCCCCTGCCGGTCCCATACGAGGGAGCTGACGTAGTTGTCGTAGCGGGGTGGGTCCGGCTCGGGGAGATCGGGGGCGGGAAGGAAGCGGACCGTCTCCCCCGTGGCCGGGTCGAGGCGGGTGAGCCCCCACCCGCCGAGCCAGAGCGCGCCGTCGGGGTCTTCTTCGATGTGGAAGAAGCCGTCGGACTCGGCCAGCCCCGGCTCCGCCACCGGCACGCGCACGAAGGCATCGGTGGCCGGGTCGAAGCGGTGGAGCCCGTTCCTCCCCGTCGCCACCCAGAGCGTGCCGTCGCGCGTCTCGACGATTTCGACGACGCTTTCGTGGAGGAGGGCCGAGGGATCGTCCGGGTCGGCGGGGAACGCGGTAACGGCTCCCGTGGCCGGGTCGAGCCGGAACACGCCGTGGCGGCTCGACCCGGCCCAGACGTCCCCGTGCTGGTCTTCGAGCACCTCATAGTATTCGTCGTACGGGAGGCGATCCGGCGCGCCGGAGTCGTCGGCGTAGCGGGTGAAGGCCCCCGTCACGGGGTCGTAGTGCTCGATGCCCGAGAACGTCGCGATCCAGAGCCCGCCGCCCGAGGCGAGGGCGAGCCCGTAGATGGTGGTGTCGTAGAGGCTGTGCGGGTCGGCCGGGTCGTGGCGGAAGACGGTGAAGCCGTAGCCGTCGTAGCGGTTGAGGCCGTCGCCGGTGCCGATCCAGAGGAACCCATGCTCGTCTTGCACGAGCGCGTTGACACCGCCGTCCGAGAGGCCATCCTCGACGGTGAGGTGATCGAGGCGGATGGTGGTCTGCTGGACCTGCGCCTGCAGCGGCACGGCGTTTCCCAGCAGGGCCAGTGTCAACACGATCCGTGGGCTCATGGCGGCTGATCGTCCTGTGTCCTAAATGGTACGAACAGCAGGCGTCGTTCCCGCCGTACAGCACGGGCGAACGCCTCCGAGCGCTGCGGCCGAGTTCCAGGACCCCGTGCGAGAGCGACCTCCAGCGCTGCGTTCCCTCAGCGTGTCTTCGAGGGCGCCAGCGTCTGTCGCCCCACACCGTCTCGCCGGCCTCGACGGCGCACCAGCAGACGGCGCGAGCGCGCTGTCGACCAGGGGGATCGGAGACCGCTTGACACCCTGACTGTTCCAGCCTCAACTTTTTGATTCTCAAGACGTTTACCCCTATGTTATTATTCTAGCACTTCGCTCGCTGGGTCCCCCTCTCTGGGCGCCCCTCCCCAGCCCCAAGCACGGTCCGTTTCACCTTCCGCAAGAGGACTTCCATGACCGCCCGACTTCTCTGGACCACCGCGCTCGTTCTAGCGCTCCCGCTCGCAGGCTGCGGCGACGTGGAGAGCCCACCAGCGTCCGACGACGTGACCGCTGCCGCGGAGGTCCCGATGGCGATGCCCGTCACGACCGCCTCGGACGAAGCCCGCGACGCCTTCATGGAGGGGATGCAGGCCTTCGACATGCAACGCGGCATCGACGCCCAAGCGCACTTCGCGCGCGCCGTCGAGCTCGACCCCGACTTCGCCCTCGCGCATGCCATGCAGGCGAACAGCGCGAGCTCCCTCGCCCAGTTCAACGAGAGCCTCGACGCCGCCGAAAGGGCGGCCGCAGGCGCCTCGCGCGCCGAGCAGCTCTTCATCGAGATGATGCGGCAGGGAGCCGACAACAACCAGGAGGGCGCCCTGGCGACCGCCCGGGCCCTCACCGACGAGGTCCCGGAGAGCCCACGGGCCTGGCTCGCCCTGGCCAATCGGCAGGCCGGCATGAACGACCACGCGGCGGCGCGGCAGTCGGCCGGGCGCGCCCTGGAGCTCGCCCCGGGCATGGTGACGGCGCACCTCCAGCTCGCCAACTCCTACATGTTCAACACGCCGGTGGACCTTGACCAGGCCGCGCAGCATGCGCAGCAGGCCATTGACTTGGCGCCGACCGAACCGATGCCGCACGACATCCTCGGCGACGTGTACCGGGCGCAAGGCCGGCTCGAGGAGGCGCGCGACGCCTACACCGAGGCTGCGAACCATTCCCGCGACGACGGCTCTCCCTATCAGCAACGCGGCCACGTCAACTCGTTCCTCGGCGACTTCGAGGCCGCCCGTGCGGACTACGACCGCTCCATCGAGATGGCCCGCGACAACCAAGCCCCAAGCTTCGGCGTCTACCGCGCCTTCGTCCACGTCCATGCCGGCGACCCCGAGGCCGCCATCGAAGAGCTCAGAGCCCTCGCCGACGAGATCGACGGGATGGACATTCCGGAGCCGACCGGGCTGAGGATCTTCGCCCTCGGGAGCGCCGCCCGGATCGCCCTCCACCACGGGATGACCGACGAGGCGGGGGCCCTCCTGACGGACTGGAGCGCCTTGATGCGCGCCCAGGCCGAGGCCACCGAGTCCGAGGCGTTCGGCCGCGGCCAGGAGGCCGCCATCGCGTACAACGAGGCGCTGTTGGCCGTCGAGCGAGGCGACTACGCCGCCGCCGAGGCGAAAGCAGAGGAGATCACGCGGCTCGTCGAGCCGGATGCGAACCCGCGCAAGATGGAGCCGGTCCACGAGGTCCGGGGCATGATCGCCCTTGAGCAGGGCAACCACGCCGCGGCCGTCGAGCACCTCCGCCAGGGCAACGTCGAGAACAGCATCTACGTCAAGTACCTCCTCGCCCAAGCGCTCGAAGGCGCCGGCGAGACCGAGGAGGCCATGAGCCTCTATGCCGACGCGGCGAGTTGGAACTTCAACGACGTCGGCGGCGCCCTCACGCGCCGCGCGGCGATGGAGAAGGTCGAACCTCGCTCCTAGCCTAACCGGTTCGTCCTGACGGGCGTCAGTGCCCGTTGCCCCAAGTCTTCTCGCCGGCCTCGACGCGGAACGGGAGCCGGTTCTGCGGCGGCGGCAGCGGGCACGTGGCGTAGGGCGTGAACACGCACGGCGGGTTGTAGGCCCGGTTGAGATCGAGGACGGTCCGGCCGTCGGCGCCGGGCGCGTCCACGTACACGAACCGGCCGCCGCCGTAGGTCTCGTCCCCGTTCGTGGCGTCGCCGAAGACGACGAAGTAGCGCTCGCTGCCGGGTGCCCCCGTCACGTCGAGGCGGTGCTCGGTGCCCCCGTGCTCGAAGACGAGCGCGCCGGGCGAGACCTCCTCCTCGGGCACGCCGGTGATGGACGGGATGGGCAGCGTCCGCGGCGGGTCGTAGGGGTCGAGACGCGCCTCGACGCGCCACGCCGGGTCGTAGTCGAACGTCTCGATGCCATCGAACTGGCGGAGGACGGGGCTCTCGGCGTCTCGGAGGCGGAGGCCGAGGCCGCGGCTGCGCCGGATCGCGTGCCAGCTCAGCGACCCGAGGCGCGCGACCGTCGGCGCGCCCTCGGTGTCATCCACGAGCGCGACCTCGCCCACGACGGGCTCGCCGCCGTCGAGGGTCACGCCGGCCTCGGGCTCGGGCCGCATCGTGATCGTGCTGTCGGTCACCTCGACCACGCCGATCCGGGCGGGCGCGCCGGGTGGGAAGACGACACTGTTCGCCGAGTCGGACCCGACGGTGTGGGTGCCGGGCTCCAGCCAGTAGAGGCCGGCGAGGGCGAGCCAGCTGTCGGGGGTCTGGAGAGAGGCGAGGCGGTCGTCGCGCCACGCCTCCCAATCGGCGCGGGCATCGTCGTTGTCGGACACGGTGCAGGCGGCGAGGAGGAGGGCGAGGAGGGGGAGGGCGCGCATACGGTCATCGTCGGTCGACGGCCGGGAGCACGGGGAGGCCCTCGGCGATGGCTCCCTTTCGCGCGCGTCGCCTCCTCGGCGGAGGCGGCGCACGCTCCAGAGGGAGACGGGCGGGAGGCCGGCCCTGCCGGGCGGGCCAGGGGCGGGAGCACCCGCCGCCGCCGCCTCGGTTCCCCTCGGCCTAACCTCCGATGCCCCCCGGACCGCCGGCGGCGTGGCGGAGCGACCTCCCGGGCCACCGTCCGTATGTTCGGGCCGTACCGCCACGACCGTCGATGGGAGATCGCGAGGGCCTACCTGAATCCGCGTCCGCGCCCGGGGAGCAGCAAGGGGAGCCGTCGCGCCCGGACCCCTATGGGCTCTGCGGCCAGACCGTCGCGCACTACGCCATCCAGGACGTGCTGGGCGGGGGGGGGATGGGCGTCGTGTACCGCGCCGAGGACACGCGCCTGCGCCGGACGGTCGCGCTGAAGTTCTTGCCGCCGCGCCTGGCCCTCGAGGCCCGCGCCAAGGCCCGCTTCATGACCGAGGCCCAGGCCGCCTCGGCGCTCGACCACCCCAACATCTGCACGGTCCACGAGATCGGCGAGACGAGCGCCGGGCAGCCCTTCATCGCGATGGCCTACTACCCGGGCGCGTCGCTGCGGGCGACGCTGGCACGGGGGGCCCTCGCGCCCGAGGAGGCCGCCGACCTCGTCGCGCAGGTCGCTCGCGGGCTGGCGGCGGCCCATGCGGCGGGCATCGTCCACCGCGACGTGAAGCCGGACAACGTCATCGTCACGCCCGAGGGCGTGGCCAAGCTCGTGGACTTCGGCGTGGCGAAGGTGGCCGACACGCTGCTGACGCAGACCGGCGCGACCCTCGGCACGCTCGCCTACATGAGCCCCGAGCAGACGCGCGGCGACGCGGTGGATGCACGGACAGACATCTGGGCGCTCGGCGCCGTGCTCTACGAGGCGCTCACCGGCGCGCGCCCCTTCCGCGGCGCGTACGACCAGGCCGTCGTGTACTCCATCCTGCACGAAGAGGCCGAGCCGGTCGCGGCCCTGAACCCGGACGTGCCGCCCCCCCTCGGGGACATCGTGGCGCGGTGCCTTCAGAAGGACCCGGCGCAGCGCTACCCCGATGCCCAGGCCCTCGCCACAGACCTCGATGCGTTCCGGCAGGGCACCGCGACGAGCGCGGGCGGCTCCGCCGAGGACCCCACGGCCGTCGCGGAGGCGCCGTCGCGGCGTGTGCGGCCGGGCCTCGCGCTGGGCGGGCTCGGCGCGCTCGCGCTCCTCGCGGCGCTGCTGCTGGCCTGGCCCGCCGCCGAGCCCGGCGAGCGGCCCCGTAGCGCGGCGACGGCCTCGGGCCTGCGGCAGGTGGCCGTGCTGCCGTTCGCCAACGTCGGGGGCGACGCGGAGAACCAGGCCTTCATCGACGGCCTCGTCTACACGATCGGGGCGACGCTGACGGAGATGGAGCAGTTCTCGAACCGCCTCTCCGTCCTCCCCACCGACGACGCCCTCAGCGCCTCGGCGCGCTCGCCCCGCGAAGCGGCCACCGCCCTCGGGGCCGACCTCGTCGTGAGCGGCAGCGTGCAGCGCGCCGCCGAGCGCATCCGGCTCACGCTCGAGGTCTACGACGCGCACGCCGACCGGCGGCTCGGCAGCCGCCTCCTCGACAAGACGACCACGGATCTGCTGGCGCTCCAGGACAGCGTCGCCATCACGCTCGCCAGCCTGCTCGACGTGGAGCTGAACGAGGCGGCGCGCGAGGCCCTCGCGGCGGGCGGCACCACGAGCCCCGTCGCGTACGACCGCTACACGCAGGCCCGCGGCTACCTCCAGGACTACGAGACCGAGGCCAACGTGGACCGCGCCATCGCGCTCTTCCGGCGCGCCCTCGACGAGGACGACCGCTACGCCCTCGCCTGGGCCGGGCTGGGCGAGGCCTACTGGCGCAAGTACGAGCTCAGCAACGACCCGGCGTGGGTCGAGCGGGCCTCCGAGGCCGGCGAGCGGGCGGTGGCGCTGGACGAGAACCTCGCGCGCGTCCGCGTCACGCTGGGGATGATCTACAAGGGCACGGGCCGCTACGAGCAGGCCGAGAGGGAGCTCCGCCGCGCCCTCGCCCTCGACCCCTCCGACGCCGTGGCGCATCAGCAGCTCGCCTCCACCTACTACAACCTCGGCCGCCTCGACGAGGCCGAGGCCGAGTACAAGCGCGCCATCGCCCTCAAGCCCGGCTACTGGGCGTTCTACAACAACCTCGGCAACGTCTACAGGGACCAGGAACGCCACGAGGACGCCCTCCCGCTGTTCCGCCGGGTCGTTGCGCTCCACCCCGACAACCCGTGGGGGTACAGCAACCTGGGTGGGGCGCACTACAGCCTCGGCCGGTCCGACTCCGCCATCGTCTGGTACCGCCGGGCCACCGAGGTCAACCCCGCCGCCACCGGTCCGACGGCCCTGGCCTACATCAACCTCGGCCAGATCTACCTCGACCGACAGGACTACGACCAGGCGGTGCCGCTGTACCGGCGGGCCGTGGCGCTCGACAGCATGGAGTCCGACAACTGGTACTTCCTCGGCAACGCCTACTACCTGGCCGGGCGGCACGCCGAGGCCGAGCGGGCCTGGCGACGGATGATCACGCTCGACGAGCAGGTGGTCGAGGTCAACCCCAACGACGAGGACGGCCTGATCGGGCTGGCCTACGGCTACGCATGGACCGACCAGCCCGAGCGCGCGCAGGAGCCGCTGCGCCGCCTGGTCGCCCTGACGCAGAAGCGCGTGCACACCCACCTCCTCATCGCACGGATCTACGAGCGGCTCGGGGATCGAGCGGCAGCCTTACATTCGCTCGAAGAGGGCCTGAATCGAGGCCTCGCCGTGCGGGAGGTCGAGAGCTCGCCCTGGCTCGACGCCCTGAGGGCGGACCCTCGCTACCGCTCCTTGATCCAGGCGCACTCCCGGCAGGGCTAGCCGGACGAGCCCCGGCCCGCACCGCGTCGCCTCCCCCCTCTCCTTTCCTCCATCCAGCTCCACGAGCAAGCCCATGAGCGACGTCACCGTGACGATTGCCAGCGATGGCACGCCCACCCCCTCGGATATCCAGATCAGCCCCGGCGACACCGTCTCCTTCCACGCCGACGGGGCCGACATCGTGCTCTGCGTCGACCCTGGCGAGTACTTCGGCGAGGAGCGCTACGCGATCCCCAACGGGGAGACCGTGCACCTGACCATGCAGGCGGACGCCTCGGGTTCGTTCGAGTACATCACGCTCGTCGGTGACCTGAGCGCCGACTGCTACGATGGCCGCGACAAGCGCGGCGGCGGCGGCGGCAACGGCTAGCCAGCTCCCGTTGGCGGCCCGCGGCACCGGTCCCGTGGCGGGGTGCCGCCGCTCGCGACGGCGGGCGTCAGGGGCAGGCCGCGAGGC
>JAWWCA010000172.1:0-7687 GCA_033720695.1 Rubricoccaceae bacterium
AGAGGCGCTCGACCTCGCGCTCCGACAGGTCGGCGTAGCGATAGGCGGTGAGGATCATTGGATGAGCTGCTCGATGGGCATCACGAGGACGTCGGAGGCGCCGGCCTCCTTCAGCCGCTGCATCGTCTCCCAGAACACGTCGACCCCCACGACCGTCGCGATGCTCACCCAGCCGGGCTCGGCCAGCTCCGAGACCGTCGGCGTCTTGAGGCCGGGGAGGAGCGCGCGGATGGTCTCGACGGCCGACGCGGGGGCGTTCATGACGACGTACCGCGTGCGCTGCGCGGCAAGGCGCGCGTTGACGCGGAGGAGGAGTGCGTCGAGCGTGGCCCGCCGGCCTTCGTCCGCCAGGCCGTTGGCGAAGAGGACGGCCTCGGAGCGGAGGACGGTCTCGAGCTCTTTCAGCCCGTGCTGCGCGAGCGTCGAGCCGGTCGAGACGAGGTCGCAGATGGCGTCGGCGATGCCGAGGCGGGGGGCGATCTCGACCGAGCCGGAGAGCGTGACGACCTCGGCCCGCACGCCCGTCTCGTCCAGCCAGCGCCCGAGCGTGCGCGGGAACGACGTGGCGATGCGGGTGCCGTCGAGGTTCAGCGGCGTGGGGGCGGCAATCGAGAGGCGGCACCGGCCGAAGCCGAGGGAGGCGAGGGGGCGGAGCGCGTCGTCCCCCCGCTCCGAGAGGACGTCCTGCCCGCAGAGGCCGAGATCGGCCCCGCCGTCGGCGACGACCTCGGGGATGTCCTTGGCGCGGAGGAAGAGGAGCTCGAGCGGGAAGCCGGCGCAGGCGGCCGTGAGGCTGCGGGGGCCGGGGCTGGCGTCGAGCCCGCACTCGCGGAGGAAGAGGAGCGACTGGTCGCTGAGGCGGCCGTCCTTCTGGAGGGCGAGGGTCAGGGGGGTCACGGGCTGTTGCATTGTTTTAGCGCGCTACAACATAAACACAGCGCACAGGTTCCACTCCCGCCGCCGTGTCAAGAGGACGCCAAGACCTCCTCGGCCTCCGTGCGCCCTACCCCGCGCGCAACACCTCGTGCAGCACGGCCAGGAAATGGCACACACTCCCGGCCAGCACGAACAGGTGCCACACGGTGTGCGCGTACGGGATCCGCCGGCTGTGGTAGAACACCGTGCCCGCCGTGTACGCCACGCCGCCCGCGATGAGCCACGCGAGCGTGGCCGCCGGCAGCACCTCGATCAGCGGCCTCGCGACGACGAGCCCGAGCCACCCCATCGCGAGGTAGATGCCCGTCGAGAGGAGCGGGAAGCGGCCGGTGTAGAACAGCTTGAAGACGACGCCCAGCGCCGCGAGCGTCCAGATGACCGCGAAGAGCATCCACCCCCACCGCTCCCGCGCCCCCGTCAGGAGGAACGGCGTGTACGTCCCCGCGATGAGGACGTAGATGGCGCAGTGGTCGAAGATGCGGAGCCACGCCTTCGCCCGTGAGATGGGGACGGCGTGGTAGAGCGTCGAGGCTGTGTACACGAGGACGAGGGCGCCGACGAACACGGACGTGCCGACGAGGTGCCAGCCATCCGCTTCGAGCGCCGCGAGCGTGATGAGGGCCGCCCCGGCCCCGACGCTGGCGAGCGCACCGAGCCCGTGTGTGACCGCGCTCGCGATCTCGTCGCGGAGCGTGGAGGGGTCATACAGGAGCTCGTCGTCCATGACGTGCGGGGATGCGAGGACCGTGCCGTACGCCCAGGCTCGCCAGAAGTCCCGGCCGGAGTGTCGCAGCGAGGTGCCCGTCCCCCGGGTGCGCACCGGGGTCGGGGAGCCGATGAGACCTCCCGCGCTCCTGCCCTACCTCTCCGGCAGACGGCCCGGGCCGCCTATCACTCCCCTGTCAACCGGTCGAGGGCGAGGCGGTAGCCGCCCTCGCCCTGCTGCAGCCAGTGGGCCACGCGCGTGATGGTGGCCGTGCTCACACCCGTCTCCTCCGAGATCGCACGGTAGGGCCTCCCCTCCTCCAGCTTGCGGACGACCTGCCATCGCTCGGTGAGGGCGCGCAGCTCGCTGAGCGTGCAGAGGTCGCGGAAGAAGCGCTCGCACTCCTCGACCGTCTCCAGGGCGAGGACGGCGCGGAAGAGGTCGTCGGAGGCGGGGCCGAACTCGAACGCGATCATCGGGGCGGGCCGTCGTGGCAGCGCGTTAACACAGGACCACAACATACGGCCGCGACGGGAGTGGAGCCGCGGGCTCCTGAAGCCGCGGGCACCTCGCGGGGCTCTCAGCAGCACCCGGTGTCGGCGGCGCCCACGGCGCTGAACGCTGCAGGAGCGCAGTCGAACAGGCCGAAGTGGGTGCTTCGGTCCCCGGACACGCGGAAGTGGGGCGCGAAGCGCGTCGCCTCTAGCATCGCCGCGGTGTTGCCACACACGAGCATGGGCCGGTCCCGCTCGAAGACGTGGTGGTCGTCGAGCATGAACCGGTGCGCCATCCCCTCGACGCCGCCGCGGTAGGTGGCCACCTGCCCGTAATCCTCACAGCGGTCTTCGAGGAGATCGGGCAGCTTGAACGCGCGGACGGTGCGGGAGACGAAGCGGGCGGCGCCGAGGCGATCAGCGAGAGCGGGGTCGTCCACGGTCAGCGGCCGCTCCGAGACCGTCCGCACGTCGGCCCAGCCGACGTGGGCCATGAGGCGGCGGAAGTCCTCGGTGTAGAGCGCGCCGCCGAGGCACTCGCCGACGAGGACGGGGTCCTCCTGCGCCGCCTGCGGCAGGCGGCGGTCGCAGAAGACGTCGGCGATATAGAGCTCACCCCCGGGCTTGAGGACGCGCCACACCTCGGCGAACACGGCGGCCTTGTCCGGCGAGAGGTTGACGACGCAGTTGGAGATCACCACGTCCACGCTCGCGCTCTCGACGCCGAGGGCGCCGAGGTCCTCGATCGTGCCGAGGCGGAAGTCGGTGTTGGGCCGGGCGTAGCCGAGGCGCTCCGCGACCGGCGCCTCGTGACGCCGGGCCACGTCGAGCTGCGCCTCCGTCATGTCCACCCCGATCACACGCCCCCCCTCCCCCACGAGGGCCGCGGCGACGAAGGCGTCGCGCCCGGTGCCGCAGCCGAGGTCGAGGACGGTGCAGCCGGCGAGCGCGGGCGGGAGCGGCGAGCCGCACCCGTAGAACCGCGTCAGCACCTCGTCGGGGAGGAGGGCGAGGATCGGCCTGTGGTGCTCAGGCACGGCCTCGTCGGAGCAACAGGCGCTCGTCTTGAGGTCGGCGGAGGACGTGAGCCTGCCGTAGTAGTCGCGGACGGCGTCGTGGGTGGCGGGGACAGGGCTCGGGACCTGCATGAGGAGAGGGGTGTGGGACGACGGGGAGTCTACGCCTGCGGTGCCTCGGGCGCGTCACGTTTCACTCACGCTGCCGGACCCTCCGCCGCCCTGCCTCGTAAGGAGCCCTCCGCCGGCCGACGCCGGTCCCCGACCCCTCTCATCCACCCCCTCTCCCCATGGCCATCGCCAAGATCATCGAGGTCTCCGCCGTCTCCGACAAGAGCTTCGACGACGCCGTCAAGAGCGCGTACGACGAGGTCGCCCGCACCGTCCGGGGCGTCCAGAGCGTCTACGTCGAGGACTTCATCTACGAGCCCGGCGAGGACGAGGCCGGCAGCTTCCGCGTCCACTGCAAGGTGACCTTCATCGTCGACAACCCCCAGAACATGGCCTGACCCGGACCTCCGACTCCGGCCCTCCGCGCCCCGCCGACGCCGTGTCCGCGGGGCGCGCGTGCGTCAGTACGCCGGCCCAGACGGGAGCACATCGGTGAGGGAGTCGTCGGGCGCGAGGCCGCGGGAGGGCCGGAGCCCCTCCTCCGGCGCGAGGTCGGTCGAGGGCGCGAGCTCCCCATCAGGCGCGAGCGTCGGGTCGGAGGCGTCCGGCTCGGCGATTTCGCCGTCGAGCTCGAGGACCGCGTCTTCGGGGTCGGCCCCGCCGACACAGGCGGCGAGCAAGAGGACGGGCAGCAGAAGAAACGTGCGCATGGCGGCGAGGGTGGGTGCCCCCCTCCCACCCTCAGCCCGCCAGCACGTTCCAGATCAGCCGGACGGCGACGACGAACGCGAGGAGCGCGAAGGCGACCTGGACCCACCGCACGTTGATGCGGTGGGCCGTCTTCACGCCCCAACCGGCCGTGAGCACGGCCGGGAGCGCGAGCGCCGCGCCATGGAGGGCGTCCACGTAGCCGAGCGCCGCGAGAGGCCGCCCCGGCACGCCCATGCCTTCCAGCCCGTACACCAGCACTCCCGACAGGCTGATGAGGACGATGGCGGCCGTCGAGGTGCCGGCCGCCACCTTCAGCGGCAGGCGGAGCAGCGTGTTGAACGCCGGCACGAGGACGACGCCGCCGCCCACGCCCGCCGCCGCCGCGACGGCCCCTGCCGAGGCGCCCGTCGCGGCGAGGACGCCGGCGCCGCGACGGGCACCCGCGGTCGAGAGCGTGTCGCGCGCCTCGCGCTTGAGGAGCATCCGCGCCACGACGACGAGGAGGACAGTCGCGAGGACGCCCTGAAAGACCTGCTTGCTGTACCACGGCTGCGTCGTCACGAGCAGCCCCATCGCCGTGACCGCCACGGCCGCCACGGCCCCCGCGACGAGGGCCGTCCGCCACGCGATGGCGCCCGCGCGCCACTGCCCGACGGTGCCGGAGAGCGCGGCGCAGAGTGTGCACAGCAAGCTCGTCCCCAGCGTCAGCGGCGTCAGCGCCGGGTCTTCGATGCCGAGGGCCTGGAAGTAGAAGAACAGGACCGGCCCGAAGACGACGCCCCCGCCCACGCCCACGAGGCCGGCCAGAAACCCTCCGACGAGGCCGGCCATGAGGAGCAGAAGGAGCATGGCGCGCGCGGGAGGGACAACCACGGAGGGGCGACCGGCGGGTCGCCCCTGCAGCGAAAGATAGCCGCTGCCGGCTACGGACGGAGGAGGCGTCCGTAGCCGGCGCGGTCGCTGAGGATGCCGAGCGCGCGGGCGAGCTGGGCGTCGTCCTGCAGGGTGATGCGGATCTGGTCGCTCTCGCCGTGGTAGCGGGCGAGGATCTCCTGGCGCAGCCGCTCCTTCAGGCGGGGCGCGTGGCGCTCGAAGTCGGCGGCCTTCTCGCGCTCGACCTCGGCGCGGAGCGCGGCCAGTTCGTCGTCGGTCCGGCCGTAGTCGGCGTCGGCGAGGTCCTCGGCGAGGGCGTCGACGGCGCGCTCGGCGCGCGTGGCGTAGGCGAAGTCCTCGGCGGCGAGGTAGGCACGGAAGTCGTCGAGGATGGCGTCGTCCACGGCGAAGCTGGGCGGCAGCGTGGGGTGCGCGGCGGCGTAGCGGTTGGCGTAGAGGAAGAAGGCGGCCGTCCGGCCGAGGGCCTCCTCCAGCTCGCTCACCTCCCCGAGCGAGACCGCCACGTCCGGCTCGATGCCGTGGCCGCTCATGACCGTCCGCCCCCCGGCGGTGAGGTAGGGGACGCGGAGCGAGTCGGGGACGGTGACGGCCGTGCCGCCCGTCTCGTCACGGCCGTAGAGGAGGGCCTGGATGTTGCGCCCGCTGGGCGTGAAGTAGCGGGCCGTCGTGATCTTGAGCGAGGTGTTGTAGGGGAGGCCGCGGACGACCTGCACGAGCCCCTTCCCGAACGTGGTCTCGCCGAGGACGACGGCGCGGTCGTGGTCCTGGACGGCACCGGCCACGATCTCGCTCGCCGACGCGCTCCCCTGGTCCACGAGGACGACGAGCGGGAGGTCCGGGGCGGCGGGGGCCTCGCGTGTGCGGAAGACCCGCTCGCTCTCGGCCTCGCGCCCGCGCATCGAGACGACGGTGGTGCCCTGCGGCAGGAACACGCCGCTCACGGCCACGGCCTCCTCCAGCAGCCCGCCGGGGTTGCCGCGGAGGTCGAGCACGAGCGTCTGCAGGCTCCCCTCTCCGCGCAGCCGCTCGACGGCCGCCCGCACCTCGCGGCCCGCCCCGGGCGTGAACCGTTCGAGCCGGACGTACCCCGCCCCGTCCTCGGGGTTGCCCACCCACCCGCTGTAGGTGACGTTGCGGAGGCGGACCTCCGAGCGCGTCAGCACGAACCGCATCCGGCCCGGCTCTCCCTCCCGCTCGATCTCGAGGGCGACCGTCGAGCCGGGCGCGCCGCGCAGGAGGTTGCGCGCGTCGAGCGAGGTCATCGCCTCGGTCGGCTGCCCGTCGATGGTGACGACGACGTCGCCGGCGCGGATGCCCTGCTCGTAGCCGCTGTAGCCCTCGAAGGGCGAGACCACGACGAGCTTGCCACCCCGCCGCTCGACGCCGAGGCCGACGCCCCCGTAGCGCCCCTGCATCATGATGTCCATGTCCTCGTTGTCGGCCTCGTCGAGGAAGACCGTGTAGGGGTCGAGCGTGCCCAGCATGGCGTCGATGCCGGTGCGCATGAGCAGCTCGGGGTCCACGTCCTCCACGTAGCCCATCGCCAGCTCCTCGTAGAGGCGGCCGAAGATGGTGAAGTTCTTCCGGACGGTGAAGAAGTCGTCGTCGCCCGGCGCGACGAAGCCAGCGCCGAGGACGAATGACGGCCCGCCGACGAGAAGGACAACGACGAGGGCGAGGAGAGGGCGGCGCAGGCGGGACATGGTGTGGGGTGTCTGGGCTGGGTGCTAAAAAACGTACACCCGACGGGCCGTGTTGCCCAAGTCCTTTTTTCGAGGCCGGCGAGGATCAAGCCCGGGAGCCTCAGCGCGCCGCCTCGCGAGCCCGGCGGCGCTCGACGACGCCGGCCTGCCAGATCGAGAACTCGTAGAGGAGCAAGAGCGGCACCGCCATGAGCATCTGGCTGATGGGGTCGGGCGGCGTCAGGAAGGCGGCCACGATGAGGATCGCGATGAGCGCGTACTTCCGCCCCTGCCGCAGGACCGCGGGCGTGGCCACGCCCAGCTTCGCGAGGAAGAACACGACGACGGGCAGCTCAAACAGCAGCCCCGCCCCGAACGACCACGTCAGCACGAGCGAGAAGTACCGCGTGATGTCGAACTCATTGATGATGGCGTCCGAGATCGTGAACTGGGCGAAGAACTGGAGCGCCAGCGGCGTCAGGATGTGGTACCCGAACAGGATGCCGAGCACGAAGAAGAACGTGGCGTAGACCGAGACGAACCGGAGCCCCTGCCGCTCATCGGGGTAGAGGCCTGGCTCCACGAACTTCCAAAACTGGTACAGGACGAAGGGCGAGCCCAGAATCAGGCCCGTGGCGATCACCGTCCCGAAGTAGGCGAAGAACTGCCCCGTCACCGTCCGATTCTGGAGCACCACGTCCACCGCCCCCACTCCGAGGAGGCGATACATGTAGAACGTGGCGTGGGTCGGACCGAGGAGGAGCCGATCGACGACCCAGTCGGCGAAGAAGAGGCAGGCGACGGTGCAGACCAGGACCCCCCCAAGGGCCTTGAGGATCCGCCAGCGGAGCTCCTCGAGGTGGTCGAGGAACGGCATCTCGCCCGGCTGCGCGTACTGCGGGTCGGGGGCCCCGGCCCGCGGGCCGGTCGGGATCGTCGGCCCGCCCGGCGGCAACCCGGTCGGGGGCACCCCATCTCCGCCAGCGCGGCCGGCGCGGCGGCGGGTGAGCTTGTCCCGGAGCGAGCGGAGCATCGGAGGCGGGGTCCCGGCGAGCCGGGAAAGTAGCGCGGTCCTCCACGCAAACGGGGCGCATCCGACGGCGCCCCTCCGAGAATTCAACGCGAGCGGCGCGCGTC
>JAWWCA010000173.1:0-7670 GCA_033720695.1 Rubricoccaceae bacterium
CCTCGTCGAGCGTCCACAGCAGCCGGAGCGTGTCCACGGGCACCTCCGCCGCGACCCGCTGCGAGAGCGAGTCCGACGGCACGAGGGCGCGCGTGTTCTGCCGCTGGCTGGACGGGAGGCAGCCGGCGAGGAGGGCCGACAGCAGGACGAGGGCGAGGAGGCGCAAGGGACGACGGGAGAGGGGGGGAGAGGATAGCGGCGCAGCGCTGCTGTGGGCCGGCGCGGCGCCATCTTCCATCCTCTCTTCTCGATCTTCTCAGCCGACGGGCGCCAGCCGCAGCGAGAGCACGACGGCCTCGCCCTCGCGGACGACGGTGAGGCGGACGACGTCGCCCGCGCGGAAGTCCACCAGCTCCCGCACCACGTCGGCGTTCGTCGCCACGGCCTGGCCCTCGACGGCCACGACGACGTCGTAGGGCCGGAAGCCGCCCTGCTCGGCGGGCGACTCGGGGTCGACGCTGCGGACGACGAGGCCGCGCGCCTCGGGCAGCCCGAGCGCCTGCGCGAGGCGCGGGCTCACGGGCTGCACGTTGAGGCCGGTGTAGAACGAGCGGTCCACCGACCCGCGCGCCTGGAGCTCCTCGACGACGCGCGTGATGCGCCACGCCGGCACGGCGAACCCGATGCCGACGCTCCCGCCCGTCCGGCTGTAGATGAACGTGTTCATCCCCATCACGCGGCCGAGCGCGTTGACGAGGGGGCCGCCCGAGTTGCCCTGGTTGATGGCGGCGTCGGTCTGGATCATGTCGCGGAAGACGCGGCCCTCCTGCACGGGGAAGTCGCGCCCGACGGCCGAGACGACGCCGACGGTGACGCTGGGCTCGGCGGCCTCGAACAGCCCGAACGGGTTGCCGAGCGCGATGGCCCACTCGCCCACAATCGCGTCCTGGCGCTGCTCGAAAGCGAGGTAGGGGAGGGGATCGTCCGGGTTCACCTTCACGAGCGCGATGTCGGTCTCGGGGTCGGAGCCGACGAGGGTGCCGGGCAGCTGGGAGCCGTCGGGGAAGGCGACGGTGATGCGCGTGGCGTTGCCGGCCACGTGGTCGTTCGTGACGATGTAGCCGTCGGGCGAGATGACGAAGCCGGAGCCCACGCCCTGCACCTCCTGCCGGTAGACGCGGTCGGTCGGCCGGCGGCCGTAGAACTGGTCGAAGAAGTCGGCGAAGGGGTCGCGGTAGCGGACGGTCCGCTCCTCGATGACGTTGATCGAGACGACGGCCGGCGTGGCGGCCTCGACGGCCCGCGTGATGGCGGTGCGGCGCGTCGTCTGGATGTCGTCGCCGAGCCGCTCGAGCGCGCCGGCCCCCTCGACGGGTGGGACCTCGACGGTCTGGGGCGCGGGCACGCCCTGCTGCGAGAACGCCGGCTGCTCGCAGCCGGCGAGGACGAGGAGGGTCAGGAGAGAGAGGTGCTTCATCGCGAGGGGGGCGGGGGGCGGCTCGGCCGCTACCCTACGGACGGGGCGAGAGGGGGTTTCTACGGGCCGGGGCCTCGCCGTGAACGAAACGTGACCGCCCGCTCGCATCCCCGGACGCCGCGCGGCCGTTCCCGGTGCAGAAGCCGCCCCCGCCGCCATGTCCGTCACGTCGCCGCTCGCCCTCGCCGCCGTCCTCCTGCTCCTCCCGGCCTTCGGCTGCCAGGCCCAGGCCCCGCCCGAGCGCGAGCGGGCTCTCCCGGGCTTCTCGACGAACACGGCGCTCCGCACCATCGACCTCGGCGAGCTCCGGCAGGGTGGGCCGCCCAAGGACGGCATCCCCGCCCTCAACGACCCCCGATTCGTCACGCAAGACGAGGCGGCCGGCTGGCTGGCGCCCCTAGAGCCCGTCGTTCTCCTCCGCGTCGGGGAGGCCGCGCGGATCTACCCGCTCCAGATCCTGACGTGGCACGAGATCGCCAACGACAGGGTGGCGGGCGTGCCCGTGGCCGTCACGTTCTGCCCGCTCTGCTACAGCGCCATCGCCTTCGACCGGCGCCTGGAAACCCCCGAGGGGCCGCGCATCCTCGACTTCGGCGTCTCGGGCATGCTCCGCCACTCCGACCTCGTGATGTACGACCGGCAGACGGAGACGCTCTGGCAGCAGTTCACCGGCGAGGCGCTCGTGGGCGACCTCGTCGGCGAGACGCTGCAGATGCTGCCGGCGCAGATCGTCTCGTTCAGGCAGGCCCGCGAGGCTGAGCCGCAGGCGCCCGTCCTCTCCCGCGAGACGGGCCACGACCGCGACTACGGCCGCAACCCCTACGCCGGCTACGACGACGTGAACGGCCGCGCCTTCCTCTACGACGGCGCCCCTGACGGCCGCCTCCCGCCCCTCGCCCGCGTCGTCGCCGTGAAGCTGGAGGACGCGGCCCGCGCCTACCCGACCGACGTGACGCGTGCCCGCCGCGTCATCCACGACGCCGTCGGCGGTCAGCCCGTCGTGGTGTTCCACGCCGAGGGCGCGGTGACGGCGCTGGGCGAGGCCGTGATCGCCGAGGCCCGCGAAGTGGGCTCGACGGGCGTCTTCGACCCGCGCGTAGACGGCGAGGCCCTCCGCTTCCGGTACGAGCCTGCCCCCGCGGAGGCGGGGGGGCGGTTCGTGGACGAACAGACGGGGAGCGCCTGGACGGTCACAGGCGAGGCCGTCGAGGGGCCGCTCGCTGGCACGCAGCTCCGCCCGCTCCCCCACGGCGACTACTTCGCGTTCGCCTGGTTCGCCTTCCGGCCCGAGACGACGGTGTACGGCGAGTGACCGCCCCTCGGGCGACCGGCGGGAAACACGCGCAGGGGCAGCGGGCGTAGAGGACGCGCTCCTCTCACCCGCCCCTCCTCCCATGCCCTCCGCACGTCCCGGCCCCTTCGGCATCGCCCTCGGCGTCGTCCTTCTCCTCGGCCTCCTGTTCTGGGCGTTCATCTGCACCCAGCGCGGCGGCGTCACGACGGGCGAGATCGGCACGCCCGGCCCGGACGCGCCCGAGCAGCTCGAAGAGGAGCAGGTGCGGTAGCGCCTGGGCACCGCCGACGGCGAACCCCGATGGAGGGCCGCCGTCGGCAGCGGATCGTCGGAGAGCGCCGCGCCGTCAGCGCGCGGCGCCGAGGGGCTCGAGGCCGAGGACCTCGACGCCCTGCTCGAACACCACGTCGACCGGGATGCCGGCGGCGTTGACGCGGGCGAGGCTGGCCTCCAGGTCGGGCGTCATCTGGCCGTACTCGTCCACGAAGGCCGTCACGGCGTCGTAGTCGCCGTCGCCCTGGAGTGTGAGGATGCGGCCGGCGAGGGCCTCGACGGCGGCGTCCATCCGCTCGGGGTCGATGCGCCACTGCCCGTCGTCGGTGGTTGCGATGGCGCCCATCTCCTGGAAGAAGTTGAAGCGGACGAGGTTGGCGCGGCCGTGCGCGCTCGACGCCCCGAACCGGATCGAGCGGAAGATGGAGGCGACGAACGTGACGTAGTGGTCCATGAGGTCGCCGTCCCACTCGCCGCTCTCGATGAGCGCCTGGACCATGTAGAGCCCGAGGACGTCGGCCTTGCCCTCCTCGATGGCGCTGGCCTGGTCGCGGAGGGCCTCGCGGACGGTGCCCTCGCCGGTGACGGTGTTCTTGATGCCGAGGCCGTGGGCCACCTCGTGGAACATCGTGTTGCCGAAGAAGGCGTCGAACGTCACGTGCTCCTGCTGCTCGGGCACGATGAGCGCCTCGGCGAGCGGCACGAGGATGCGGTCGAACTTGGCCCGCATGGCGTTCTTGAGCTGGAGCCGGCGGGAGCCCTTCTGGAGCTGCACCTCCTCGTCGTTCGGGAGGTTGATGGCGATCGTCTTGCTCCCGGCGTTGGAGTCGCCGGCGTAGTAGAGGACGTCGTAGGCGCCGAGGTCGGCGTCGGTGCCGGGGCTCTCGGCCTTGTACGCGTCGTCGACGGGGAGGCCGCGTTGGAGGGTGGGCAGGAGCGCGGCGTAGCGCTGGAGGCGGGCGCTCCAGTCGAGGTCCTTGAGGAGGATGTAGGCCTCATTCGCCGCCTTGAAGCCCATGAGCTGGTCCTCGTACGTCTCGATGGGCCCGATGACGACGTCGATGGGGTTGTCGCGCATGTCCATCCAGGCGAGGTCGCTGGGCTGGTAGTCGCCCGAGAGGAGGGCGTCGGCGCGGAGCTCGAGGTAGCGCTGGAGGCCGGGGTCCTGGGCGAGCGCAGCGGCCTCGCGGAGGTAGCGCGCGGCGCGTTGGTGCTGCTCGGCGTAGGCCTCGTGATAGGGGATGCCCATGAGGCGGCCCGTGAGGTCGCGGCGGACGAGCGTGTAGAGGCTCGTCAGGTTCTCCTCGGGGTAGGCGTCGGCGGCCTGGAGGAGCTCGTCCTCGGTGAGGTCGGGCGGGTAGAAGTTGGCGCCTGCGGGCTTCGGCCCGACGCCCGGTAGGAACGGCTCGTCGCCGGCGAGGCGGTCCCACGGGCCGTAGTTGATCATGACGTAGCGGCGGGCGGCCTCGCTGTCGAGCGACTGGAGGAGGGAGTCGCGGTCGCCGGGGTAGGCCTGCATCCAGAACACCTCGTCCATCGCCTCGGCGGCCTCGATGAGGAGGGGGATCATCCGGCGCGTGGAGTCCGAGAGCGCCGAGAGGTCGGCGTCGAGGCGGACGGTGGTGTACTGGGCGAGCTTGTCGGCGAGGAGGGAGTCGTCGGCGGCGAGGCCGTCGGTGGTGGCGGTGGGGGACACGGGCGGGTCGTCTTGGGACTCGACGCGGCAGCCGGTGAGCGCGAGGGCGAGCACGGCACCACAGAGGAGGAGGCGGAAGGTCATTGTTGGGAAGGCGGTTGGCAGCGACCCAAGATAGGGTGCATCGGACGTGAGGCGGAGCCCCGTCCCACGCCCGGGCACCGACACGGCAGCAGCGCGAGCGCATCGTGCACCCGCGCTGCTGCGCGCTCTCTTGACTATAGGGGACTCTGCTATGCGAGTCTGACTACTCCAGGTGGTGGTAGTCCAGCTCGTGGTCCTCGCGGAGGGCCTGCTGCACGCTCGGCGTCGGCTCGGTGGCTGCCACGGTCGAGAGCGCCATGCGACCGTCAGCGCCGCGGCGGACCTGCACGTTGCGCCGCCACGCGTCGACGGTGTCGGGGTGGTCCGAGCGGTAGTGGGCGCCGCGGCTCTCGGTGCGTTCGAGGGCGCTGCGGAGGATGGCCTCGCACGTCGTGAGCATGAAGCCCAGGTTGACGGCCTGCTCGAAGCGGTCGGTGCCCGGCGCGGCGCCCACGTCGAGGTCGGCGGCGTCGCGGCGGAGGGCCTGGAGCTTCGCGAGGCCGGTGAGGAGGCCGTCCTCGTCGCGGATGATGCCGGCGTGGTCCCACATCAGTGTGCGGAGGCGGGCGATGAGGTCCTCGGGCGCGTGCCGGCCCGTCGCCTCGGCGAGCGTGCGGAGCCGATCGAGGGCGGCCCGGACGCGCTCGGCCGGGAGGGGCGCCGCCGCGGGCAGGCCGCTGGCGAGATGGGCGCCGACGAGCTGGCCGAACACGACGGTCTCGGCGAGGGAGTTGCCGCCGAGGCGGTTGGCGCCGTGGACGCCGGCCACACTCTCGCCGACGGCGTAGAGCCCCGGCACCGACGTGGCGCACGTCTCGAAGTCGGGGATTTCGACGCCGCCCATCGCGTAGTGCGCCGTCGGGGCGACCTCCATCGGCTCGGCGGTGATGTCCACGCCCACGGCCGCGAACTCGGCGACCATGCGGGGCAGGCGCTCCCGAACATAGTCGGCGTCGCGGTGGGAGATGTCGAGCCAGACGCCGCCGTGGGGGGTGCCGCGGCCGGCCTGGATCTCGGCGTAGCCCGCGCGGGCCACGACGTCGCGGGCGTCGAGCTCCATCTGCTTGGGCGAGTAGCGTTCCATGAAGCGCTCGCGCTCGCGGTTGTAGAGGCGCCCGCCCTCGCCGCGCACGGCCTCGGTGACGAGGTGGCCGCGCTCCTCCTCGGGCCACAGCTTGCCCGTGGGATGGAACTGCACGAACTCCATGTCACGGAGGACGGCGCCCGCATCGTAGGCGAGGGTCTGCGCATCGCCCGTGTTTTCGTCGGGGCGCGACGAGGAGCGGACGTAGACGGACGTGTGCCCGCCGGCGGCGAGGACGACGGCGCGGGCGTGGAAGACGAGCGGCGCTCCGGTGTCCATGTCGTACCCTACGGCGCCGACCGCGCGGCCGTCGTCGTCGGTCAGGATCTCGGTGACGAAGGTGTTCTGACGGTAGGGAATGCCGAGCCGCTTCGCCTGGCTCACGAGGGCGTCGAGAATGGCCCGCCCGGTCACATCGCCGCGGAAGCACGTCCGGCGGAACGACTGCGCGCCGAAGTAGCGCTGGTTGATTGCGCCGTCGGCGGTCTTGCCGAAGTCGGCGCCCCAGCGGTCGAGTTCGCGGACGCGCTCCGGGGCCCGGCGGGCCAGCAACTCGACGGCCCGGGCGTCATTGACGAGATGGCCCTCGTTGAGGGTGTCGGCGGCGTGGATGTCCCAGCGGTCTTCAGGGTCGAGGGAGCCGAGCGCGGCGTTGATGCCGCCGGCGGCCCAGACGGTGTGGGCGTCGCCGTGCTTGCGCTTGCCGATGACGAGCACGTCCACCTCGGCCTCGGCGAGCTCGATGGCGGCGCGAAGGCCGGCGGCCCCGGCCCCAATGACGAGGACGTCGTTGGCGACCACGGGGATGTCGGTGGGGTCGAAGGAGTGGGACGGCATCGGAGTAGGGGGTGTGCGAACAGCTTTCAGTAATTCCTGAAAGTCGTACGATCCCTGCTCGTCAGGGTTCAAGCCTTCGGGTTCTTCGTCGTCCCTGCGCAGGGCCTTCCACGGGGCTCAATCCTCCTCCGGCCCATCCGAGGCGCCGGGTCAGCGTCCGATGAGTGCCGTCCGATCCGTCAGAATCACGAAGGCGCCGTCGCCCGGGGCGGGCGCGCCGTCGAGGTCGTCCGAGGGCCGCAGCGTGACGACCAGAGGGCGGACGCCGGGCGCGTAGCGCACGAGATGCTCGGGGATGCCGAGGCCGTCGCGGCTGTGGAACGCTCCGTTGAGATGGACGACGAGGGCGCCGGGGTGCCGCGCGAGGTGCTCGGCGAGGGAGAACGCCATCGTCGCGTCGCGGAGGTTTTGCGCAGCCAGGAGGCCGTCCGGGCTCGACCCGTGAACGGCCGCCATCTCGGCCATCTCCTCCTCGAAGCGCGCGGCGAGGGCGTCGGAGGGGGGGGCCACGGGGCGGGGCGGCAGGAAGGCCCGGGCCGGCTCGGGGAGGGCGTCGAGGCCGGACAGCCCCTCGCGGCCGACGCGGCTGACGTAGCGCGCGGGCGCGTTCGCGGCGATCACCGCCAGCCCGTGCGCTTTGGCGTACTCCACGAGCGGGCGGTAGTCCTCGGCGTAGGTGCCCCAGGGGCGGGCGGCGGCGAGGAAGTCCTGCTCGCGGACGAGCCCGGCGAGGTACTCGTCGAGGACGAGCTGGACGTCGCGCTCGAACATCTCCAGCCCGAGCGCGACGGGGCGTTCGGCGCCGTAGCGGCGGTGTGCCTCCTCCAGGAGCCGGCGCTGGAGGGCGTGCGCCGTCGGGTCGTTGTGGCGCTCGCCGAGGAACACCACGTCGGCCCGGGCCATCGCGTCCACGACGGCCCCGAGGTCGGTGCGCGTGCCGTCGGCGGCGTAGACGGCGTAGGAGCCGTCGGGCTGCGCGGCCGCC
>JAWWCA010000174.1:0-7637 GCA_033720695.1 Rubricoccaceae bacterium
CGGCGGCGGTCCGGACCGACTCGACGACGGTGTTGGCGGGGTCCTCGGGGTCGGGGACGAGCGAGGAGGCGTTGCCGCCGAAGTCGGTGAGCTCGTAGTCGATCGGGTCCTCGAACGTGATCGGGAGGCTGATGGGCGATGGCCCAGGCTCCTTCTCGAACGGGAAGCTGTCCGAGGCGAGCAGCTCCCCGTCCCGAAAGAGAGTGAGCACGAGGGTATAGTCCCCCTCCGGGGCTCCGGCGGGGAGGTTCCGGCTCGATGAGAGCGGTCCGAGCGTCTCGTTCGGCGCCAGCGTCACGGTCCGCGTCCCGCGCACACGGAACGTGCTGTTGTCGGGCAGGGACGCGTCGAGCCGGGTCTTGAACGTCTGGGCCTGGTCGGTCGTGTTCGTCAGCGTGATCTCGTACAAGAGCATGCCGCCCGTGGACGGGATGATGGTCGAGCCCCCGGGTTCGAGGCTCGGCTCCACGTCGGTCTGCACGTCACCGAAGGCGACGTCGTCCCAGTAGTAGGTGGCCTCGGGGACGGGGTCGGTGTCGGGGCACTGGAAGTTGAAGAAGATCGAGGCCTTGTTGTAGACGGCGCCGAAGTCGATGTCGGCCGTCCCCTCCACCTTGTCCTCGATGAAGTCGTAGACGAGGGTGTCCCACGCCCCCGCCACCGTCGTGAGCACCTCGGCCTCGACGCTGACCGTGGGGTCGCCGACCTCCTCCACCTTGAAGCGGACGGGGACCCCCGCCAGCGGCGACCACACCCGCACGTTCATCCGGACCATCCCGGGCTCGAACGGGAGCGGCTCGGTGAACCCGCTGACCTCGGCCACGGTGGTGCCGGCGAAGCACTCGGCGGCGGCGGTCCGGACCGACTCGACGACGGTGTTGGCGGGGTCCTCGGGGTCGGGGACGAGCGAGGAGGCGTTGCCGCCGAAGTCGGTGAGCTCGTAGTCGATCGGGTCCTCGAACGTGATCGGGAGGCTGATTTGAGCCTGTGACAGCGGCGCCATCAGCACAAGCAGGGCACAGAGCAGTAGGGCTTGTAGTGGGGTCTTCATGTTGAAACCTGGAACGGGGACGTCAAAGATCACCTGCGCGGGATGAAGTGGGGCACGCGGGGGATATGAAGTGTGGAGCCGGCCGAGCGAGAGAGGGGTGGGGGCCGGAATGGCCCCCGTGCCCTCTCTCGTTCTCGTCGGCTCTGCGGAGGCGTCAGCGCGCGAGCGTGAGCCGCCCGGTCTGCGTCTCGGTGCCGGCGGTGAGCCGCCACACGTAGACGCCGCTGGCGAGGTCGCGGCCGTCGAGGCGCGCCTCGTGCCGGCCCGCCTCGACGGTGCCGTCGACGAGGACGGCGACCTCGCGGCCCATCACGTCGTAGACGGCGAGGCGGACCTCGGTGGTCGCGTCGACGGCGTACGGGATCGTGGTCGTCGTCCTGAACGGGTTCGGGTACGCCGCGTCGCTCGTGGCGAGCTGCGACGCCGCGCTCTCGGCGGCCGTCTTCATGAAGGTGAAGCTGTCCACCTCGAAGTCGAAGCCGCCCTGCGTGAGCGTGATGTTGAAGCAGTAGGTGCCCGCCGGGGCGATCCCGGGGACGTTCTCACTGAGGTTGAACGGCCCGAACGTGCCACCCGCCGGGATCGTCACCGTGCGCGGTCCCTGGATGGGGCCGATGGCGTCGCCGTTGGGCAGGGTCGCGTCGATCCGCGCGGAGACCGTCTGCGAGGTGCTCGTCGTGTTCGTCAGGGAGACCCGGTAGGCGAGCGGGCCCCCGGAGGGCGGGAAGACGGTCGTGCCGGTCGCCTCGATGCTCGCCACCACGGCGGCCTGGCAATCGCCGAAGACCACGTCGTCCAGCTCGATCTGGTACTCGTCGCCGGTCAGCCCGCCGATGGCCACGACGATCTCGAGGAGCTTGTTGTAGTCGAAGCCGTCGTCGGAGCCGGGGAAGACCGCGTTGTCGTCGGTGAAGGCCGCGACCGGGATCGCGACGAACTGCCAGGTGCCGGCGTCGCTGGCCTCGACGAGGTAGTTCGCCTGGAACTCGTCCTCGGTGGCCCCATCGTAGATCCCGTTCATGTCAGGATCCTCGTGGAGGTTGATCTCGAGGATGAGCGGGGTGTTGGTGGCGTTGACGACGGGGCGGAGCCAGAAGCCGATGTAGTCGTTCGGGCTCACGCTCACGGTGCCGCCACCGGGGGGGATGATGACGAATCCGGCGAAGGACCCGGTCTCCGCGGGGTTGAGGCCGACGGAGAGGGCCTGCGTGCTGCCCGAGGCGCCGGGCGCAGGGGCGGTCGGGCCGACGCCGATGCCGATGCCGGTCTCGCTGAACGTGAACACGCTCGCGCCGACGTCGCCCTCGAAGTCATTGTAGACGACCTCCTGCGTGACCGACGGGGTGCTGGAGCGGAAGCCGACCTCGTCGATGTCGATGGAGAACGCCGGGCCCGTCAGCCCGCCGATGGCGGCGACGAACTGGAGCGTGTTCCCGAAGTCGAAGCCGTCGTCGGAGCCGACGTTGACCGAGTTGTCGTCGGTGAAGGCCGAGACCGGGATCTTGACGAGCTGCCAGCAGTCGTCGCTGATGTCGATGAGGAGCTTGGCCTGGAACTCGTCGTCGACGAGCGGATCGTAGCCGTCGTTGCCGACGTCCTCCTGGAGGTTGAGCTCGAGGACGATCGGGGTGTTGGACGCGTCCACGTTCGCCCGGAGGAAGAACGAGAAGTACGCCGCGCCGGAGGCGTCGATGGTGCCGCCGGCGGGCTGCGCGAAGCCGAACCCGGCGAAGGCGCCCGCCTCAGCGGGGTTGAGGTCCACGCGGAGGGCGGCCGAGCCGCTCGGCCCGTCGACGGGGCCGATGCCGACGCCGGCGCCGCCGAACTCGCTGAACGCGAAGACGTTGCCGAAGTCGCCGTCGTCGAAGTCGTCGAGGAGGGGCTGGGCGTGGGCGGCCGGGAGCGCGAGGAACGCGCAGGCCACGGCGAAGGAGAAGAGACGAGAGAGGGTCATGGCGTCTTGGGGAATGGATGGGTAGGAACAGGCGATGTCGCGGGGGGAAGGTCAGGGAGAAGGGGAAGTGCTGCGTCGGTAAACGCGCACCCAGTCGTAGTGGGCCTCGGCCGGGAGGGCCTCCTCGTCCAGCTCGCCGAGCCAGTTGGGGTAGGCCGAGGTCCAGATGTTCATCATGAGCTGCTGCGGGAGGTCCGGCACGGTCGCCGGATCGCGGGTCTCGAGCACCGGCTCGCCGTCGATGAACCAGCGGACGACGCCGGGCTCCCACTCGAAGGCGTAGACATGGAAGGCCTCGGCCGCGCCGCAGGTGCAGTGGATGGGGGCGTCCTTCGGGAAGGGGAAGGGGTTGAAGGGGTCGTTGTTCGGAGCGCCGAGCGGGCCGGGGTTGAAGAAGACGTTGGCCTGCATCTGGTCGGTGTCCTTGCCCCGGAACTCGATGTCGATCTCCTGCCAGGGGGCGTAGCGGTAGGTGAAGAAGCTGGAGACGATGCCGCGGCCCCCGGCCGCCTTCATGCGCACCTCGAAGCGGCCGTAGGTGAAGAACCCCTCCTCGTTGTCGGTCCGCAGCTCGGCGCCGGAGTACTCCCGTTGCCCGTAGGGAACGTCCGTCAGCCGGAGCTTGAGGAGGCCGTCTTCGACGACGACGTTGGCCGGGTTGAAGTGCGACTCGTTGCCGTTGAACGTGTGGGTGCCGACGTCCCAGCGTTCCTCAAACGCGGCGTCGCGGACGCTGAAGTCCTCCTCCCACACGAGGACCCAATCGGCCGGGGCGGCCTCCTCGGCGCCGTCCGCCCCGGAGGCGGTGGGGCCCTGCCCGTCGCAGCCGATGAGGGCGACGGGGAGGAGGAGGGCGAGGGGGAGGAGGCGCATGAGGGGGGGCGTTAGCGGGGGACGCCAGAGGACGCGCGGACTTCGAGGCGGACGGGCAACACATCCCGGTGGGGCCCGCCGTCCGTCCCAGAGGAGATCCGCGCGAGGAGCAGTGCCGCCGCACGGGCGCTGAGCTCTTGGGTGTGCGCGTGCACGGTCGTGAGGGAGGGGTTGAAGTAGGCCGCGCTCGGGATGTCGTCGAACGAGGCAAGGGCGACATCGCCCGGCACCGAGAGCCCGGCCTCGACCAACGCCCAGATGGCCCCCATCGCCATGTAGTCGCTGGACACGAATGCCGCCGTCGGGCCGTCGGCACGGGCGGCGAGCTCGGCGAGGCGCCGGCCGGAGATGACGCCGGACTCCCGCGAGAAGTCGCCCCGAAGGACGAACGCCTCGGGGATCGGTAGCGAGTGCGCTTGCAGCTCGTCGCGCCAGCCCGCGAGGCGCGCGTCCGCGTCGTGGTTGCCGGCTTCGCCCGCCAAGACCGCGATGCGCTCGTGCCCGAGCGCGATGAGGTGCGCCACCGCGAGGCGCGCACCGCCGTAGCCGTCGGTCGAGAGCACGTCGAACGCATGCCCCGCCGTGGGCGCGTTGAGCAGGACCAGCGGGAGGTCCTGGGCCAGCGCCGCGAGCCGCGCCAGGGGGAGGGCCGGGGTCATGACCACGAGCCCGTCGACCCGCCCGTGCATCGCGCAGAGGGCCCGCTCCGTATCGGCCGGCGCGTTGTGGGACGTCGAGAGGAGGAGGTTCCACCCCGCCTCCTGGACCGCGAGGTCCAGCCCTCGCACGACCTCGGGATAGAACTCCCCTGCGAAGAACGGCAGCACCACGCCGATCGTGTCGGTGCGACTCCGCACGAGGTTCTGCGCCGCAGCATTCGGGACGTAGCGGAGCCGCTCGGCCGCCCGCCGCACAAGCTTGCGCGTCTCGAGGGCCGTCGGGCCCGAGCCATTGAGGACCCGGCTAACGGTGGCGATCGAGACGCCAGCTTCGCGAGCGACCTGGCGGATGGTAGCGGACACGGGCGTGAGGAGGGGCGGGGGCCCGGCAGAATGGAAAGGTTTCCACCCAGTATATGAAAGCGTTTCCATAAAATGCAAGTATCCCCGTTACTTCCGTCCGGATGGCCTCGCTGAACGGCTTCCAGTCGGGGCAGGGCGCGGGTCGCGTTTTCAGGGGCTACGTGTCGGCGCGTGGTGGGCCGAACGGCGTCGGCTGGGCCATCGAACGGCCGGGCCACCGCCGGGGTCATAGCGGCCAGGGCGGGGCGTGCTTTCGCACGTCTCCGGTCTGCGTCTCGCCCGAGGGGGTTCGCCCGCGGCGGCGGCCTGGAGAGGCTGACTTGCGTCTCTGCTAGCGTCTGCAATATCATGGGGCGCTGGACTGAAAACCTTTTCATGCTGGCCGCACGCCCGGAGCCCCGTCCGGTCAGCCACGCGCCCGGCCCCGTTGCGAGGCCACGGGCCCTCCCGTTCTCCCAGCCTCCTACGCCCGTGCCGAACCGCTTCTACGTCATTCGGACCGCCCTCATCGTCGCCCTGGGCGGGTTCCTCATGGGCTTCGACGCCTCCGTCATCTCCGGCGTCGTCGGGTTCATCGAGACGGAGTTCTCGCTCACCAAGGCCCAGCTCGGGTTCTCGGTGGCCTCGCTCACGCTGACGGCCACCCTCGCGATGATGCTCGCGGGGCCGATCGCGGACCGGTATGGGAGGAAGCCGGTCCTGTATGCGGCGGCCGTGCTCTATGCCATTTCGGCCATCGGCTCGGCGTTCGCGCCGTCGTTCGCGGTGCTCGTGATCGCGCGGATGATCGGCGGGCTCGGCGTCGGCGCCTCGCTCATCATCGCGCCGATGTACATCGCCGAAATCGCGCCGCCCGAGATGCGTGGGCAGATGGTTTCGTTCAACCAACTCAACATCGTGATCGGGATCACGGTGGCGTTCTTCTCGAACTACCTCATCCTGCAGTGGCTCGACGGCGCGGGCGAGTCGTGGCGCTGGATGCTCGGCGTCGAGACGCTCCCGGCCATCCTCTACTTCGTTGGGCTGCTCTTCGTGCCGAACAGCCCACGGTGGCTGCTCATGAAGGGGCGCCGCGACGAGGCGCTCCCGATCATGCAGATGGCCGTCGGGAACGTGGCCGCGGTCCAGGAACTCGACGAGATCCAGAAGAGCATGGCCGAGGACGCCGCCGCCGAGAAGGGCGGGCTGAAGGACCTCTTCTCGCCGTCGCTCCGCCTCGTGCTGACCATCGGCATCGTCATCGGCATCATCCAGCAGGCGACGGGCATCAACGCCGTGTTCTTCTACGCCCCGACCATCTTCGAGCAGTCGGGCATCGGGACGGACGCGGCGTTCGTGCAGGCCATCTTCGTGGGCGTGATCAACCTCGTGTTCACGCTCCTCGCGATTGCGTTCATCGACCGGCTGGGCCGCCGCCCGCTCCTCGTCGGTGGGCTGATCGGGATCACGCTCGCGATGGCCCTCCTGGCCTACGGGTTCGGGCAGGCCACGTACACGCTGGGCGACGAGGCGGCGGCCATCGTCGAGGACGCCGCGCTCGCCCCGAGCATCACAGCGATCGTCGGCCAGACCTACGAGAGCGACGTGGCCTTCAAGGCCGCCCTCGCCGAGGCCATTGGGCCCGAGGCCGCGACCCTGTACGAGGGGGCGTTCCTGGCCGAGGCGGCCGACCTCAACCCGACGCTGATCCTGCTCGGCATCCTCGGGTTCGTGGCCTCGTTCGCGATCTCGCTCGGGCCGGTGATGTGGGTGCTGTTCTCCGAGCTGTTCCCGAACTGGATCCGCGGGCTCGCCATCTCCTTCGTCGGGCTCATCAACTCGGCCGTGAGCTACCTCGTCCAGCAGGTGTTCCCCGTCGAGCTCGCCGCGCTCGGCGCCGCGACGACGTTCGCCATCTTCGGCGTGGTCGCGGCCATCGGGCTCGTGTTCGTGTGGTTCGTCGTGCCCGAGACCAAGGGGAAGTCGCTCGAGGAGCTCGAGGCCGAGCTGGTGCGCACGCCCGGCTCGTCGCGTGGCACACCGCCTGCCTAGATCGCCATGCGCTCCCGACCCCTCGTGCTCGTGCTCGCCGCCCTCTCGGCCTTGTCCGCCTGCGGGCCCGCCGAAGACCCCGCCGCCGAGCGCGCGCTCCCGCTGCCTGAGGAGGTCGGCCCACGGACCGTCGAGCTCGTCGAGACCGACGGCCGCTACCTGCTCACCGTCGACGGGGAGCCGTTCTACATCGAGGGCGCCGGGCTGGAGTTCGGCGACATCGAGGCGCTCGCCGCGCACGGCGCCAACTCGTTCCGCACCTGGCGGACGGACAACGGCCGGCAGACCGGCCAGGAGGTCCTCGACGAGGCGTACGAGCACGGACTCATGGTGACGATGGGGCTCGAGATCGCGCGCGAGCGCGAGGGCCAGGGCCGCGGCGTCTTCGGGTTCGACTACGACGACGAAGAGGCCGTCGCCGCCCAGCTCGAACGCGTCCGCGCCGAGGTGCTGAAGTACAAGGACCACCCGGCGCTGCTGATGTGGGGGATCGGCAACGAGCTCAACCTCGGCGCCACGAACCCGGCCGTATGGGACGCCGTCAACGAGATCTCGGAGATGATCCATGAGGTTGACCCGAACCACCCGACGACGACGATGCTCGCGGGCATCGGGCCCGAGCTCGCCTCCGACCTCGCCGAGCGGGCGCCGGATCTCGACCTCCTCAGCGTCCAGTTCTACGCCGACATCGAGAACCTCCCCCTTC
>JAWWCA010000175.1:0-7632 GCA_033720695.1 Rubricoccaceae bacterium
CCGGGGGGCCCCCGCCCCCCTCGGGTCCGTCGCTTCGTTCCTCCTTCCCGTGCTCCCATGGACTTCGTCACGATTCTGATCTACCTGGCCGAGGCCATCATCGTCCTCAGCCTCCTCATGATGGTCGGGTTCGGCCTCCGCGCGCTCATCGCCGGCCGGAAGAACTACATCGCCATCGGCTCCATCCTCCTCGCCCTCGTCGTCTTCGCCATCGCCTACGTCACGGCCAACCCCGACGCCTACCCGCCCACCGGGACGCAGGTGGTCACGCAGGGGGAGGTGGCGATCGTGATGACGGCCGTCGTGATGATGGGGCTCGCGCTGCTCGCCCTCGTCGTCTCGGCCGTCCGCGGCGTCGTCCAGTGACGCCGCGCCGTCGCCCCCCGGCCTCCAACCGCTGACCTCGCGCCATGCCTCTGCTCAAACGGCGGACCTCCCGAGAGTCGGAGATCCCGACCGCCTCCATGGCGGACATCGCCTTCCTCCTCCTCATCTTCTTCCTCGTCACGACGACGATCGACGCGGACTCGGGGATCTACATGCAGCTCCCGCCGCCGATCACCGACGACAACCCGCCGCCGGAGATCCCGGACCGCAACCTCCTCATGGTCCTCGTCAACTCCAACGGGGACGTCCTCGTCGAGGGCGAGTTCATGCAGATCACGAACATCCGCGACGAGGTGAAGCGGCACGTCCTCAACCAGGGCCAGGACCCGTCCTACGCCGACAGCCCCGACGAGGCCATCGTCTCGTTCAAGACCGAGCGCGGGACCGACTACGGGACCTACATCGAGGTGCTCGACGAGATCAAGGCCGCCTACATCGAGATCCGCAACGACTACGCCCGGCAGGTGGCCGGCGTGGACTACAACACTTACAAGGGGCGCCTCGCCGAGGGCGAGGCCGACGTCGTGGCCGACACGTACCCCATCAAGATCTCCCTCGCCGAGCCCGACCCGGGCGGACAGCCGGCCTCGTGACCGGGCGCCTCGCGCCCGCTCGCCAGCCGACTCCTCCTGCCCCAGCCTGACCTACGCCCATGTCGGTTCACTTCAAGAAGAAGTCCGCCAAGACGAAGCAGAACATCCCGACGGCGTCGCTGCCGGACATCATCTTCATGCTCCTGATCTTCTTCATGGTCACGACGGTGCTCCGGGAGACCGAGCTCCTCGTGCGGACGACGCTGCCGCAGGCGGAGGCTGTCGAGAAGATCGAGCAGAAGCGGCTCGTCTCCTACATCTACATCGGCCCGCAGAAGGCCGAGGGCGGCGGCTACGGCGACGACGCCGTCCAGATCGACGACGCCATCGTCGACGACCTCACGCGCATCCGCGAGATCATGTACCGGAAGATCCTCGAGGAGCCGCGCATGATCATCTCGCTCCGCGTCGACAAGGACGTCGAGACCGGGCTGCTCTACGACGTGCAGCAGGAGCTCCGCGAGGCGGAAACCCTCCGCATCAACTACTCCACGACGCGGGAGATGGCAGACGCCTGAGGTCCCGGCAACCGGGACGATCCACGTCTGCGGGGGCGGCTCACCGGAGCCGCCCCCGCGCCCGTTCCGGGCCCTCGTATTTAGCCGCTCTCCACGCGGGCCGGCGGGGGACCCGGCGTAGCTTGGCGGCCTCTCCCGTTCAACCGCCTCGTGCCCATGGCCTACGCAGTCACCCTCATTCCCGGAGACGGGATCGGCCCCGAAGTCGTCGACGCCACCCGCCGCGTGCTGGAGGCCACCGGCGTCGCCTTCGACTGGGACGAGCAGCAGGCGGGGATGGCCGCCGTCGAGGCGACCGGCGACCCGATGCCAGAGGCGACGCTCGACTCAATCGCTCGGACGCGGCTCGCGCTCAAGGGGCCGCTCACGACGCCGGTCGGCACCGGCTTCCGGAGCGTCAACGTCCGGCTGCGCCAGCACTTCGACCTCTACGCGAACGTGCGCCCGGCCGAGACGCTGCCCAACACGGCGGGGCCGTTCGAGGACCTCGACCTCATCCTCTACCGCGAGAACACCGAGGGCCTCTACTCGGGGATCGAGTACTACGACGAGCGGAACCAGATCGCCGACTCCATCGCCCGCGTGACGCGGAAGGGGAGCGAGCGGATCATCCGGTTCGCCTTCGAGGACGCCCGGCGCCGCGGCCGCAAGCGCATCACGCTCGTCCACAAGGCCAACATCCTCAAGGCCATCGGCCGGATGTTCCTCGACATCGGCCGCGAGATCGCCGCGGAGTACCCCGAGATCGACTTCGACGACCGGATCGTCGACAACATGGCGATGCAGCTCGTCCTCCACCCGCAGGACTACGACTGCCTCGTCACGACCAACCTCTTCGGCGACATCCTCTCCGACCTCATGGCGGGGCTCGTCGGCGGCCTCGGCGTGACGGGCTCGGCCAACTTCGGCGACGGCGGCGCCATCTTCGAGGCCGTCCACGGCTCGGCCCCGGACATCGCGGGGAAGGGGGTGGCGAACCCCACCGCCCTCATCCGCTCCGGCGAGATGCTCCTCCGTCACCTCGGAGAACGCGATGCGGCCGAGGCCGTGCGCCAGGCGCTCCGCGACACCTTCGCCGCGGCGGAAAATCTCACCCCCGACCTCGGCGGCACGGCCACCACCCAGACCTTCGCCGACCACCTTGCGAGCCGCGTCGAGCGGCAGATGGCGGCGGCCTGACGGCGTACGGCCGTCGCGCTTCCCTCGAACCCCTCCCCATGATCCAGCGAGTCCAAACCCTCTACCTCCTCACCGCCGCCCTCCTCCTCGGGATCTTCCTCGGCTTCGCGGACCTGTGGCTGGCGGTGGCCGGCGCCGCGTTCTGGGGGCTGGAGGCGGCGATCTATGGCCTCGGTGGGCTGACGGCCGTCGTCGCCCTCGTCGCGGTCTTCCTCTACAAGCAGCGGGCGACGCAGGCGAAGGTGGTGCTGGCCGCGCAGTGGCTCGACCTCGTCCTCGTCCTCGTGTTGGCCGTCGCCGTGGGGATGCTGAGCTTCCAGTCCGACGTCGACCTCACCGAGGTCGGGGCCCTCGGGTTCGCCGTGCTGCTCCTGCCCGTAGTGGCCTACGCCGCGCTGCGGATGGCGCGGCTGGGGGTCCAGAAGGACATCGACCTCGTCCGGTCCATGGACCGGCTCCGGTAGCGTGGCGGGCCCCGGGCGGCCCGCTCCCGCCGAGGCGGTCCCGCCGCGGGTGTGGCTCGTCCTCGCGGCGGGTCTCTCGGTCCTGGGCTCCTCGGCCATCCTGATCCGGTTCGCGTCGGAGGCGCCGGGGCTGGTCGTGGCCGTGTGGCGGACGGTCTTCGCCGTGCTCTTGCTAGCGCCGGTGGCGTGGCCGAAGGCGGCCCCCGCCTTGCGTCGGCTGCCGGGCCGGGACCTCGCCCTGATCGGGGCCGCGGGGGTCCTCTTGGGCCTCCACTTCATCCTCTGGATCGAGTCGCTCTACCACACGAGCGTGGCGAGTGCCTCGGTGCTGGTGACGACGAGCCCGCTCTTCATCGCGGCGCTCGGGTACCTGGTCCTCCGCGAGCGCCTCCGCCGCCGCACCGTCCTTGCGATCGGGACGGCGGTGATCGGTGGCGCCCTCATCGGGCTGGCCGATGCACAGGCAGGGGTGTTCCCACGGGCGGGGCTAGGCAACACGCTCGCCCTTCTCGCGGCGCTGCTGTTCTCGGTCTACATCCTGATCGGTCGTGCCGTGCGGCAACGGATGGAGTTCCTGGCCTACCTCTTCCCGCTCTACGGGGTCGCGGCGATGACGTGCGTGGTGGGGGCGCTGCTTCGGGGCGTTCCCCTCGTGCCCTCGTGGCCGGTCCTCGGCCTCTGCCTCCTGATGGCGCTGGGGCCGCAGCTCCTCGGGCACGGCGCCTTCAACTACGCCGTCCGCTACCTCCCCGCCGCGCTCCTCGGTCTCCTCTCGCTGACCGAGCCTATCGTGGCGTCGCTCCTCGCCCTGATGCTGTTCGGGGAAGCCCCGGCGCCGCTCGCGCTGCTCGGCATCGGCATCGTGCTCCTCTCGATCGCCGTCGTGTTCGTGCGGAGGCGCTAGCGCCACCGGGGGTGGAAGCGTCGCACGAGGAGGTCGCGGAAGCGGCGTCGGCGGCGGGCGTAGTAGTCGAGGACGACGGCGCCCCGGTAGGGGGGGAGGACGGGCGAGTCGTCGTCGGCGGGCCGCTCGTCGCGATACAGGGGGTAGAGGGCGCGGGCGTCGCGGTAGGCGCGGCGGACGGCGGCGGCCTCGCCCCGTCCGCCCGTCGCGAGGGCCCGCACCCAGGCCAG
Organism: Rubricoccaceae bacterium; assembly: GCA_033720695.1. Lineage (GTDB taxonomy): Bacteria > Bacteroidota > Rhodothermia > Rhodothermales > Rubricoccaceae > DATGQT01. The sequence goes on from JAWWCA010000175.1 coordinate 4,276, forward strand.
CCCGTCGAGGGCGCGACGGGCGCGCGCCACCCGGCGCCACACCCGAGGGGGTAGGTTCTTGTACAGCATGACGAGGCTGTTGCGGAAGTTGAGGTACGTCTTCCGCGGGTCGCCCTGCGGCAGCGAGGCCCCGCCGAGGTGGTAGACCTCGCTCTGGGGCGCGACGCGGACACGCCAGCCGGCTCGCCACAGCCGCCAGCAGAGATCCACCTCCTCCATGTGCATCCCGAACGCCTCGTCGAAGCCCCCGACGGCCTCGAACGCCTTGCGGCGCACCGCCAGGCAGGCCCCGGACGCCCAGAAGACATCGCGGGCATCGTCGTACTGCCCGCGGTCCTCTTCCAGGGTGAAGAACAGGCGGCCGCGCGTGAAGGGGTAGCCGAGCGCATCGAGGTAGCCGCCGGCCCCTCCCGCGTACTCGAACCGGGTGCGGTCGGCGTGCTGGAGCAGCTTGGGCTGCACGGCCGCCGCATCGGGGAGGGCCTCCAGCGTGGCGACGAGGGGGCGGAGCCAGCCGGGTGGCACCTCGACGTCGTTGTTGAGAAAGACGAGGTGGTGGCCGGTGGCGTGGGGGACGGCGGCGTTGTTGCCCCTCGCAAACAGCCAGTTGTGGGGGTGCTGCACGAGCAGCACCTCGGGGTGGGCCTCGGCCAGCCACTCGGCCGTCCCGTCCGTCGAGGCGTTGTCAGCGACGACGACCTCGAAGTCGGGGTAGTCGGTGGCGAGGACGGACGGGAGAAACCGCTCCAGGAGGGCGCGTCCGTTCCAGGTGACGATGATGACGGAGACGCGCGGGGCGCCCGAGGAGAGGCGGGGAACGGGGACGAGCACAGCGGGGGGCCGGGGCGAGCCCGGAAGCTACTCCCGCCGCCGCGCCGCTCAGAAGTCCAGCTCGAAGTGGATGCGGTCGATCGTGAGCAGGCCGGCGCAGGGGCCGTCGTTGACCGCGACGATGTCGAGGTCGAAGGCCCGGCGGTCCACGGCGGCGTTGACCCGATCGCGGATCTGCTCCGGCGTCCGCGAGCCGCTCACGACGGGGCAGTCCCCGCCGAACTCGGAGCAGATGTCGCTCCGGGTATAGGCCTGCGCGAAGCGGGAGGTGACGCTCCGCACGGCCGGGGACGCCTCGTCGTCGACGACGATCGTGCTCTGGAGCGCGGGGATCTCGTCGACCATGATGTAGAGCTCGACCTCGCACCGGCTGCTGCCGCTCCGCCCGGCGCCCGGCGTCGCAGCGTCGAACGTGACCGCGTCCTCGGGGATGCTGATGTCGGAGACGTCGAACACGTCGGGGATCCGGTCGTCGATGCGGGCTTCGGTCCCGACCGTGCCGGCGGAGGAGGGGAGGATCGGGACCTGGGCGTTGCTGCCGAGGCTGACGTCGAACTCGTCGACGCCGACGACCTCGGCGATCGCGTCGCAGCCGAGGAGAGAGGCGGGGAGGGAGAGGAACAGGAGTCCGAGGACGTACCGAAGGCGGGGCATAACGAACCGGGGGTGGGGGACGGGGGACCGAAGGGGCGTGCGAGAGGCGGTCCCGCGGGCGAAGATCGCACGGCCTCTCAGGGGGAGCAAAAAAGAGGCCGACGCGGCCTGTCGGACCCCACCACGAGTCCAGGCCGCGTCGGCGTTCCCACCACCGGCGCAGGCTCTGCCGCGCCGGTCCTGTAGAGAGCTCGCCTTCCTGTAGGTGGTCTTCGCTACTATCGGACCTCCCTCTGAAGGCGACACCCCACTAGACACGGACGCCTCCCGGATCTAACCTCCGTCGCTCACTTTTTTCCAACTCGGCCTCCGGCGTGCAGCTCCCGCTGCTCCCCCCGTTCCCGTGACCGTGCCTCCCCCTCGCACTGCTCTCCCCCCCGAGGCCGTCGCCGACGCGCTGCGTCGGCACTGGGGCTATGCGTCGTTCCGCGGCGGGCAACGGGAGGTCGTCGAGGCCGTCCTCGCCGGGCGCGACGCGCTCGCCGTCCTCCCGACGGGCGGCGGCAAGTCGTTGCTGTACCAGCTCCCGGCGGTGCTCCTCGACGGGCTGGTGCTCGTCGTCTCCCCGCTCATCGCGCTGATGCAGGACCAGGTCGAGGCCCTCGCCGGGCGCGGCATCCCGGCCGCCGCCCTCACGTCCCAGCTCGGCGCCCGCGCCCTCGACCAGCGCCTCACCGACGCGGAGTTCGGGCGCTACCGGCTCCTCTACGTGACGCCCGAGCGGCTGGAGACCGAGCTGTTCCAGGCCCGCGCGCCCCGCCTCGCGGTCGCGCTCCTCGCCGTGGACGAGGCGCACTGCATCTCGGAGTGGGGGCACGACTTCCGCCCCGCCTACCGCCGCATCGCCGCCGCCCGACCGCTCCTCACCGACGCCGACGGCCGGCCGGCCCCCGTCCTCGCCGTGACGGCCACGGCCACGCCGCCGGTGCGCCGCGACATCCTCGAGCAGCTCGCGCTCCAGGACCCGGCCGTCGTGGTGAAGGGGTTCGACCGGCCCAACCTGGTGTGGGCGGTCTACCGGGGCGAGAGCAAGGCGCGGAAGCTCCGCGAGATCGCCGAGTCGGTGCCGGGGAGCGGGCTTGTCTACGCCGGGACGCGCGAGGGCAGCGCGCTCTGGGCCGAGCGGCTCCGCGGCCAGGGCGTCACAGCAGAGGCCTACCACGCCGGCCTCGACGCCGAGACGCGGGAGGCCGTGCAGCGGCGCTGGCTCGCGGGCGAGACCCGCGTGATCGCCGCGACGAGCGCGTTCGGGATGGGGATCGACAAGCCCGACGTCCGGTTCGTCGTCCACGTCGCGCTCCCGCCGACCCTGGAGGCGTACTACCAGGAGGCCGGGCGGGCCGGGCGCGACGGCCGCCGCGCCTGGGCCGTCCTCCTCGTCGGCGACGGCGACGAGAGCCTGCCGCGGGCGCTCGCCGAGGAGGGCCACCCCGACGCCGCCACGGTCCAGGCCGTCTACGCCGCCGCCTGCAGCCTCGCTCAGGTCCCCCTCGGCAGCGAGCCCGACGGCCCCGTGCCGCTCGCCCCCGAGGCGCTCGCCCGCGTCTCCGGCACCACGCCCCTCGCCGCCCGCGCCGCCATAGACCGCCTCGCCGACGCGGGCGTCTGGGCACGGCTCCCGGCGCACCCGCACCCTGCCCTCGTGCGCGCGCACCTGCCCCCCGAGGCGCTGCGCGCGTACGCCGACGCCCGGCAGAACGCCGCGCTGGGCCGGTTCGTCCGCCTCCTCCTCCGGCGGCTGCCCCCTGGAGCGTTCGAGGGCTGGGCCGACGTGGACCTCGCCGCGCTGGAACGGGAGACGGGGCTCGGCCGAGACCGGCTCCTCCGCGGCTTCGACTTCCTGGCGCAGCACGACCTCCTCGCGGTTCACCC
>JAWWCA010000176.1:0-7605 GCA_033720695.1 Rubricoccaceae bacterium
GTCGTTGACGACGGCGTGGACCAGCTCGTGGTGGACCACACGGCGGAAGTCGCGCCAGTCGCCGGTGAACGGGACGGCGATCCGGTTCTTGAACAGCTCCGTCACGCCGCCGATGCCCTCGGCGTAGTCGGGCAGCGGCGCGGCGTTGTTGACGGCGAAGTCGTTGTGGCTGTGGTAGACGAGGATGGGGATGCGGTCCGAGATCTCGTAGTTGAAGAGCTCGGCGACGTCGCGGTAGGCGTCCTCGGCGGCGCGGGCGGTGAAGTCGGCCAGGACGCGCCCGCCCGGCGCGCTCCGCTCCCGCTCGTAGAAGTAGACGTCGAAGTGCTCGGACTGGAGGTAGCGCCAGTCGAGCCCCTCGTACTGCACGCGGTTCTTCCCGAACCGGAAGTACTGCGCGTCCGCCTCCGGCGCCAGCGCCCCGAGGGCGAGGGCGGCGAGCAGGGCGAGGAGGGAGAGGCGGCGCAGCATCACACAGGTCAACGCGGGGCCCCTCACGATAGTGCCGCCCCCCGCCGGGGGCAAGGGCGTTCCGGGTGCGCTACGGCAGGCTCCCCCCGCTCCCGCTCCGATCCCGCACACGCGCCTCGCTCGCGCGAGCTGTCCCCCTCGCCTGAGGGGGACAGTCCCGGCTCCCCCTGAGCGTGAGCGATGGGAGTCGGGACGGGGGGAGCGGCTGACGTAGGAAGCAGGCTCCCGCTCAATCGCCAACAACTATGTTATAGTCCAGACCATCCTAGTTCCGACGAGGGCCTGACCGTGAACACGCTGCGATACCTCCCCCTCGTGCTCTCCCTCCTCGCTGCCCTACCCGCCGGGGCGCAGGACCCCGAGGAGTTCCCCGGCCTCCTCGTCGTCTCGGCGCCCCCCGAGGAGGCTGGCGAGTTCATCGCGGGCGTGTGCGACCCAGAAGACTGCCTCCGCCCCCATCCCGAAGGTCTCGGGCCAGCGCGCCTCGTCCCAGCCCTCGACCCCGGTCAACCCGACCTCGATCCACCCATCGGACCGGACCAAGGCTGCGCAGGTCTCACGAACGCCAACGAGATCGCTGGCAACTTCGCCTTCCTACCCGCGGGGGGGTGTGACTTCCTTACCAAGTTCTACCACATGGGCTGGGCTGGTGCCCTCGGCGTTGTGCTCTACCCCGACGAGAGCGTTGGACCCAACGACGACTCCACGCTCGTTAACATCGAGTGGGAGGAGCTGGCGATTTTCTTCTTTCCTGGACTGTTCATTACGCGCTACCGAGCACTGCAACTACTCGCGGCCCACGACGCGGGGCAGGAGGTGATCGTTGAGATGCGGATGAACCCCGACGTCGTCGCCGCCGAGCCCCCGCCCGAGGTCCTGCCCTTCGCGCTCTCGGTCTCGCCGAACCCCACGCGCAGCGACGCCCTCGTCCGCGTGGCGGCTGACCGCCCGATGACATCGGCACGGCTCTCGGTCCTCGACGGGCTCGGTCGGGAGGTCGCTGTGCTCCACGCGGGGCCGCTCCCTGCGGGGCCGCGCGCGTTCCGGCTCCCGGACGCGGCGCTCGCAGGCGGGGTCTACCTCGTCCGCCTCGCGGCGGAGACGGCCGACGGGCGCCGGGTCTCGGCGGCGCGGCTCGTCACGCGCGTGGAGTAGCCAGCCCTCGCCCTCGGCGCCCCTCCTGCTCCCGCAGCACGCGGTTACGCGTCGGCCCGCTCGGCGGAGAAGATGTCGTGCGCGGTCTGCACCGCCCCGCTCGGCCCCACGAACACGACGTGGTCGCCGCCCCGGATCTCGGTGCTGCCGCGCGGCACCACGAACGCGTCGCCGCGGATCACGGCCGCCACCACGCACTGCTCCGGGATCCCGATGTCCTGGATCCGCTGCCCCACGACCTCGGCCCCCTCGGGCACCTTCATGTCGATGAGGCTGGCCACGCCCGTTTCGAGCTCGAAGAGCGCGGCCACGCCGGGGCGGTCGAGGTAGTTCTCGACCATCGCGGCCGTGGCGTAGGGCGCGCTGATGCACACGATCCCGCTGTCCTCCATGAGCGAGACGTAGTCGGGGTCGCGTGCGATCGCGATCACGCGCGGGATGCCGAGCCGCTTGGCCTGGAGCGCCACGATGGCGTTGCGCTCGTCGTTGTTCGTCGTGGCGATCGCCACGTCCATCTTGTGCGGCTCGACCTGGTCGAGGATCTCCTGCTTGGTGCCGTCGCCCTGGAAGATGGGCACGTTGTAGCGGCGGCCCAGCGCCTCGCAGCGCGCCTCGTCCTGCTCGACGAAGGTGATCTGGTACTCCGCCGTGCGGAAGACCATCCGGATCTCATCCTGCTTGAGCAGCCGGTCCGCGATGTTGCGGCCCTGGTTCCCCCCGCCGATGATCAGCACGTTCATGTGAGGCCTCCAGAGGGCTCTGATTCGGAGTCTGAGCTGGTGCAGGGCGGCCGGGAGCGCGCCGAGGTCGGCGCGGTTGCCCGGCTGCACAAGGTAGAGCAGGACGCCCACGGCCGTGAGGCCGCCGCCGAGGAGCAGGCTCTGCGGGTCCAGGAGGGGCACGAAGAACCAGCACGCCACAATCCCCAGGACCGGGATCGTGGGGTAGAGCAGGATCCGGAACGGGCGCCGCAGCGCCGGCATCTTCCGGTGCGAGGCGATCACGGCGTAGTTGACGACGCCGATCGCGACGAGGTAGCCGAAGCTGCTCGCGGCGGCGAGCAGCCGCACGACGCCCGAGGCGCCGAGGACCGTGACGAGCCCGGCGCAGACGAAGAGCGCGACGTGCGGGGTGTTGTGCGTCGGGTGGAGCCGCGCGAGCCCGGCCGGCACGTGGCCGTCGCGCCCGAGCGCGAAGAGCACGCGCGCGCTCGCGCCGAGGGTGACGCTGAAGGCCGAGAGGCTCGCCATGATCGTGGCGAGCACGCCCGCCCAGCGGCCCCACGCGCCGAAGAGGTGGTCGGCCAGGAAGATGAACGGCGTGCTGGTCTGGGCGAGGTCCGTGTGGTGGACCACGCCCATCATCACGAAGAGGACGAGGACGTAGATGGCGACGCCGGTGCCGAGCGTGATGAGGATGGCGCGGGGGATGTTCTTGGCCGGCTCGACGATCTCCTCGGCGGCGACGGTGATGAGGTCGAAGCCGACGTAGGAGATGTAGATGAGCCCCATCGTCGGGAGGAGCGGGTCCAGCCCCATCGGCGCAAACGGCTCGAGGTTGGCCGGCTCGACGTAGAAGGCCCCGAGCACGCCGACGCCCACGAGCACGACGAGCTCGACGATGTTCATCACGGTGATCGCCTTGAGCGCCTCGGCCTGCCCCCGGTAGTTCGAGGCGGTGAACACCGCGGTCGTGGCCAGGACCACCAGCACCACGCTGAGGCCGGGGAAGAAGTAGGTCTTGAGCGTGAGCGCGAAGATGACCGCGTAGAGCGAGCACGCCAGCGTGTTGCCGATCCAGAAGAACCAGCCCGTCAGGAACGCGACCGGATCGGGCAGCGTGCGGCTCACGAACGAGTAGCCGCCCCCGGCGATGGGGATGGCGGCGCCCAGCTCGCTGTAGCTCAGCGCGGTGAAGAGCGTGAGCCCGCCCATGAACAGGTAGGCGAGGATGCCGAGCGGGCCCGCCGACTGCGCCACCTCGCTCGGCAGCGCGAAGATGCCCGGCCCCATCATCGCGCCGATGCCGATCATCACCGCCATGAACAGGCCGACGTTGCGCTCGAATCCAGCCTGCTTAGCCATCGAGGGAGCGGAGGGGCATCGGACGACGCGGAGAGGGACGGGCCTGAGACCGCGGCGCCGCGACGCCTGGGCGCCCGCGGCCGTTCTGCCTCGTTCGGCTTCAGAGCTGTGGCGCCAGGATAAGGCGCGCACCGCCCGGGATCAATCACCGGTGCGGTCCCGGTCGGCGCCGACGGCCCCCGCTCTCCGAGGACCGGCCTCGACCCGAAATCCAATCTAGAACGCGTACGACGCCCGCGCCCCGACCGGCGCGAACCCGCGGATCGTCTCGAAGTCGGTCGCGATGAACCCGATGACGTCGAAGGCGAAGCGGTTGCCGAAGAACCGGACGCCGGGGAGCACGAGGAGGCCGTCGTCCCCCTCCGAGAACCCGCCGAGCGCCTCGACGAACAGCTTCACGCCGTTGTTGACCTGGGTCTCGACCCCGAGCCCGAACACGACGCCGTCGGCGATCTCGACATCCCCACTGCCGAAGCCGCCTCCGAGCGCCCCACCGAGGCCGAACGAGACGGCCTTCGTCTCGTCTCCCAGGGTGACGACGCCGTAGGGGAGCGCCACGAACCCGCCATCGACCTCGTCGCCGACGACGAAGAGCGCGCTCGTGCCGAGGGCCACCTTGGCCGTGGGCCGGTCGTAGACGAGGCCCTTGACGCCCACGAGCGGCGTCACGAAGGCGCCGTCGCCGAACGTGACGAAGCCGGAGGCGAGGAGGTCGACGCGGTCGCTGAGGCCCGCCGTGATGGAGGGGTAGAGGTAGGTGAGGTCGCCGCGGAACTCCCCGCCGCCCAGCGTCCGTGCCGTCGGCGCGAGGAAGAAGCGGGTCCCGACGGGGTCCGTCCGGTAGAACCGCCCCCGGATGAGCGGGGCCACGAGGGCCACCTGGTCGCGGCGGAACCGGCGCTCGATGCCGTCGGTGGTGACGATGACGAGGGGGTCGGCCGCCTCGTCGGCGACGGTGCCGACGTAGACGTCGCCGTTGACGAGGACGACGCGGCGGAGGTCGGCGTTGTCCTGGGCCGAGACGGCGAGGGCGGTCCCGAGGACGAGCGCGAGGACGAGGAGGGAGCGGGGCATCGAGGAGAGGGACGCGGGGAACGATACCGGCTGGAGCCGGACGAAAGGCGCCGAAGGTAACCGAACCCGAGCCGGCGTGGCGCTGGACCTGGTGGCTTCGTCTGGTCTCCATCCGGTTCCGCCCCCCGCGTCTTCCTCCCCTCGCGACCGGCAGGGATGCGCGCTCAGGACGTCCGCTGGCCGACAGGGGCGCCGTCCTCGCACCCCCAGATCAGCCGGTCGACGGTGCCCTCGGCGTCGCGGCCGAAGCAGACCGTGGCGTAGAGCATCCGCGAGAACCAGGCGTCGTCTGCCAGCGGCACCAGCTCGGAGGAGCCGCCCTCGTTGGCCCGCGCGAGCAGCCGCCCGTCCTCGGCGCGGACGGAGACGACGAACCCCGGACCGAACGCGTAGGCCCCTTCGAAGGCGTCGAGGCGCGCGGGCGGCCCGTCGGCGAAGGCGCGGGCTTCGTAGGGCGCGGCCTCCCCGCCGAATACCGCCGCCGCAACCGCCCGCCGGATCCGGTCGCGCACGACCGACTCCACGTTCCCGAGGACGACGACGGTCACCTCGTCGTCGGGGTAGTGGGCGAGGTCGCTCGCGTAGCCGGCCACGCGGCCGTCGTGGCCGACGGTGGGCCGGTCGAACCGCGTGAACACGCTCACGCCGAAGCCGTAGCCCTGGCCGTAGTCCGTGGTGAGCTTGGCGTAGCTGTCCGGGCTCAGGAGGCGGCCGCCGTGGAGCGCCTCGGCCCACGTCACGAGGTCGCGCGCCGAGGACCACAGCCCGCCCGAGCCATGCAGGAAGGCGGGCGCCACTGGGTCGGCGGGGGCGACGGCGGTGCGGCCCCACGGCACGTAGCCGGGCACGCGGCCCGAGGCGGCAGGCCCGGGGCCGGCCTCGGCCGTCTGCGTCATCCCGAGGGGCTCGAAGAGGCGCCGGTGCAGGAACGCGCCGTAGGGCATCCCGGAGGCGGCCTCGATCACCGCGGCGAGGAGGCTGTAGCCGCCGTTGCTGTAGGCGTAGCCCTCGCCCGGAGCGAACGCGAGGGGCGCGCGGCCCAGGTCCTCGACCACGTCCTCGAAGGCGGCGTGCTGCCCGGCCGTCGCGCCGAACCGGTCGAGGGCGTACACGTCGGCGAGGCCCGAGGTGTGCGTGAGGAGCTGCGCCAGCGTGACGTCGCCGTGCGGGAAGCCCGGGAGGTGCCGGCCGAGCGCGTCCGTCGTCGCGAGCGCGCCGTCCTCTTCGAGGAGGAGGAGGGCGGCGGCCGTGACCTGCTTCGAGACCGAGCCGATCATGAACACGCCGTCCGGGCGGTGGGGCACGCCCAGCTCGACGCTCGCCAGCCCAAAGGTGCGGACGACCGGCGCCCGGCCCCGCTGCCCGACGGCGACCACCCCGGCGAAGTCCCCCGCCTCGACGTAGGGCGCGACGGCGTCATCGATGGAGGCCGCGAGGCCCGCCGGCTGGGCGAGCACGACCGACGGGAGGAGGAGCCAGAGCGTGAGGAGCCATCGGGTCATGTCGCCAGGGGAGAGCGTGGAGGGGGTGGGACGCGAGCGCGGCCTCCGGCGTTGCGTGTCCGCTAAAAAAACAGCAGGCGCCCCGGCGCGTCACAAGGCCCCGGTGTCCACGGCCGCACAGGGTCAGGGGACGACGTGAGCGGAACGGAGGGCGAGCGGCGCGGGCGTCTCGCCGGGCCGACGCATGGCGCAACGGAGGCGCGGGCGACCGACCGGCGTAGGGCGCTAGGTCCCTGGCCGGCGAGGCGCGGCGGCCGTCGCGAGCCGGTGCCGGTGCCGCCACTCCAGGGCGCCCAGCCCGCCGACGAAGACCGCCTCGCCGACGAGGTGCAGGACCCCGAAGGGCGTCACGGAGCCGGCGAAGGCCGCGGCCAACCCCAGGCACACGGGGGCCCACGCCATGTTCGCGACGGCGAGCCGCTGGATCAGGTGCACCGGCCGCACGGGCCGGATGGCGAGCGAGAACGAGAAGGAGGCGTAGAGGAGGTTGGCCGCGCCGGTGGCGAGGAGCACCCCGCGCGGCAGCCCCTCGAGGGCACTGAGCCACGCGCTGAGGGCGAGCACCGCCACCCCGACGACGGCGCCGGCCGTGCAGTCGATCCAGAGCAGCCTTCGGAGGAGGGGCATGGACCTAGTGGCTCGTCGGGGCGCGATCCGCCGCGTGGGGTCCGCGCTAGTCGGCGGCGATGACCTCGACCTCGATCACGAGACCCGGCACGGCCAGCTCCTGGACGCCGATGTCCGACTGTGGCGGCGTGATCCCGGCCTCCCCGATCCAGTCGGCGTAGACGTCGTAGTTCTCCAGGAAGGCGGCGGTTTCGGTGCTGTAGAAGCGGACGAACACGACGTTCTCCCGCGTCATCCCCGCCTGCGCCAGGAGCCCGTCGATCTTGCCGAGGACGAGGCTGAGTTGTCGCCGCATGTCGCCCTCGTGCGCGACGCGCACGCCCAGCTCGGAGCCGGGGTCGGTCTCGAGGGCGGCCTGGCCCGACAGGTACAGCGTGCGCGCGGCGCCGTGGATGACCTGCCCCTGGTCCATCCCGTAGGCGGCGCCCCAATCGTTCGGCGGGTTGATGGATTCTCGCGTCATGGCGGGCGGCGTGGGTTCGACGGGCGAGACGGCGCGTCCGACCTCCCCCGTCGCCAGACGGCCGTCGGGCGATCCACGGCCCGTGGGGATCGGGGCGCCCCGCGAAATTACCCCTCCCGCGTCGAACATGGGCCGCGAGGGCCCGCCCGAGGCTCGCCGGTTCGTGCGCACGGCCAGCACCGACGCGGAGCGGTTGGCTCACCCCTTGGCCCCCCTGTGCCCTGAGCAC
>JAWWCA010000177.1:0-7589 GCA_033720695.1 Rubricoccaceae bacterium
GGGGGGTCGGCCTCGCCGTAGGCCGCCCGCACCGGGCCCAGCGCGTGCGCGGCCACGGCCGCCCGCACGGCCTCGAGCGCGGAGGCGTCGGGGCGGCGGTGCGGGAGCGCGTCGAGCACCTCCCGGGTGTCCTTGAGGAGGACGTACTCGGCGTAGGCGGGGTCTCCGGGAGCCGGCGGCGAGCCCTCGGCCGCTCCGTAGACGTGGCGGACCGGCGCGAGCGTTGCGCCCTCGCGCGCCGCCGTCACAGAGCCCCTCCCCTCCGCGGTCACGGCGTCGAGAGCGGCGGCGTCGGGACGCACCTTCGGCAACTGATCGAGGGCCTCCTTCGCTCCCCGGATCACGGCGTACTCGGCGTGGCGGGCGTCGTCGGGGGCGGGGGGGTCGGCCTCGCCGTAGGCCGCCCGCACCGGGCCCAGCGCGTGCGCGGCCACGGCCGCCCGCACGGCCTCGAGCGCGGAGGCGTCGGGGCGGCGGCGCGGGAGCGCGTCGAGGGCCTCCCGCGTCGTGCGCAGCAGCCGGTACTCGGCGTACCCCGGCTCGCCGGGCGCCGGCGGCGGGCCCTCGGCTTCGCCGTAGGCGTGGCGGATGGGATCGTGGGGGGTCACGGCGGGGAGGGCGCGTAGCGAACGGGGTCGGGAGCGTCGGGGGGCTCGTGGTGAGGGGCGCGCGGGCAGAGGGGGAACGGCGCGACGGGGCTATTTCGTAGGTCGCCCCGGAAGATCTTCCGTGACCTCCTCGAACCACTCGGGTTCGAGGAGCTTGCGGAGGTTGATGAGGGCGTAGCGCATGCGCCCGAGGGCGGTGTTGATCGAGACGTCGGTGAGCTCGGCGATCTCGCGGAACGTGAGCTCGGACTGGTGCCGCATGAGGACGACCTCGCGCTGCTCTGGGGGGAGCTGCTCGATGGCGGCCTCGACCTCCTGCCAGAGGTCGGCGCGGTTGAGGAGGGCCCCGGCGTCGGGCGCCTCGTCGGGGAGGCGGTCCCAGAACGACGGGCCCTCGTCTTCGTCGCCCGGCGAGACGTCCTGCCACTTCTTGCGGCTGCGGAGGTGATCGAGGGCGGCGTTGCGCGCGATCCGCATGACCCAGGCGAGCCAGCGGCCCTGCGGCTCGTAGGAGCCGCGGCGCTTGTTCATCGCCTGGATGGCGCGGAGGAAGGTCTCCTGGAAGAGGTCGGAGGCGACGCTCCGGTCCCGCACCATCCCCATCAGGTAGCCGAAGATCCGCTCCTGATGGCGCTCAACGAGTTGGGTGAAGGCCCGCTCGTCGCCGCGGTTGAGGTAAGCGACGACGAGTTGCTCGTCCGTGAGGGTGGTCATGAAGGGCGTTGCGCGCGGTGGGTGGAACGGCGGCCCGCGGGCCTTATTGTGGCAGAGCAGCCCTCTCACGCCCAAGACGGCGCCGAGGGTTCGCGCCGGGCGACGCGTCGGGCGACGGGGGCAGGACGAGGAGCCCGAGCCCGAGGAGGTCGGCGGCCCCGGCGTGGGGGACCTCCCGGAGGACGCGGCGCCAGGCGCGCCGCACCGGCCGTCCCGGCTCGATGTCGTCGAAGAGGACGCAGGCACCGGGCGCGAGGTGCGGGCGGATGAGGTCGACGTAGCGGAGCGTGGCGGCTTCCTCGTGGTGTCCGTCGAGGAAGACGAGGTCCCAGGGGTCGTGCTCGGCGAGCACGCCGGGGAGCGATTCCGCGAAGGGGCCGACGACGGTCGTCGTGCGGTCGGCGTGGCCGAGCGCGGCGAGGGCGCGCCGGGCGCGCCCGGCGAGGCCGGGGTCCCCCTCGAGCGTGACGAGCCGGCCGGCGGGCGCGCCCTCCGCCTCATTCAGCGCGAGGGCGGCGGCGAGGTGGGCGGCGGAGACGCCGAGGTGGGTGCCCAGCTCCAGCACACGGCGCGGCCGCGCCGCGCGCGCGAGGAGGAAGAGGAACCGTCCCCACCCGGGCGAGGCCGCCGCCCGACGGTAGACGTCCGCGACGCGGCGCTCTGCGGGCTTGGCTTCCCCCGCCAGGACGCCGGCCCGCGTCCCCGCCCCGTGGTCCTCGACGCGGAGCGTCTCCCCCGACGCGGCCAGCGAGGCCCGGTACCCGTCGACCGCCGCTTCGGCGGCCCGCTCGACGGGCGAGAGCCGCAGACGGGCCACCCGCTCGACGGCGGGCGCCGCCTCGCCGAGTCGTCCGCGCTGGAGGCGAACCAGCGGGACGAGGAGGGCGGCGAGGAGTCGGGGAGAGCGCATCATGGGCGGATCCTTCCGCCCAAACTACGGCCGTTCCTCGTGGCCGGCGGCGCTAGTGGAAATCCTGAAGTACACCGTACGGCCCCCTTTCATACCCCAGCGGTAGGAACACACGGATAGGCGCGATGTTCACCCGCTGCACCTCTATCACCCGATCCCTCTCTACTGCTCTCCCACGTGTCCCGGATGCTCGGACAGGTTCTTCCCGCAGCTCCTGCTCCACCACAAGAGCGTCTCCCCTCTCCAGACACACGGCCAGCAGGAGCCGCCTAAGGGCTGCTTTCCGATCGACCCGCGAGGCCCGGCACGCGCAACGGCGTGCCGGGCCTCTCCCCTTTCGTGGGCCGAGTCTCACGCGGCTGCCCCCTTCAGAGCACGAGGTCGAGCGCCTCGGACAGGGTGCTCGCCGACGCCAACGCGAGGCCCTCAGGGGCGTCCAGCCCCTTGAGGTTCGCCTTCGGGAGGAGCGCCCGCTCGAACCCGAGCTGCCGCGCCTCAGACAGCCGGGGCTCGACCCGCCCGACGGCCCGGACCTCCCCGCCCAGCCCCAGCTCGCCCGCGACGACGGTGCCGGAGTCGGCCGGCACGTCGCGGAACGAGGAGGCGACGGCGAGGGCGACGGCGAGGTCCACGGCCGGCTCCTCCAGCCGCACGCCGCCGGCCACGTTGACGAACACGTCGTGCTGCCCCAGCCGGAGGCCGGCCCGTTTCTCGAGCACGGCGAGGAGCACCTGGAGCCGGCGCCCATCGACGCCGGTGGCCGTCCGCTGCGGCGTCCCGTAGGAGGCCGGCGTCACGAGCGCCTGCACCTCGACGAGGAGCGGGCGCGTCCCCTCCATCGTCGCCGCGACGACGCTGCCGCTCCGGCCGTAGGCCCGCTCCGAGAGGAAGAGCGCGCTCGGGCTCTCGACCTCCACGAGCCCCTGCTCGCGCATCTCGAAGACGCCCAACTCGTGCGCCGCGCCGAACCGGTTCTTGACGGCGCGGAGGAGGCGGTAGGCGTGGTGGCGGTCGCCCTCGAAGTGGAGCACCGTGTCCACCATGTGCTCGAGCACGCGGGGCCCGGCGATGCTCCCCGCCTTCGTGACGTGGCCGACGAGGAACGTGGTGACGGGGAGGCTCTTGGTGAGGTCGAGGAGGGCGGCCGTGGACTCGCGGACCTGGGCGACGGAGCCCGGCGCGCTCGTGAGGTCGGGCCGGAAGACGGTCTGAATCGAGTCGACAACCATCACGTCGGGCCGGAGCTCCTGGGCGGCAGCGAGGATGGCCTCGACGTTCGTCTCGGGGAAGAGGTAGACGGCCTCGGCGTCGACGCCGAGGCGCTCGGCGCGGAGCTTCACCTGCTGCGCGCTCTCCTCGCCGGTGACGTAGAGGAGGGTGTGCTCGGGGAGGTGGCGGCCGAGCTCCGTCATCAGCGTGCTCTTCCCGATGCCGGGGTCGCCCGCGACGAGCGTGAGCGAGCCGATCATGAGGCCGCCGCCCATGACGCGGTCGAGCTCCTTCAGGCCGGTCACGAGGCGGGGCCGCTCGCCCACGGCCACGTCGCGGAGGCGCTGGGGGCGGGCGCTGCCGTAGGCCCCGGCGAGGCGGCCGCCGCCGTTCGCCGTCCGCATCACGGGCGCCTTGACGGCCGTCGGCGCGACCTCCTCGACGAGGGTGTTCCAGGCGCCGCAGCCGGCGCACTGCCCGCTCCAACGCGGGGCGTCGTGGCCGCAGTCCTGGCAAACGTACCGGGTCTTCGCTTTCGCCATGGGGTCGGGAGGGAACGGGGACGGAGGGCGGCGCGTGGAGCGGGCTCGCTGTTGCACCGAGTAGTTTGCGCCGGGCGGACCGCCAAGGTAGCCGCTCTCCCCTGACGCCCCCTCGTCACCCCATGCCGCTCACCGCCGTCCCGTTCGTCGGGCAGACCACGCGCCTCCTGGAGGGGTTCGGCCGCTACAGCCTCCTCCTCGCCGCCGCCTTCCGGCTCCCGCGCGACCTCAAGCTCCGGCTCTACGCCCGGAACCTCCTCATCCAGGCGGTGCGGATCGGCGTGGACTCCATCCCCATCGTGGCCCTCGCGACGGCGTTCTCGGGGGGCGTGGCCGCCGTGCAGGCGCTCTACCAGCTCGAGAACCCGTTGCTCCCCGCCTCCACCGTCGGCACGTTCACCGAGGAGAGCGTGCTGCTGGAGCTGGGGACGCTCGTGACGGCGTTCGTGTTGACGGGGCGCGTCGGCGCCCGGATCGCGGCGGAGCTGGGGACGATGCGGGTGACCGAGCAGATCGACGCCCTCGAGGCCATGGGCGTCAACTCCCGCTCCTACCTCATCGTCCCGCGCGTCACGGCGGGCGTGCTCTCGTTCCCGGTCCTCTATATCATCGCCGCGACGGTGGGCCTGCTCTCGGGCGCGCTCGTCGTGCTCACGAGCCCCGACATCACGCTCGACACCTACTGGACCGGCGTCCGCGCCTTCTTCCGCCCCTACAACGTCGTCTACGGCCTCATCAAGTCGCTCGTCTTCGGGTTCGTCATCACCACGGTCTCGTGCTACAAGGGGTACTACGCGCGCGGCGGGGCCGAGGGCGTCGGCGCGGCCACGACGAAGGCGGCCGTGCTCTCGTGCGTGTTCGTGCTCCTCGCCAACTACCTCTGCGCCACCCTCCTGCTCTAGAGGAAGCGCCCACCGCTGGCGCCTCGGGAGCGGCCCCCGGCCGTGACCGGACCCCCGACTCCGCTATGATCGAAGTCCGCAACCTCTCCAAAGCCTTCGACGGGCGGCCCGTGCTGCGGGACGTCTCGCTCACGATCCGCGAAGGCGAGACGTACGCCGTCATCGGGCGCTCGGGATCGGGGAAGAGCGTGCTCCTCAAGCACCTCATCGGGCTGCTGACGCCGGACGCGGGGTCCGTCTCCGTGGACGGCGAGCCGCTGTCGGACCTCTCCTACTCCGGGCTCCGGCGCGTCCGCCGCCTCTTCGGCGTGCTCTTCCAGGGCGGCGCCCTCTTCGACTCGATGTCGGCGCTGGAGAACGTGGAGTTCCCGCTCCGCACCTTCTCCGACCTCTCCGAAGCCGAGATGGTCCAGCGCGCGCGGGAGTGCCTCGCGATGGTGGAGCTCCCCGACGCCGGGGGCAAGCGGCCGAGCGAGCTCTCGGGTGGGCAGCAGAAGCGCGTCGCGCTCGCCCGCGCGATTGCCGTCGAGCCGAAGTACATCCTCTACGACGAGCCGACCTCCGGCCTCGACCCCGAGACGAGCAACACCATCGACGAGCTCATCAACCGGCTCGGCCGCACGATCGGCGCGACGAGCGTCGTCATCACGCACGACATGCACTCGGTCCTCTCGATTGCCGACCGCGTCGGGTTCATCTACGAGGGGCGGCTCCACTGGAGCGGGACGATCCCCGAGCTCCACGCCTGCACCGACCCCGAGCTCTGCGCGTTCGTCCGCGCGAACGAGTACCAGATCGGGGGGGACTACGCGATGCGGGGCGCGTGAGGACGTGACGGTTCCGTGCTGACGCCCCCTGCTCCTCCCATCTCAACGCTTGGGCTCCATATGACCCCGTGCGACTCCACACCCTTCACGCGTCACGCGCCCTGCGTCACGAACTCATGAGCAACGAACTCAAGGTCGGCCTGGTCGTCCTCGCCGCCCTGCTGATCTTCATCTTCGGCCTCCGGTTCCTCCAGGGGCTCTCGCTCTTCGGCGGGAGCTACGAGGTCGTCGTCGTGTTCGACAACTCGCAGGGGCTCTCGCCGGGCAACCCCGTCCGCCTCAGCGGGGTCGACATCGGCGCCGTGCGCGAGGTGGCGCTGTCCGACGGCGGGCGCGAGGTGCTCGTCGCCCTCTCCATCGAGGACGGCGTCGAGATCCCGCGCGGGAGCACGTTCGGCGTCGGCGGCTTCGCCGCGCTCGGCGACGTCTACGTCTCGATCGAGCCGCCCGAGGGGCCGACGGCCGGGCGCCCGCTCGTCGACCGCGACACCCTCCGCGCCGAGCCCTCGGCCGACCTCGTCTCGCTCCTCACCGACCAGGCCGGCCCCCTCGCCCAGCGCGCCGACACCCTCCTGATCTCCGCCATCGAGACGTTCCGCGGCGTCGAGTCCCTCCTCGCCGAGTCCAGCGACGACCTCGACGCGACGATCGCCAACGTCCGCTTCCTCACGACGGCCACGACGCGGCTCCTCCTCGACGAGCGCGAGCGGATCGGGGACATCGCCGCCACGCTGGAGCGCGCGGCGCGCTCGGCCGAGCGCTCGGCCCTGGCCGCCGAGGGGCTCGTGGACGAGTACGGCGCGGCCTTCGGCGGCAGCGCCCCCGCCGTCCGCGACTCCCTCACCGCCACGGTCGCCACCCTCAACGCGCGCCTCCGCCAGCTCGAATCCAGCCTCGACGGCCTCGACCGCCTCACCGTCGGGCTCGACACCACGCTCGCGCTCGCCACCTCGCCCGAGTCCTCGATCGGCCTCCTCCTCCGCGACCCCTCGCTCTACTACAACGCCAACGCCGCCGCCGCCTCGCTCGAGCAGCTCCTCACCGACTTCCAGAACGACCCCGCCCGCTACCTGGACGAGCTGCAGCTCAACGACCTGTTCTAGGGCTCCGGGCGGTGCGCCATCGGCTGTGGGCTTCTGCTCCCGCACCGGCGCCCACCGCCCGACGCCCACCGCTCAACGCCCCCCGCCCCATGCCCTCGTACGACGACGCCCTCGCCCTCTTCCACGAGTGGACGGAGACGGAGAGCCTCCGCCGCCACGCCTACGCCGTCGAGGCGGCCATGCGGCAGTACGCCGAGCAGCGGGGGCTCCCGCCCGAGGAGGTCGAGCGCTGGCGCATTGCCGGGCTCCTCCACGACATGGACTACGAGCGCCACCCCTCGCCCGAGGAACACCCGTTCGTCGGCGTCGAGGAGCTAGAGCGGCGGGGGTACGACGAGGAGATCCGGCAGGCCATCCTCGGCCACGCCCTCTACAGCGGCGTCCCCCGCGAGACGGACCTGGCGAAGACGCTCTTCGCCGTCGACGAGTTGGCCGGGTTCGTCACCGCCGTCGCCCACGTCCGCCCCGGCGGGCTCGACGGGATGACGCCGAGGTCGGTGAAGAAGAAGCTGAAGGACAAGCGGTTCGCCGCCGCCGTCAGCCGCGAGGACATCGCGCAGGGGGTCGAGGAGCTGGGCGTGGAGCTCGACGCGCACATCGCGACCGTCATCGAGGGGATGGCGCGGGAAGCCAAACGGCTCGGGTTCGCGTAAGAGGCCGCATGCCCCCCCCCGACCGCCCCTCGCCCGACGCCCCCGCCGGCCCCCGTCGCTTCGTCCCCGTCCCCGGCGTCGTCGGCCCCGATGACGTTGCCCCGGACGAGGAGGCGCCCAC
>JAWWCA010000178.1:0-7526 GCA_033720695.1 Rubricoccaceae bacterium
CCGGGCCATGACCGGCAGGCCCCGGAGATGGCGGTCGATGTCCTGGGAGAACTGCTCGGCGGAGGCGTACCGCCGCTGCGGCTCCTTGCGCAGCGCCATGAGCACGATGTTGTCGAGGTCGCCCCGGAGGCGCCGCTGCAGCCGCTCCGGGCTCACGTCCCGCGCCTCGCCGACGTCCACCGGGGTGATCGTCTCCGTCTCGCCGTCGGCCCGCAGGATCGTCTCCGGGCGGACGACGCGCGTGCTCGGCCGCTCGGGGTCCACCTCGCACACCACGCGCATGATCTCGTCGGTCGTGCCACGTGTGAGGCGGTAGGGGCGATGGCCCGTCAGCAACTCGTAGAGGATGATGCCGAGGCTGTAGACGTCCGACGCCGTCGAGAGCGGCTCGCCGCGGACCTGCTCGGGGCTCGCGTACTCGGGCGTCATCACGCGCAACGCCGTCCGCGTCACCGGCATCGCGGAGGAGGAGAGGTGCGGGTTGAGCAGCTTGGCGATGCCGAAGTCGAGCAGCTTCACCTCCCGGCCGGGCGTGACGAGGATGTTCGACGGCTTGAGGTCGCGGTGGAGGACGAGGTTCTGGTGGGCGTAGTGGACAGCCTCGCAGGCGCAGGCGAAGAGCCGGAGCCGCTCCTCGATGGGGAGGCGGTGCTCGTCGCAGTAGGCGGTGAGCGGGCGGCCCTCGACGTACTCCATCGCGAAGTACGGGAGCCCGTCGGCCGTGACGCCGCCGTCGAGGAGACGGGCGATGCCGGGGTGGCTGAGCGAGGCGAGGATCTGGCGCTCCTGCTCGAACCGGCGCAGCACCTCGGGGTCGTGCAACCCCGCGCGGATGATCTTGAGGGCGACGTACTGCTGGAAGGGCTCCTCGCGGACGGCGAGGTAGACGGCGCCCATCCCGCCTTCCCCGAGCGGGCGGAGCACACGGTACGGCCCGACAGTCCGGCCTTCGAGGGGGTTGGGCTGGGCCGCCTCGGAGACGGCGGCGTCGAGGAGCGCTGTCGGGGGCGTGTCGAGGAAGGCTTCGCCGTCGGCCTCGCGGTCGGCGTTGAGGAGCGCCGCGACCTCGGCGCGGAGGGCGGGATCGTCGGCGCAGGCGGCGTCGAGGAAGGCGGCGCGCTCCTCCGCGGGGTGCATCCGCGCGGCGCGGAAGAGCCGTTCGAGCCGGTCTAGAGCGTCGGTCGCCATGTCAGGGGAGGGCGGTCCTCCGTCGCCCGGTGAGGCCATGGAGCAGCCGCCCGGAGGCGCGCCGGACGGCACCGGCGTTGGCGGAGGCGGATCGGTTGATGCGGCGCGCTCACGGCAGGAGGGAGGAGGCTGCTCAGCCCGCCATCTCGCGGCGGAGCCAGGCGCGGGCGAGGCGCCAGTCGTTCGAGACCGTGCCGTGTGAGATGCCGAGGGCCTCGGCCGTCTCCTCGATCGTGAGGCCCGCGAAGTAGCGGCACTCGACGACGCGGACCCAGCGCGGGCGCTCCTCGGCCAGCCGCGCGAGCGCGTCGTCGACCTCGATGAGGTGGTCGAACGAGACGGCCACCGCCTTCCCGCTGCCCTGCGTGAGGCTGACGTGCTCGCCCTTGCGCTTGTCGGCGCTCTTGCGGCGGGCGTGGTCCACGAGGATGCGCCGCATGGTCTGGGCCGCCGCGCCGAAGAAGTGGGCGCGGCCCTTCCAGCTGACGTCCTGGTAGCGGACGAGGCGGAGGTAGGCCTCGTGGACGAGGCCCGTCGGGTTGATGGTGTGGCCCGCGCGCTGGTCGCGAAGCTTGCCCCGGGCCATCTCGCGCAGCGCCGGGTACACCTGGGCCAGGAGCCGGTCGAAGGCGCCGTCGCGGCCGGCTTCGACTTCCTCCAGCAGCAGGGTGACATCGGCCTCGGGCATGGGCACGACGGGGAGTGGCGGAAGGGTCAATAAACGAACGACAAGCGAAGAACGTGCGGCGCTCCCCATGCGCGTTTGGGACGGCCACGCAGGCGTGCGTCATGGCTAGTGGCGTGCTCCCCACCGCCGCACCGATGTCCTGGCTCCTCCACCGTCTCATCCCCGTTCCCGCCGCCGAGGTCGAGGCGTACCATCAGGGGTACCTCCTGGTGGCCGCCTGCTTTCTCACCGGGCTCTTTTCGGTGACGTACGCCGTGATGGATGCCTTCGCCGGCTACTGGGTGGGCACCGCGCTCATGGCGGGCGTGGGGACCGCGTTCTTCGTGCTCCCGCCCCTCCTGCGACGCACCGGATCGGTTCGCCTCGTCGCGCACCTGTTCTTGCTGACGGGCACCGTGACGGTCGTCGTGAACGCGCAGTTCGCGGGCGGGGTCGAGGTGCTGCCGTGGCTGGCCGTGGTGCCGGTCGCGGGTGTCCTCCTGACGGGGCGGAGGGCGGGGATGGTGTGGACGGCGCTCGCCGTCGGGCTCGCGGCGCTCTTCGTGGCGCTCGAAGCGGGCGGCTACCAGTACCGCGTGTCGGCGTCGCCCGCCCAGAACCCCATTTGGGTGGCCTCGGTGCGGATGGGGCTGCCCCTCATCGTGTTCCTCCTGGCGCGGATCTTCCACCAGGAGCGGGAGCGCGCACTCGCCAGGCTCAACGCACGCAACGACGCGCTCGAGAGCGCGCTCGACGACCTGGAGCAGACCCAGGCTCAGCTCGTCCAGGCCGAGAAGCTGGCGAGCCTGGGGCAACTCACGGCCGGGATCGCCCACGAGATCAAGAACCCCCTCAACTTCATCCTCAACTTCTCAGCACTCAGCGTCGACCGCGTTGACGACCTCGCCACGGCGCTGCAAGCCAGCGACAACGACGCCGCACGCGAGGTGCTCGCCGACCTCCGCGCGAACGCGCGGCGCGTCCATGAGCACGGGGCACGCGCCGACGGCATCGTGCAAGCGATGCTCGCACATGCACGCCAGGACCCGGGGCCCCGCGAACGGCTCGACCTCAACGTACTCGTCGCCGAGCGCGTGGCGCTCGCGTTCCCGCCGGCACGGGGGGAGGGCACGCCGGACGTCGTCGTGGAGGCGCGCTATGACGGCGCGGTAGGGATGATCGAGGGAGCGCGGGAGGGGTTGGGCCGGGCGCTGCAGAACCTGCTGGAGAACGCCCGCCACGCGGCCCTGTCGGCGCCGTCCCCGCCCGAGGCTCCCGTCACGCCGCGCGTGTGGGTGAAGACGACGCGGCGGGACGGAGGCGTCGAAGTGCGCGTGCGCGACAACGGGTCTGGCATCCCGGTATCGCTCCAGGCCCGGATCTTCGAGCCGTTCTTCACGACGAAGCCCCCGGGCGAGGGGACGGGGCTTGGCCTCTCCCTCGCGCACGACATCGTTTGCCACCGCCACGGCGGGACCCTCGGCGTCGAGAGCGCCGTGGGGCGGGGGGCGGTGTTCGTGGTCACGATGCCCGACGCTGAGGGCTCCGCGAGGCGAGAAGGAGCGGGTAGCGCAGGGGCTCAAACGGAGGGCGGGCGCGGAGATGCGGAGGCCTCAGGGCCTCCCCAGGATCGGACGGTGAAAGAACGGCGAAGCAGCGAACGGGCTTGGGGAGGGGCAGGCGCGATGCGTCACGACAGGTGACTCCGCGTTGTGCAGACCCTCTACCGCCACGGTCATGTCCCATCCCGGTCTTCCTCCCGCCCCTCCCGCTCCGAGTGTCGCGGCTGGCTTCTGGGACCGCCTCGGCGTGGTCCTCTCGGGGCTGTGCGCCGTGCACTGCCTCGCCCTGCCCGTCCTCCTGCTCGCGCTCCCATGCGCGGGGCTCGGCGCGCTCGTCCACGAGGCGACCCACCCCGCAATGGCGGCGTTTCTCGTGCCAGTCACGCTCCGGGCCGCCAAGAGCGCGCCGGGCGCTTCGCTGCTCCACGCCGGGCTCGGCGTGGTGTGCCTGGCGGTTCCAGCCCACGCTTTCCTCGGCGAGTGCCTCGGGCTCGCCCTGACGCTCGCTGGCAGCGGCCTCCTCATCCTCGGTCACCGCACCAACCTGTTCTGCCGCCGTGCGGTGGCTTCCTGAAGCAACCCCAACACCTCGACACCGATGGAAACCCTGACCCCTCCCCAGACCACGTCCTCCGACGCGACCGAGACCCTCGTGGATCGGCTGGTCGAATCCGCCGCGGCCGCCTTCGACGTGTACGCCGTCTACCTCGGCGACCGCCTCGGCTTCTACGCGACCCTCGCGGAGAACGGCGCGATGACGGCGCCTGCCCTCGCCTCCGCGACCGGCACGGCCGAGCGCTACGTGCGCGAGTGGCTGGAACAGCAGGCCGCGAGCGGGCTCTTGACTGTGGATGCTCCAGAGCGGCCCGCCGCCGAGCGCCGCTTCGCGCTGCCCCCCGGCCATGCCGATGTGCTGGCCGAGGCCGACAGCCTCTCGTTCCTGACGCCGCTCGCGCAGGTCTTCGTCGGCGCGGTGCACCCGCTCGACCGGCTGGTCGAGGCCTACCGTACGGGCGAGGGCGTGCCGTACGCCGCCTACGGGCCCGACCTCGTGGACGGCCAGGGCCGCATGAACCGCAACTTCTTCCTCCAGCAACTCGGCCCCGACTACCTCGCGCAGCTCCCTGGCCTCGAAGACCGCCTCAACGGCGGCGGCCGCATCGCCGACATCGGGTGCGGCGTGGGGTGGTCGAGCATCGGGCTAGCCAAGGCGTTCCCTGGCGCACGGGTGGACGGCTACGATCTCGACGCGCTCTCGGTGGAGCGCGCCCAGGAGAACGTCCGGGACCATGCGATGGAGGACCGCGTGCGGATCCACCTCCGCGACGCGGCCGAGCCGGGCCTGGAAGGCCGCTACGACCTCGTCCTCGCTGTCGAGTGCGTGCACGACATGGGCGACCCCGTCGCCGCGCTCCGGACGATGCGGCGCCTCGCCGCGCCCGGCGGCACCGTCCTCGTCGTGGACGAGAAGACGGCCGAGCGCTTCACGCCCAACGCCGATACGCTGGAGCGCTTCTTCTACGGCTTCAGCATCACGCACTGCCTCCCCGTCGGCATCGCCGACTGCCCTGGGGGCGCGTGCGCCGCGACGGGCACCGTGATGCGCACCGAGACGCTCCGCCGCTACGCGCGGGCGGCCGGCTTTGAGGACGCCGAGGTGCTGCCGCTCGACTACGACCTGTTTCGGTTCTACCGCCTCGTCGGCTAGCGGACGGATCCTCGTTCTGCGCTCCGGCATGGAAGGGCTGGCGGCTCATGCCGCTGGCCCTTCTCCCTTTGCCCCTCGCCCGATGCCTACCGCGCCGCCCTCGGCCTCTGGACGTGCCGACGCCCCGTATACGGTCGGCGTGATGACGATGGAGGTGGAGGGGAAGGACTCCGAGGCCTTCCGTGCGCTCGTGGACCACGCCGTCGCCCGGTTCGAGGACGCTCTCGCCGACGAGCGCGAGCTGCGCACCGAGACGTTCGCCTTCGAGGGACCGCACCTCACGCCCGGCGCCGGCGCCTACGCCCCGCTCGACTTCCTCGAGATCGGCCTCGCCGAGAAGCTGGAGCGGAAGGTCCACTTCCTCCTCATCGTCACCGAGGTGGACCTCTCGTCGTCCTCGCTCGCCTACACGCTCGCGCTCCCGAGCCAGCTCACGAACGTCGGCATCCTCTCGACGAAGCGGCTCGACCCCGGCTTCTGGGGCGACGACCCCGACCATGAGCGCGCCACCGCCCGCCTGACCGCGCTCCTCCTCCACACGTTCGGCCACCTCCTCAACCTCCACCATGCGGAGGACCCGGCGAACGTGATGTACCCGCTCGAGAGCGTCGAGGACCTCGACCGCATGACCGTTCTCACCGAGGCGCAGCTCGCCACGATGCGACGGATGCTGCCGCGCGAGGCCCACGAGCGCTCTACGCGCACCGGCCGCTTCGGCTTCGTCCTCAAAACCCTCGTCACCGACGCCGGCGCCATCGGGCGGGCCGTGGCCCGCGCCAACCCCTTCCGCCTGCTCACCAAGATGCCGACGATGATCGCGGCGGCGCTCTCAGTCATCATCGTGCTCCTCTTCGGGGCCGAGACGTGGGACGTGGCGAGCGCCGTCTCCGTCCCCCAGGTGGTGCTGTTCTCGGTGGCGTCGTTTGCGGCGGCGTCGTTCGTGCTCTACCGCGCCTTCGCCTTCGACGCGCTCCTCGGGCGCGACCGGCTCCTCACCGAGTCCACGGTCGTGACGGCCGCGGCGACGGCGCTCAGCCTGCTCCTCACGCTCGCGCTTCTGTTCGTGCTCTTCGGCGCGCTGATGTACGTCGGCATCATCACGGTCTTTCCCGAGCGCCTGATGGAGACGTGGCCGACGGTGGACCCCGCCACGCGCACCCTCGACCACGTCAAGCTCAGCCTGTTCCTCGCCGCGATGGGCGTGCTCGCCGGCTCGCTCGGCGGCCGCTCCGACAGCCGCGACCTCGTCCGCAGCGTGCTCTTTCTGACGGAGGAATCCTAGCCCCGCCTTTACGGGTCGCGGTAGGAAACGACGCGCGTCGAAAACGCGCCCTGCAACGGCGGCTCGAACCCGACCGAGCCGGTCACTTTCGACCTGTAGGGGACGTAGTCGAACGTGATCTGAGCGCACTGCTCCTCGCCGGCGCACACCTCAACGACGGCGGCCTCGGCCACGCGCGCCCCTCTGTTCACGATCTCGACGGGCACCTCGATGCTCGTCGCCGTCGTCTTCGGCTCGCCTAGGGAGACGCGGAGGTCGGCCGGCCCGCTCGCACCGCCGATCAGCTCGTAGACGAAGTAGCCCACGACGAAGAGCACGATCGCCGCGCCGCCGACCGTGACGACCCACTCCAGCCAGTTCTTCTCTTCGCTCTCACTGCCGTCTCCGCCCGTCTCGTCACTGCTCTGATCCTGGTCCGAGTCGCCACCGGAGCCGCTGCCATTGCCTCCGTCCCCCGAGCCGTCGTCGGTCGAGGATTGGTCGTCGCGTTGGTCGTCGTTGTCACTCATGGGAAAGGGGTCAGAGGATGAGGCGGCCCACGGACGCGCCGAGCGTGGCAGGCCACCCGAGGTAGACGATCATGCTCAAGGCGGCGCCGAGGCCCACGCCGTCGAACCGGCCGACGCTCCAGAGCAGCACCGCGGCGGCCACGAGGCCGATGCTGTACGTGACGAACGCATCACCGATAGGGCCGCCGGCATAAATGCTCCCGCCGTCGATCCGCTTGGAGCCGCGGAAGTCGAAGTAGCTCACCACGCCGAGCGCGAGCAGGAACGAGACGATCGCTGTCCCCAGAGCGGCCAGCGGCCCGGTCTCGAGCGCGACCACGATGACCTCCATCGTGGGTGTAAAGCCCGATACGATGAGCACAGCGCCGAGGGCGGAGTAGGCGAACTCGTGGATGAACCCACGTTTCTTCTTGCCGCCGCTCTGCGACTCGTTGGGATCCTGCCCCAACTGCGTCGACCCCACGGCCACTCCGATGGCGCACGTGAGCCCTTCGATGGTGAGCCGCGTCATGAACTCGTTCAACGAGATGTCCCACGGCAACTGCCCGATCAGCTTGAGCACGACGAACGCCACCAGGAACCCGATGGCGATCGACTCGAACGCTTCGAG
>JAWWCA010000179.1:0-7504 GCA_033720695.1 Rubricoccaceae bacterium
AGTCCGCCACCTCCATCGTCTTCTTGTTGTGCGTGATCATGACGAACTGGGTCTTCTCCGCCACCTTCTTGAGCATGTCGAGGAAGCGGCCGATGTTCGCGTCGTCCAGCGGCGCGTCGACCTCGTCGAGGATGCAGAAGGGACTGGGCTTCACCAGGTAGATGGCGAAGAGGAACGCCACCGCCGTGAGGGACCGCTCCCCGCTCGACATGAGCGAGATGCTGGCCAGACGCTTGCCGCGCGGCCGGGCGAAGATCTCGATGGGCGCCTCCAGGGGGTCCTCGCCGGCGAGGGTGAGCTCGGCCGTCGCGTCGCCGCCGAAGAGGTCGGCGAAGAGGCGCTGGAAGGCGTCGCGGACGGCCTCGAAGGTGTCGTCGAAGCGGGCGGCGGCCGTCGTGTTGATCTCGTCGATGGTGTCGAGGAGGGTCTGCTCGGCCTGCTGGAGGTCGGTGCGCTGGGTGCTGAGGAAATCGAGGCGCTCCTTCTCCTCCTCGTAGCTCTCGAGGGCGAGGGCGTTGACGGCGCCGATGGCGCGGAGCCCCTCCCGGAGGCCGGGGAGCTCGGCGCGGGCGGCCTCGGGGTCGAGGTCGCCGTCGTCGCCGACGGCGTCGGAGAGGCGGCCGGCGGCCTCGTCGAGCGAGACGCCGTAGTCCTCTTCGAGGCGCTCGATGATGGCGTCCTGACGCGTGATGATCTCGGTGAGGCGGAGGTCGGTGTTGTTGCGGCGGCGGAGGGCCTCGTCGCGCTCGTGCCGGAGGTCGCGGAGGATCTTCTCGGTGTCGGCGATGAGGGCGCGCGCCTGGAGGAGGTGCCCCTCGGCCTCCGCGACGGCGCGCTGGAGGGCGTCGGTGCTGGCGCGTTCGGTGTCGAGGCGGCCGCTGGCGTCCTGCTCGGTCTGGGCGGCCTCCTCGAGGGCTGCCTGGAGGCGGTCTGCCTCCTCCACGCGAGCGGCGGCGCGGCGGTCGAGGTCGCCGGTCTCGCGGGCGATCCGCTCCCCTTCGCGTCGGAGGGCGTCGGCGGCATGGCGCGCCTGGACGAGGGCGAGGCGGGCGTCGTTGTAGGCGGCCTCGGCGGTGCGGTGCCGAGCGTTGGCCGCGTCATGGGCGGACTCCGCGGCGTCGCGGCGCGCGGTGGCGTCACGGGCGGTGATGGCGGCGGCCTCGGCGGCGGCCTGGAGGTCGCTCGGGTCGGGCTCGTTGTCCCAGGCCGCCTGGAGGCTGCCGAGGCGCTCTTGGAGGCGGGGGCGCTGGGCCTCGGCGGCCTCGCGGTCGGCGCGGGCGCGGGCGGCGTCGGCACGTGCGGCGTCGAGGGCGGCACGGGCGGCGTCGAGTGCAACTTCGGCGTCACGAGGGTCCACCGCCTGGAAGGCGGCGCGGGCGGCCGCAGCCGCCGCCGTCGCCGCTGTCAACTCCTCCTCTGCGGCGCCGAGCGCGGCGGTGGCCTTCTCGATCCGCTCCTGACGGCCGAGGCGGACGGCAGGCGCCTCCCCATCTCCCCCCCCTCCTGAGAGGACCCCCATCGCACTCGTCCACTCCCCGGCGCGCGTCACGAACCGAGCGACGGGGTACTGCTCGCGGAGGGCCCGGGCCTCGTCGAGCGTGTCCACGATGAAGACGTTCTGGAGCAGGAGGCGGAGGAGCGGCCGGTAGCGCTCGTCGGGCACGCGGGCGACGTCGAGCGCGGGCACGGTGTCGGGCGGTGTCGGCGAGCGCTCGGTGTGGGTCCGCGCCGGCAGCCTCTGGAGGACGATGAAGGTGGCGCGGCCCGCCTCGGCCACGCGCAGCCGCGCGATCCCCTCCTGCGCCGCGGCCTCCGTCTCGACGACGAGGCAGCCGGCCCAGTCGCCCAGCGCCGTCGCCACGGCGACCGCGTCGCGTGCCGGCGCCCCCACGAGGTCGGCGACGGTCGCGGCCGACCCCTCGGGCGGCCAGTCCTCGTGGTCGCGGAGGAAGGCGACAGGGGCGGTGAGACCGTCGCCCTCGGCGACCAGCGCTTGGAGGAGGTCTCGCTCGGCGCGGGCCGTGTCGCGGGCGAGGCGGGCGTCGCGGGCGGCCGCCTCCGCGGCGTCCAGGGCGGCGCGCCTCTGCTCGTGGGCGGCGCGGGCGGCGGCGCGGGCCTCGGTGGCCTCGGCGACGTCCTGCTCGGCGGCGGCCTGCCGCTCGGCGGCCTCCCGCTCGGCGGCCTCGGCGGCGCCCGCGCGCTGGGCGAGGGCCGCGTACTCGTGCTCGAGGCGGGCCTGCTCCTCCCGGCGGAGGGCGCGCCGATCGGCGAGGCGGTCGAGGGCGGCGCGCGCCTCGGCGGCGGCCTTCTCCTTCTCGGCGGCCTCCCGACGGGCCTCCGCGAGGGCGCCGCGGACGCGGTCGGCATCGGCGGCGGCGGCGTCGCGGCGCGTGGTGGCCGCCGCCTCCGCGGCCTCAGCCGCGGCGACGGCCGCGTCTGCCTCCTGGACCTCGGCGGCGTTGGCGTCGCGGTCCCGGGCGAGGGCCTCGCGGCGGAGGCGGTCGGCCTCGGCCTCGCGGTCGAGGCGGTCGAGCGCGCGGCGGTCCGCCTCCCGCCGCTCGACGGCGACGCGCCGCTCGGTCTCGAGCTGCCCGACGGCCTCTACGTGGGCGTTGAGCGCCTTCTGGCGCTCGGCCAGCCCGCCCTCCCGGCCGACGAGCGCCGTGCGCTGTGCTTCGAGCGCGGCCTCGGCCTGGTCCACGCGGGCGTTCAGCCCCTCGGCCTCGGCGCGGAGGCGGCGCGTCTCGCGGTCGAGGAGGCGGTGCTCCTCGGCGAGCTGCTCGTAGTCCCACGCCGCGAGGGCGAGCTCGAGCGTGGTGAGGCGGTCCTTGAGGCGCTGGTGGCGCGCGGCCTTCTGCGCCTGCCGCTGGAGCGAGCGCACGTTCCGCTCGATCTCCTCGACGAGGTCGGTGAGGCGGGCGAGGTCGGCCTGGGTCTGGTCGAGCTTCCCGAGCGCCTGGCGGCGGCGGAGCTTGTACTTCGTGACGCCCGCGGCCTCCTCGAACAGGCGTCGGCGGTCGGCGGCCTTGTCTGAGAGGATGTCCTCGATCATCTTCAGCTCGATGACCGAGTAGGCGCCGGCCCCCATGCCGGTGTCCATGAACAGGTCGAGGATGTCCTTGAGCCGGCAGACGGTGCCGTTGAGGAGGTACTCGCTCTCGCCGGAGCGGTAGAGCCGGCGCGTGAGCGTGACCTCGCTGTACTCCGTCGGGAGCACGCCCCGGGTGTTCTCGACCGTCAGCGAGACCTCGGCGAGGCCGAGCGCCCGCCGTCCGGCCGTCCCGTTGAAGATGACGTTCTCCATCTTCTCGGACCGGAGGAGCCGGGCCCGCTGCTCGCCCAGCACCCACCGGATGGCGTCGACGACGTTCGACTTCCCGCACCCGTTCGGCCCGACGATGGCCGTCACGCCGGGGTCGAAGTGGAGGGCGGTCTTGTGGGCGAAGCTCTTGAAGCCGTGGAGCTCGAGCTTGCTGAGGTACATGTGGCGGCGGCGGCGTGGGAGGACGCGCCAAGATACGGGCCGGGCGCCTCCCCTCCTCCACCCGCTGAGGGCCTCCGTGCGCCCCAAACGGCAGCGGCCGCCCTACCGATGCGAGGCGGCCGCTGGAGAGCGCGAGGCGGGCTCAGGAGCCCGAGGGCTTGGGCGGCGGGCTCGTCAGGAACGCGCCGAGGTCGTCGGCCCCGGCGGCGGAGACGTAGCCGAGACCGGGGAGGTCGACGGCGTTGCGCGCGCACGGCGCGTCGAACGCGAGGGCGCCTCCGGTGTCGCGGGCCTCCACCTCGAAGACCCGCCAGGTGTTGCCGGCCTGCACCGCCGGTGGCGCCTTGAACGTGCACACCAGCCCGGAGGCGTCGTGGACCTCCACCCGGGCCGGGGACGAGGACAGCCCCTGCGAGCCGGACGGGCTCTGGTCGCTCCAGTTGTGCACGGAGTAGCGGAACATCCCCGCAGCGGGGGGGAACACCGTGATCGTCTCCGGTCCGAAGCTCGTCACGTCGTCCACGTCGAGGTTCGTGAGGCCGTAGCTGCGCTCGACCCAGTAGACGTGGAACCGGCCGCCGTCGCCGTCGGGCCCGGTGATGTGGGAGTCGAGGTCGTTCGGCGACGCCCCCCACGTGAGGACGATGCGGAGGGCCCCCTCGGGCGGCGGCGGCGTGACCACGAACGGGGGGAGCTCGGTCACGCCGTCGCGGCGCACGGTGATGTCGAAGAGGCGGGGGTCGAACTCGGGTCCTTCAGCGAGGCAGCGGAGCACGCCGGCGGGGGCGCCCGTCACCTGCATCTCCCCCTCGATGTCGGAGGTCGCGCTGAAGTCGTAGACGTCGGCGAGGTCGGGGAACGACCCGTCGGCGCGGCGGCGGACGCAGCGGAGCTCCACGTCTGCGGCGCCCTCGCCCGTGAGCGCGCTCACGAACCGGGTCGAGAGCGTGCCGGCCCCGGTGAGGACCTGGTCGAGGGACGCGCTCCCGCTCGCCTCGACGACGACCGTGCGGCCGAGGGGGTCGTAGCCATCGGCCGCCACGACGTAGGTGTAGGACCCGGGCGGCACCTCGGCGCTGAACCGCCCCTCGGCGTCGGCCGTGGCCGAGACGTAGGTCGCGGCCTCCTCGTCCAGCGCGTCGAACGAGACCGTGGCGCCGGGGATCGGCCGGCTGTGGCTGTTCGTGACGGTGCCCGAGACGAGGACCCCGGCGGGCTCGACGGCGTCGCAGCCGGGGAGCATGAGGAGGGCGGCGGCCACGACGGCCGGGGACACGAGGGCGGCGAGGCGGAGGCGCAACGGCGCCACGGTCGGGAGCTTCGGCATGACGGAGCAGGCTGGAGGGGACGCGCCGCCACGGCGCGTCTCCGCGCCGGTATCGGCGGGCCCCGCCGGGCGCTATAGCGCGCCGCCCGTTCCGGTCCCGCCCGCCCTAATCCCCGTCTTCGTCGTCGCCCCGGACGCGGTCGGCGTCTTCGACACGGGGGGGATCCTGGAGGCGATCGTCCATGGGGCGGCCGGTGTAGACGTGGCCGGCCTCGCCGAGGCGTTTCCCCTCGGGCTCCGGCGTGCTCACGGTCTCGTGCGTGATCTCGGCGTCGACCGGGAGCTCCTGCTCCTGTGCGGGCGCGCGCTCGCGCGGCGCGTTGCTGTCGGGGGAGCGGTAGCGGTGGCCGTCGGGGGTCTTCTGGTCCGGGTGCATGGGCGGAAGGGGAAGCGGCGGAGGGCTTCGTACCCCTCGCATCCGCCGGGGTTGCAGGGGAGGCCATGGGCACGGCGAAAGGGGGCGGCGGTATGTGACCAAAACGTTATACTTCCAGGGATTCCTTCCCCATGTGCCATGTCTTCGTTCTCTCAGCGTTTGGTCGCAGCCCTGGCGGTCACGCTCGTCCTCGCCGGATGCGACGCCGCCGACGACCCGGCCTCCGACCTCGACCGGGCCCTCCAGCAGGCCCTCACTGCGGCCTCCGCCGGCGCGGGCCTCGCCGCCTTCGCGATGCCCGCGAGCGACGACCTCGCGGCGCTCCCGCAGGACCCGCGCAACCCGCTCACGCCCGAGAAGGTGGCGCTCGGCCGGCTCCTCTTCCACGAGACCGCCCTCGCCGTCAACGCGCACCGGCCCGAGGGCATGGGCACCTACGCGTGCGCATCGTGCCACCACCCGGCCGCGGCGTTCATGCCCGGGCTCCGCCAGGGCATCGCCGACGGCGGCGTCGGGTTCGGGCGGGCGGGCGAGGGGCGCCGGCCCTCCCCCGCGTACACCGGCGACGCCCAGCCGGACATGCTCCCCATCCGCGTCCCGACGACGCTCAACACGGCGTGGCAGGAGGTGCTGCTCTGGAACGGCCAGTTCGGCGCGCGCGGCCCCAACGAGGGGACCGAGAGCGAGTGGCTCCCCGGCACCCCGCTCGAAACGAACCACCTCGGCTACCTCGGC
Source organism: Rubricoccaceae bacterium (assembly GCA_033720695.1). Lineage (GTDB taxonomy): Bacteria > Bacteroidota > Rhodothermia > Rhodothermales > Rubricoccaceae > DATGQT01. The sequence goes on from JAWWCA010000179.1 coordinate 5,923, forward strand.
CAGGAGACGCAGGCCATCGCCGGGCTCGAGGTGCACCGGATGGAGGACGGCGCCGCCCACCTCTACGCGACGTACCCCGAGTACCGCGCCCTCTTCGACGCCGCCTTCCCCGACCGGCCGGCGGACGACCGCGCCACGCGCGAGACGGCCGGCCTCGCGATTGCCGCCTACGTCCGCACCCTCCTCTCGAACGAGGCCCCGTTCCAGCGCTGGCTCCGCGGCGACCTCGGCGCCATGACGGCGCGCCAGAAGGAGGGGGCCCTCGTCTTCTTCGGCCGGGCGGGCTGCGTGGCGTGCCACACCGGCCCCGCCCTCAACGCGATGACCTTCCACGCGCTCGGGATGGGCGAGCTCATGGGGCGCGACGTCTTCAGCCCCTTCAACCCGAAGGACCCCGTCCACCTCGGCCGCGCCTCCTTCACCGCCCGCGACGAGGACCGCTACCGCTTCAAGACGCCCCAGCTCTACAACCTCAAGGACGCCGACTTCCTCGGCCACGGCGGCACCTTCCACTCCCTCCGCGAGGTCGTCCGCTACAAGAACGCCGCGGTGCCGCAGAGCGACCTCGTCCCGGCCGACCGCCTCGACCCGCGCTTCGAGCCGCTCGGGCTGACCGAGGCGGAGGTGGACGCCCTCGTGGCCTTCCTCAAGGGCGGGCTCTACGACCCCGACGTGGCGCGGTACGTGCCGGCGTCGGTGCCCTCCGGCAACTGCATCCCCAACAACGACCCCCAGAGCCGCCGCGACCTCGGCTGCGAGTAGGCCCCCGCCCGCCATGAAGCCCTGCCCGTACTGCGCCGAGTCCATCCAGGACGAGGCCATCAAGTGCCGCTACTGCGGCGAGTTCCTCGACGGACGCCCGGCCCCGCCCTCGGAGGCCCTCCCCGTCGTGGTCCGCCTCGGGGCGGGCGGCCTGGCGCTGGCCCCCGGCTACGAGTACCGCTCGAAGACGACGCTCTTCGGCTGGCCCCTCCTCCACGTCGCGCAGGGCCTCGACCCGGCGACGGGCCGCCCGCGCGTGGCCCGGGGCGTCGTCGCCATCGGGGACGTGGCGATGGGGGGACTGGCCGTGGGCGGGGTGGCCGTCGGCCTCGTCGCGCTCGGCGGGCTGGGGCTGGGGCTCCTCGCCCTCGGCGGGCTGGCCGTCGGTGCGATCGCCCTCGGGGGGCTGGCGCTGGGGTGGTACTGGGCCATCGGGGGGGCCGCGCTCGCGTTCGGCTACGCCGTCGGCGGCCTGGCGATCGCGCGGTACACCGTGAGCGGCGCCGGTGCGGACCCCGAGGTCCTGGAGGCGCTGGAGCGCGTCCTCGGCTGGCTCGGCCTCGGCGGCTGAGCCGCGCCGGCGGCTGTCAGTACCGCACGACGAGGACGGGCTGGTCCGAGGCACAGTGAGTCTCAGCCGAGCGGGGTCCAGGAGCGAGTGTGGGGAAGGCGCCGTGAGGGGGAGCGTCGCTGGGACGTCCAACGCGTCTGCGAGTGCGGGCGTCTAAGGATTTATCGGTTCCGCAGTCTCGGCGGCCGTGCCCCGCAGCAGCGACGGGACGAGGTAGCTCACGAGGAGGAGCAGTCCGCCGAGCCCCAT
>JAWWCA010000180.1:0-7411 GCA_033720695.1 Rubricoccaceae bacterium
GCGCAGGCGTGGCGGAGGTTGGCCGAGAGGCCGAACACCTTGCCACCGAACAGGAGGAGGGCGGGCACGAGCAGCCCGATGAGCGGGCCGGCCACATACCAGGGCCAGGGGTCGTCGGTCAGGGGAGGCATCGACGCGGGGGTGTGTACGGCACCCTCATACAACCCGTCGGTTTCACGGTTCCAGGCCTTCCGTTTCCTATCGACTGATGGCCTGTCTTGGGATCTGATCTTGGCCGCCCTGGTTCAACTGGTTGGTTGAACGACCGCGTCCTGCCCTCATGGATTCCGACCTCGTCCCACGCCCGCTCCTCGCCCTGGCGGCCGAGCGCTTCCGCCTCCTCGGCGAGCCCGTCCGCCTCGAGGTCCTCAACGTCCTCCACGCCCGGGGCGAGCAGCACGTGCAGGCGCTCGTCGAGGCGACGGGCCAGAGCCACGCCAACGTCTCGAAGCACCTCCGCCTCATGGCCGAGACCGGCCTCGTCGAGCGGCGGCGGGAGGGCCCCTACGCCTACTACCGCATCGCCGACCCGACGCTCTCCGGCATCTGCCTCCTCGTGTGCGGGCAGCTCCAGCGCGAGGCGGAGACCGAGCGCATCGGCGGCGGCGCCTGACGCCCAGCCGCCGTTTGCGGAGGCCCGTGGGGGCTTCCGCCTCGTGGGAAGCGAGGCCATGTGCACCTGCCGGGGAGCCGCCTACGGCCCGTCCCGCACGCGCCTCACACCACGGCGGCACTCGGCCCGGCGGCGCCGGGCTGCCCCAGGTCCCACCTTGGAGGTGAGACGGCCATCTCCGGGGCGCCTGCTCAGGAGACGGCCCTTCCCCCGGTCCCATGACTCGCCTGCTCCTCCCCTTCTCCCGCGTGCTCGTCCCGACCGACCTCTCGCCCGGTGCGGAGGCGGCCGTGGACGCCGCCGTCCGCGTCGCCGACGGCGCCGACGTGGTCCTCCTCCACGTCTTCTCCTTCCCGTACGACTGGTACCACTGGCCGTCGGCGGCCCTCGTGGGGCTGCGCAAGCACGTCGAGCACGAGGCCGGAGCACGCCTCGCCACCCTCGCCCGACGCAAGACGACGCCGAGGGTGCGCGTGCGGCCCCGCCTCGTCGTCCACGCCGATGTCGCGTCTTCGATCGTCGAAGCGGCCGAGGCGGAGGGGGCCGACCTCGTGGTGATGGGGACGCGCGGATGGGGGCGCGAGCGGCCCGCGCTGGGCAGCGTCACCGAACAGGTGGTGCGGAGGGGCGGGCGCCCGGTCCTGGTCGTGCCTCGGAGCGCGCCGGCGGTCCCGCTCGGCCGCGTCGTCGTGCCCGTGGACCTCTCGGACGCCGCGGCCGAGGCGCTGCGCTTCGGCCACGCCCTCGCCGCACGCTGGAGCGCTCCGCTCCTCGTCGTTCATGCCGTGGGCCCCGACGTGGCGGCGGCGGAGGCGTGGGGCGGCGAGGCCGTGGAGGCCTCCGACGCCCCGCTCGCGGCGCAGTACGAGCGCGCCCTCCGGCGCTTCGTCGCCGGCACCCTCGGTGGCGAGGCCGAGGTCCGGCTCGCCCTCGCTTCGGGCACCGCCGATGGCCTCCTCGGCGCGGCCGAGCCGACCGACCTCCTGGTCCTCACACCGCGCCAGGGCGGCGGCCTGACCGAGGCCGTCCTCGCCCACGCCCCCTGCCTCGCCCTCGTCCTCCCCAGCCCCACTCGGCCCACCGCACCTACGCCGTCCCGCCCCGCCCCCGCGCGGCTAGCGGAACGCCCCGCCCTCCCCCCCTTCGTTTAGCGCCCCCGACCCATGATCTCCCCTGAACGCATCGTCATCCTCGGCGGCGGCTTCGCCGGCCTCGAGACCGCCTTCCTCCTCCGCCACCGCCTCCGCGACCGCGTCGACGTCACGCTCGTCTCGGACCGGCCGGCGTTCCTCTTCCGGCCCAACACGATCTACATCCCCTTCGGGCTCGACCCCGACGAGCTCACGATCCCGCTCTCGGAGCCCACGGGGCGCCAGGGCATCCGCTTCGTCCACGCCGCCGTCCGCGACGTCGATCCCGAGCGGCGGAGGGTCGTGCTGGAGGGCCACGAGCCGCTCCCGTACGACCGCCTCGTGATCGCCACCGGCGCGGCGATGCGGCCCGAGGAGGTGCCCGGCCTCGGCGAGCACGCCAACACCATCTGGACCCCGGCGCAGATGCAGCAGCTCGGCGCCGAGCTGCACCGGGTCGTCGACCGCGCGCGCGGCGGGGCATCGACGCGGCTCCTCTTCCTCATCCCGCCCAACAACAAGTGCGCGGGGCCGCTCTACGAGATGGTGTTCATGGTGGACACCCACCTCCGCCGCGAGGGCGTCCGCGACCGCGTCCAGCTCACGTGGGCGACCTCGGAGGCGAGCTTCATCCAGGCCTTCGGGCCGCGCCTCCACGAGGTGGTGACGGAGGAGTTCGCCGAGCGCGGCATCGAGGGGCACACCGGGCTCGCCGTCGAGGAGGTCGTCCCGGGCGAGGTCCGCTTCGCGGGCGGCGACCGGCTGGGCTTCGACAGCCTCGTCGCCTTCCCGCCCTACATCGCCGCCGTCCCCTACCCCGCCCTGCCGGGCGACGACCGCGGCTTCCTCGACACCCTGTTCCGCACGCGCCAGGTCGAGGGCTACCCCAACGTCTACGCCCCCGGCGACGCCGGCAACTTCCCGGTCAAGCAGGCCTTCCTCGCGTTCCTCCAGGCCGACGCCGTCGCCGAGCACATCGCCGGCGAGCTCACCGGCCACGCCCCGCGCGCCTGGTTCGACCCCGTCTCGATGTGCGTGATGGAGCAGCTCGACAAGGCCGTCTTCGCCCAGGTCCCGCTCACGCTCACCGGCGACCCGGCGGCGCCCGTCGCCGTCCGCCCCGACGCTGATGGCGCCTACAAGGTGGGGGTCTCGCCGATGTGGCGGCTGGGCAAGAAGCTCCTCGGCGTCTACCTCCCCATGCGGTTCCGCGCCGGCGAGCCCTTCCACGCCGGCACCGCCTGGACGATGATGGAGGTGGGCCTGAAGGGGATGTCCGGCGTCCTCGCCCGCTGACCCCGATCCCCCACCGATCCGCTCCCCTTTAACCCCCGCATCCATGGCCATCCGACAGCTCCCCCGCGACGAGTGGAACGACTACTTCGACGCCTTCTCCTTCGAGAAGGCCGACACCGGCCGCGTGGTCTACGCCGAGATCCGGGTGTTCTCGCCCGAGCACGGCGCCCAATCCGGGACCCGGTGGCTCCCGCTCCAGGGCCTCACCTACGACCCCAAGGGCGACCTCCTCGACATCACCGTCCCCGGCCTCGACCATCTCGTCACCCATCCCCAGCGGATCTACGTCGACGAGACGAGGGGCCGGCTCGACCGCTTCGAGGTCGTCCGGCCCGACGGCACCCACGAGGTCTTCGAGCTCCGCTGATCCTCCCGCCCCACGAGGCTCCCCATGCTGACGATCCGACACGTCCTCCTCCCGACCGACGGCTCGGCCTGGTCCGAGGCCGTCTTCGCCCACGCCGCCTTCTTCGCGGGCCGCCACGACGCCCGGCTCCACGTGCTCCACGTCTCCTCCGGCGACGGCCGTCCCGACGGCGACCTCGTCGATTCGGTTGGCGCCGGCAACTTCCGCGCCCTCATCCGCCGCGCCGCCGCCGAGGCCGTCGGCCTCGACATCGTCCACGCCGACCTCGCGGCGCCCTCCCCCACCGAGGGCATCCTCGACTACGCAGAGGCACACGACGTCGACCTCATCGTGATGGCGACGCACGGGCGGACGGGGATCGCGCACTTCGTGAAGGGGAGCGTGGCCGAGACCGTCGTCCGCCGGGCCCCGTGCCCCGTGCTGACGGTCCGCCCGACGGCGCCGCACGCCGAGGTGGAGATGCGCCGCCTCTTGGTGCCGGTGGACTTCTCGCCGTCGTCGTGGCGGGCGGTGGACCACGCGAAGGCGCTGGCGTCGCTGCTCCGCGCCGAGGTCCACCTCCTCCACGTCCTCCCCGCCGAACCGCCGAGCCCATACCCTGCCGCGCCCCTCCCACCGATGGCGAGCACGGAGAGCTCGGACGAGACGCGCCAGCGGCTCCTCGACCTCTACGCTGAAGCCTCCGGGCCCGATGGCGCCGTGGCGGTCCACGTCGAAGGGCGCCCCCTCGACTGGCCAGCCGTGGGCGAGGGGGACACCTCCCCTCCCGCCGCCGAGATCCTCGCCACGGCCGAGGCCCTCGACGCCGACCTCCTCGTGATGGCTTCGAACGGGCGGACCGGCCTGGAGCGGCTCGTCCTCGGCAGCGTGGCCGAGGAGACCGTGCAGAAGGCGCCGTGCCCGGTGTTCGTCGTGAAGCCCTCCGGGAAGTCGCTCCTGGCAGAGTCGGGCGCGCCGGTCTCCTCGGTTGACGCGGGCCAGGAATAGCCATCCACCGCCGCCAACGCACCAGGAGCAGAATGGCCGAGGCCGGGCGATCTGAGGACCGCCCGGCCTCAAGGCCGGTACCCGGTACGGGATTCGAACCCGTGTTACCGCCGTGAAAGGGCGGCGTCCTAGACCCCTAGACGAACCGGGCGGGACGCCCGCCGCGGCGGCGGGCAGGGAGACTGATGGGACTTGAACCCACGACCTCCAGGGCCACAACCTGGCGCTCTAACCACCTGAGCTACAGTCTCCGTAGGTGTCACTCCCCATTGGGGAGCCGAAAAACTACGGCGGCGGGCCCAGCACCGTTGCCGCTTTCGGGTGAAAATTCGGCGGCCCGGCCCAGGGCGCTACCGGATCACCGCCACCTTGCCGTGCGCCGTCGCCTCCCCGTCGGCGGCGACGGCGGCGACGAGGTAGACGCCCGAGGTCACCAGCTCACCCGTCCGCTCGTCGCGGCCGTCCCAGCGGACGGAGCCGCCGCGGGCGTCGAGCGCGGCGATGCGGCGGCCGTCGGGCGTGAGGACGTAGACCGTCGTCTCGGCGACGAGCCCGGAGATCAGAACGCCCCGGCTGTGCTGGGCCGGTCGGTACGGGCTCGGCGCCACGGCGAGGTCGCGGACCGTGGGCGAGGGGGCCGTCGCCTCGCCGGCGGCGCTGAGCAGGCCCCGGTCGGTGGCGAAGTAAACCCGGCCCGTCACGGGGTCCACCTCCACGGCCACGACGTTGTCGGAGAAGAGCGGGCTGTTCTCGGTCGTGAGCTGGAGCTCGACGGCGTCGCCGTCGGCGTTGAGGCGCCAGGCGCCCGTGGTCGAGCCGATCCAGAGCTGGCCCGCGGGGTCGACGGCGAAGTCGTTGACGGCGAGGTCGCGGAGGAGGTAGTCGGCGCCGTCGGCGGTGCGGGCCCACTGCGGCGTGGCGAGGGCGGCGTCGCCGCCGAGGACGGCGCCCGGAGAGAAGATGATGGCGAGGCCGCGGGCCGTCCCGATCCAGAGGCGGCCCTGCCCGTCCAAGGCGAGCGCGGTGACGTCCTCGCTCGGCAGCCCCGTCCCGTTCGTCCCGACTTGGTCGATGTGGACGGCGACGTCGTCGGCGGCGCTGAACGGGTCGGCCCCGGTCGAGAGCGCGACGACACCGGCCCCCTGGTTCCCGGTGTTCCGCCGCGCCGTGAACCACTTCTGGTCGAACGGGTCGATCACCATCTCCACGAGGTCCACCGAGTTCGGCACCGTGGAGGGCAGGGGCAGCCCCGTCCAGGCGCCCTCCGGGGCGCGGACGTGGAGTGGCAGCGGCGAGAACCGGTTCGTCACCCACAGCCGCCCCGCCGCGTCGACGACGGCGTCGCCGAGGTCGACGAGGTCGGTCCCCGTCGCCTCGAGGAGCGTGGCGTTCTCGGCGTCGTAAGTGAGGGCGTCGCCGTCGGGCGAGACGGCGAGGAGGCCGTCGCCCTGGGAGGCGGCGTAGAACGTGCCGTCGGGGCCGAGGGAGGCGCTGATGAGCCGGGCCTCGGGGACGTCGGCCTCGCCCTCGACGAACAGCGTCCAGCCCGTCTCGTCGAGCCGGCTCGCCGCCGAGCGGCCGATCCCGATGGCGTTCTGGATGCGGTCGTGCGACGTCCACAGCACGTCGTCGCGGACGGCGAGGGCGCGGACGGCGTTGTTGAAGGGGCCGTCGGGCACCACCACCTGCTCGGGCTCGATGCGCACCTCGCCGCCGTTCTCCGGCCCGAGCGGCGGGAGGCGGAGGAGGCCGCCCACCTCGGAGCCGACCCACGCCTGCCCGTCCGGCCCGAGCGCGACGGAGGTCATGAGCGGGTAGTCGCCGGGGTCGAAGACGCGGCGCCCGCCCCCGGCGGCGAGCCGGATGAGCCGGTTCTGCACCACGGAGTAGAGGTAGTCCCCGTCGACGGCGAGGTCCCGGCCGGCGACGCCCCAGAAGAGCACCTGCGACCACGTCCCGTCGGCCTGGCGGCGCTCGGCGCCGGCCGCGGCGCAGGCGTAGACGGCGCCGTCGAAGAACGCGAGGCAGTCGGAGGTGGTGGGCCCGGCGCTGTCGAGCGTCCACGCCGAGGGCTGCTGGAGGTTCGGCGCGTCGAGGGAGGCGTAGGCGACGCCGTCGACCGTGGCGACCCAGAGGCCCGGGCGGCCGTCGGGGAGCGGGGCCTCGAGGGCGTCGTTGACGGGCGTGGCCGGGTCGAGGTCGCCGAGGCGGGCGTAGGTCTCGCGCACCTCCCCCCGCGCCGGGTCGAAGACGACGAGCCCGAAGGCCGTCGCGACGTACAGGGTGCCGTCCTGCACGCGGAGGCGCCGCACGGCGCGGTCGGCGTACTGGTCGGCCCGCGCGATGTCGAAGAACGACGTGACGGCGCCCGTGGCCACGTCGAGGCGGTCGAGCACGCCGTCGGTGTAGCCCACCCACACCGCATCGCCGGCGTCGTCGTAGGCGATGGCCGCCGTCTCGACGCCGTGGAGCCCCTGCACGGGGGTGTAGCGCGTGACCTCGCCCGTGCCCGGCCGGAACGCGTAGACGCCGCCGCCGGTGGCCGCCCAGACCGCCTCGCCGGAGGCGGCGACGCCGACCACCTCGCGGAGCGACGGGTACGCCTGCCAGTCGCGGAGCTGGGCCTGCGCCCCGGCGGCGCTCAGGAGGACGAGGAGGACCGGGACGGCCCGGAAGACGACACCGATTCGCATGGCGACGCGTGCGCCCCCGAGGGGCTCAGGAGATACGAGCGAGACGTAGCGAACGGCAGCGGGCGGCGCGGGGTGGAGCGGATCCTGGAGCGAACGGGGGGCCTAATCTACGCGAAGCTGGCGCAGGAGATTGACCATTTCCACGGCCCCCACCGCCGCCTCGGCCCCCTTGTTGCCCGCCTTCGTCCCCGCCCGCTCGAATGCCTGCTCCAGGGTGTCCACGGTGAGCACGCCGAAGAGCACCGGCACGCCGGTGTCGAGGGAGGCCCGCTGGAGGCCGGAGGTGACGCCCCCGGCGACGTGGTCGTAGTGGCCGGTCGCCCCC
>JAWWCA010000181.1:0-7295 GCA_033720695.1 Rubricoccaceae bacterium
CCGTAAGCCCAAACCGCGAGCCGCCGCCCAGCCGTGACGGCCGGGTCCAGCTGGCGCAGGCTCCCCGCGGCCCCGTTGCGGGGGTTCGCGAACACCTTCTCACCCGCGGCGGCGAGCGACGCGTTCAGCGCCTCGAAAGTGCTCTTCGGCATGTACACCTCCCCGCGCACCTCGAGGCGCTGCGGGGCGCCCTCAGGCAAACACAGGGGGATGGAGCGAATCGTCCGAACGTGCGCCGTCACGTTCTCTCCCACGAGGCCGTTGCCGCGCGTCGCCCCGAGGACGAGCTGCCCGGCCTCGTAGGTGAGTGCGAGCGCCAGCCCGTCGATCTTCAGCTCGGCCTCCAGCGCCGGCTGCTCGCCCTCTCCCAGCTCATCGGCGAGACCGCGACACACGCGCTCGTACCAGGCCTTCAGTTCCTCGGGATCGAAGGCGTTGCGGAGGGAGAGCAACGGCTGGGGGTGCTCCACCTTCTCGAACGCCTCGAGCGGCTCTCCGCCGACGCGGAGCGTGGGCGATTCCGGCGTGCGCAGGTGGGGGAACCGCTCCTCCAGCACCTGCAGCGCACGGAAGAGCCGGTCGTACTGCGCATCGCTCACGAGGGGCCGATCCTCTTGGTAGTAGGCCCGACCGAGACTGCGGACGACGTCGCGAAGCGTCCCCGCGAGCGCGCCCGCGGCGTCCTCGGGCACCTCGTCGGCGGGGACGGTGTCGAGGTGATGGAGGGTGTCGAGGGCTCGCTCTACGAGCGGGCCGGTGGCGGAGTCGGTCATCCGTCAGGGCAGGCGTCGCGCGCCGGCGGTCTGCAACGAGTCGAGGAGGCGCTGGCCGTTGGCGGGCGTGATCCGCAGCACCTCCCCCGGCTGGGGCGCCCACTCGAACCCCTGCCATCGGATCGTGACCTCGGAGGGGTCCATCCCCTCCGCCCCTTCGCCCCAGAGGATCACGCCCTCGTCGCTCTCGAATGTGAGCTCGTTCCCAGGCTCGACCCAGTAGGGGCGCCGCGCATCGGGGATCTCCGTGGTCCGGAAAGCCTGGAGCCCGTCGCCACCCGCGAGGACCGTGACACGGATGGGCAGGGCGAGGGGCGGGCCCTCCGCCGGCGCGGGCGGGGAGGCGTCCAGCGTGTCGGCGGGTGGCGCCCCCTCCGCCCCGACGGTGTCGGCCTCGACCCCCGACACGGACGCCGGCTCCGGCGCCGGGTCGCGCAGGAGCAACCACAGCACGCCTGCCACGACGAGGACCACGACGACCGTGGCGCCGATGATGGTCCCCCACGAGCGATCCAGGGAGCGGCCGGCCGATCGCGCAGCGGGCATCCCGACGCGGGAGCGAGCGGAAGGCTCCGGCGGGGGGGCGGCCGGACGGGGCTTGGGCTCGGGCTCCGGCGCTTGCGCGAGGGCGGCGACGGCCGGGGCCGTGCCTTCCGTCGCCGCCGGGGGCTTCGGCGGCGGCGCTTCGGTCTCCTCCGGCGTCGGCTCCGGCGCATCGTCCTCCGGCAGCCCTGGCGACTCCCGCACGGCCTCCGCCCCCTCTTCCGGGGCCAGATCGGGCGCCCCAGCGTCCTCTGCCGACACGGCGGCCGGCGCCTGGGGGGCAACGCCCAATCCTCGGTACGTCCCGGCCCGCGTGGCGGAGTAGGCCTCCGACACATCGCCCGGGGAGAGCCCGACCGCCCGGGCGTAGGCCCGGAGGAAGGCCTTGATGTAGACGTCGTTGAAGGCCGGGTCGTTGAGCAGCTTGCCCGCTTCGAAGCGCTGCACGACGTCGGCGGGGATGCGGGTTTCCTGCTGGATCTCGTCGACGGAGACGCCAGCGGCCTCACGGGCGGCGCGGAGATCTGCTTCGAGGGAAGGGGTCGGCATGGCGGTGCAGATGGGACGGCTCAAGAATACGAACGCGCCTGCAGCGTCGGTTCGGTTCCTCGTTGGGGATGCCCCTGGGATTCCCGGCGGCCTCCACGAGCCGGATGAGGCCCTCCCGACGGCTGACGCGGAGCACCGCGGTCGCTACTCTGCGCGACCGTTCCGGATGGTGTCGAGCATGGCTTCGATGCTCGTGACCTTGATCCGGGGTCGCCCCCTCGCCGCGCCGGCGGAGAGCTCGAACGCGTCCAGCCGACGCCAATCGTCGTAGGTGACGGCGAGGGGTTGGACGGCTCGGATCCGACGCTCGACCGCGTCGGCGGAGGGGTCCTCGGCGGGGAGGGTGACCCCGTTCGCGGCGTCCTCGAGCGCGTGCGCCACGGTCTCTTGGGCATCGGCCTTGTTCGTGCCGATGACCCCCGTCGGCCCTCGCTTGATCCAGCCGGCAGCGTAGAGCCCCGGGAGGGGCGCGCCGTCCTCCCCGGTGACGCGCCCCTCGACGTTGGGGATCACGCCCCAGCGCTCGTGGAACGGGACGCCGGGCAGCGCCACGCCGCGGTACCCGATGGAGCGGAAGACGAGACCGACCGGCACGTCCTCGGTCTCCCCGGTCGGCTCCGGACGGAGGCGGCCGTCGTCTGCACGCACGAGCCGGTTCCGCATCAGGCGGACGGCCCCGACGCGCCCCGTCCCGTCGTCGACGAGTTCGACCGGGGAGACGAGGAAGCGGAAGACGATGCACCGCTCCTTCTCCGTCCGTGCGCGGCCGGCGTACGACTGAACCACCTCCACCTTCTTGAGCGTGGGGCGATCCCCCGTCACGGTCATCGCCTCCTCACTGAGAGGGTCCAGCTCGGCTTCCTCGGGACGGACGTAGACGTCGGCGCCGGGGAGCTCGCCGAGCTCCTTGACCTCGGGCGTCGTGAACGCCGCTTGGGCCGGGCCGCGGCGGCCGAGGAGCAGCACCTCTCGAATCTGGCTCTCGCGGAGGGCCTCCAGCGCGTGGTCTGCGATGTCGGTCTGTGCCAGCTCCTCCGGTGTCCGGCAAAGGATCCTCGCGACATCAACGGCGACGTTGCCCACGCCGACCACGGCGGCCCGCTCACACGAGAGGTCGAACGAGGCGTCGCGGTACTCGGGGTGGCCGTTGTACCACCACACGAACTCCGTCGCCGAGTGGCTGCCGTCGAGGTCCTCGCCGGGGATGCCGAGGCTGCGGTCCGTCTCAGCCCCCGTCGTGAAGATCACCTGGTGGTAATGCCGCCGGAGGTCCTCCAGCTGGAGGTGCTCGCCGAACGAGACGTTCCCGAAGAAGCGGAACCGGGGGTGATCAGCGACCTTCTCGAAGACCCGCGTGACGTTCTTGATCTTTTGGTGGTCGGGCGCGACCCCGGACCGGACGAGGCCGAACGGCGTCGGCAGGCGGTCGAGGAGGTCCACCTCGACGACGAAATCGTCCTGCTTGAGGAGCGCGTCGGCGGCGTAGAAACCGGCAGGGCCGGCCCCGACGATGGCGACCCGGAGGGGCTGGTGGTCGGTTCCGACGGCGTCCATGGGGGCGGGGGGCTGGTGCGAGCGCCGGAAGCATACGAGTCGGCGCGCAAACCGTCGTCCCCCGGCCCGAAGCCCCCGACCCAAACAGAATCGCCCGGCCCCTCCGAAGAGAAGCCGGGCGGGTCGGGTAGGCGGGATTCGAACCCACGACCTCCTGCACCCCATGCAGGCGCGCTACCGGGCTGCGCCACTACCCGTCGAAGCTCGAAAATAGCGCGGTCAGCCGAGCCGGCGCAACACGTCCTCCAAGAATGCACGCAGCTTCAACAGCTCCGCATGGGGCACACCGTCCGCACCCGCCTGCGTGCGCTCGAGCGCCTGCCGGGCCCCCTCGATCGTGTACTTCTCGTCGCGGCGGAGATGCTTGATCCGCTCCACCATCTCGATGTCGCGGAGGGTGTAGACGCGGTTGCCAGCGCGGTTCTTCTTCGGCTCCAGCTCGGGGAACTCCGTCTCCCAGTAGCGGAGGACGTGCGCCTTCAGCCCGGTCATGCGGCTGACCTCGCTGATCGAGTAGTAGAGCTTCTTAATCCCCTCAGGCTTCATGCCCACCAAGGTACGCAACGACGCCATTTCCGGGTGCCGGGGCTAGGTTTTGCGGTCCCCTCCCCCGCGCATGGCCGACCGCTCCTCCTGGCGTTACGACGCCGCCCTCCTCCTCGTCGTCCTCATCTGGGGCCTTAACTTCCCCGTGATCAAGGTGCCGCTCCTGGCGATGCACCCGTTCACGGTCAACCTCTTCCGCTTCTGCGTCTCCGTGGTCGTGCTCGGCGCGCTGTGGGGTCTCGAGGCGAGGCGGAACGGGCGCTCGTATGTCGAACCGGTCCGCCAGATGCCGGGGGTCGTCGTGGGGCTCGGGCTCGTCGGGCACGTGGGGTACCAGGTGCTGTTCATCCTCGCCGTGGCGCGGACGAGCGCCGGGAGCGCCGCGCTCATCATCGCGTCGAGCCCGATGTGGACGGCGCTCATCGGGCACGCGCTGGGGATCGACCGGATGCAGCGCGGGGCCTGGGGCGGCCTGCTCCTCTCTACGCTCGGGGTCGCCGTCGTCGTCCTCGCGGGCGAGGGGGAGATCGACTTCTCGAACGAGGGGTTTCTGGGCAACGTGCTGATGCTGATCGGAGCGGTGCTCTGGGCCGTCTACACCGTGTTCTCGCGCCCGGCCCTTGCGCGAGGGGCCGCGCCCCTCGGCCTCGCCTTCTACAGCGTGCTCGTGGCGTTCCCCGTCCTCGCCGCGCTCGGCGTGACGACGGTGGGGACCACGGCGTGGGCCAGGGTGGACGCCTGGACGTGGGCCGCGCTCGTCTTCTCGGGCGGGCTCTCGACGGGGCTCGCCTACTACCTCTGGAACCTCGCCGTCCGGCGCGTCGGGCCGTCGCAGACGGCGGCGTTCTCGAACCTCGTCCCGTTCGTCGCCCTCGTGGCCGCGTTTCTCCTCCTGGGCGAGCCCATCCGGCTCCCGCAGGTTCTCGGCGGCGCCCTCATCGTCGGGGGACTGGTCCTGATGCGGCGGCGGCGAGGGCCGATCGAGCGGATGCGCTGACCCCGCCCGCTAGATGCCCAGGACCTCGAAGGTCGAGCCCACGACGGGCCGCTTGGTCACCTCGATCCGGATGGGGAACGCGTCCTTGAGCTCGTCGAGGTGGGTGATGACGAGGATCTTGTCGAAGTCGTCCTGGATCGTGCGAATCGCCTCGACGAGGTTCTGGATGCCCTGCTTGTCCTGCGTCCCGAACCCCTCGTCGACGACGAGCGTGCGGATCCGAACGCCGGCCCGCTCGGCGAGGAGCTGGGCGAGCGCGATCCGGAGGGCGAAGTTGACGCGGAAGGCCTCCCCGCCTGAGTACGTCTCGTAGGGCCGCGCCACGCCCTGGTCGTCGGTGATGCGGATGTCGAGGGTCTCCTTGGTGCCGCCGGCCTTCTTGTCGGCCAGCGTCTCCAGCGCCACACGCGTCCGGCCGTTCGAGAGCCGCTCCAGCAGAGCGTTTGCGCGGTCCTCAATCTCCGGAAGCGTCTCCTCGATGATGAGGGACGGGATCCCGTTCTTGCCAAAGGCTCCACGGAGGTGCCGGTAGAGCGCGGCCTCCTGCTTCGCCTCCCGCTGGGCGGCGCGTGCGGCCTTGAGCTGCTCCCGGTCCTGGGCGCACCGGGCGAGCCGCTCCCGAAGGGCGCCGAGCCGGCTCTGCGCCGCGCTCAGCCGCTGCTCGGCCTGCTCGCGCGCCGCAACGGCCTCGGCGTGCCGCCGCACCGTCTCGGGCCGATCCGAGAGTGCCGCCTCGGCATCCCGGAGGGCGGCCTCCTGCTTCGCCGTCTCGTCTCGGAGCGCGGCCTCTTCCTCGGCCAGCCCCGCCCGGCGCTGGACCCACTCGGTGAGGTTCCGCTGGGCCTCCATGAGGCGGGTGAACTGCTTGGGGGCCTCGGCGAGGGCCGTGAGCTCTCGCGTGACGGCTTCGTGGCGGCCGCCGTCGTAACCGAGGCCGTCGCGCCGCTGTGTGAGGGCGTCGAGCTGCTCGCGGATCGGGGCAAGCGTGGTCCCCGCGTCGAGGTCGGCGCGGAGGCGGGCCGCCTCGGCCTCCTGGCGCTGGATGCGGCGCGAGAGGTCGTCCCTGCGCGAGGCGATCGTGTCCAGCTCGTCCCGGCGCTCCCGCAGCGCGCTGAGCCCCGCGGCCTCGGCCCGAACGGCCGCATAGCGCTCCTCGTCGAAGGGCGTCGCGTCGAGCTGCTCCTGGAGCGCGGTGCGTTGCGCGCGAGCTTCGGGCTCGAACGTCTCCTCCCTCAGCAGCCGCTCGACCTCGTCGGCGTGGGCGCGGCGGCGCTCGTGGGCGGCCTGTTCGTCCGCGAGCCGCCCGATTCGCTCACGGACCTGGACGAGGCGAGCCGCGACCCCGTTGGTCTCCTCGATCCGCTGTCGCAGGGCGAGGAACCGCTGGCGGAGCCCGTCGCGCTCGGCTTCGAGCGCCCGGATCCGACGGTCGAGGGCGGCGGCCTGCTCGCGGAGCGCGGTCTCTTCCTTGGCGTAGGTCCCCTCCACGAAGCGGCGGTGCTCGGCCGTGAGCGAGGTGCCGCAGGTCGGACACGCCTCGGCGTCGGTCGAGCGGAGGCGGGATCGCCGCTCGTCGAGCTCGGCGAGCGCTCCTTCGAGCCGCTGGCGTTCGGCCTCTGCGGCGGCCAGCGATGCCTTCACGGCCACCCCCTCCTCTCGGACCTCCTCCTGGTCGCGCTGCCACGCCTGCACCTGGGCAGCCGAGGCGTCCAGCGTGCGTTCCTCTTCGCGCAGCGCGTCCACCGTTGCGGTCGCCGCACGGGCTTCGGCGAGCTGCGTGCGGAGCGTGTTGAGCTCCCCCTTGAGATGGCCGCGGGCGTGGCTGAGGCGGGTGTCCAGATGGGAGATCCGCTGCTGCACCGCGGTCCGCTCGGCCTCGACCGCCTGGAGGCGCTCGTACTCGTCGGCTGCTGCCTCCGCCCGCTTCAGCCGATCCAGGAGGCGCGGGCGCTCCTGCAGGCGGCGGTCGTCTTCGTCCAGCCGCTGCCGGTCCGAGGCCACGGCGTCCTTCACCCGGTCGAGACGCCCTTCGAGGCGCAGCCGCTCCTCCTGGAGCAGCAAGCGCTGCTCGGCGATCTGCTTTTCGAGGCCGCGGAAGAGGGTGGCCTGCTCATCGAGCGCGGTGCGTTCTGTGAGCAGCGCCTCGTGGCGCTCGTACGCCGCGGTGATGCCGTCGGCGCGGCCGACGAGGGCTTCGGCCTCCGCGATGCGCCCGGCCAGCGCCTCGGCCTCGGCGGCCCGCTTGGCCTGCCGCTCGGCGAGGCGCGCGAGCGCGCCGCGGAGGCGCTCGACCTCTCGGGCGCGCTCGTCGAAGGCCGCCAGCCGCTCGGCGA
>JAWWCA010000182.1:0-7284 GCA_033720695.1 Rubricoccaceae bacterium
CCATCGACCGCTCGGTGATGGGCTCCGGCGACGTCTCGCGCGCCGGCGACTGACCCTCCGGCCTCTGCGAACGCACGCGCGCCCGCCTCTCCTGCGAGGGGCGGGCGCGCGTGCGTTCGCAGAGGCCGGAGGGTCAGTCGCCGGCGCGCGAGACGTCGCCGGAGCCCATCACCGAGCGGTCGATGGACGGGTTGCCGTAGTAGCGGACGTCGCCCGACCCCATGATGTTGACGCCGAGGCGGTCGGAGGCGCGGACCACCACGTCGCCGCTCCCGGCGATGTTGACCTCGGCGCGCGCCACGGCGAGGTCGCCGACCTCGGCGTTGCCGCTCCCGGCGATGTTGACCTCGACGGCGTCGGCGGCCCCATCCACGGTGGCGTTGCCGCTCCCGGCGATGTTGACCTCGACGGTGCGCGCGCTGACCCCGCCGAGGACGGCGTCGCCGGAGCCGGCGATGTCGACCTCGAAGGTGGCGGCGTCGATGCCCGCGGCCTCGATGCGGCCGCTGCCGGCCACGCTCACGCCGTCCAGCGACGCCACCCCGACGCGGTAGCGGAGCGGGAGGTCGGGCTCGAAGCTCGTGTTGCGCGGCGTGCGGATCGTGAGCTCGTCGCCGTCGCGCTCGATGACGAGGCGCTCGACGAGGTTGTCGTCGCCCTCGATCTGGAGGTCGCTCGTGCGGCCCACCTCGATGACGAGGGTGCCGGGCGCGCCGAGCGAGACGCGGCGGACGCCGTCGGCCGACTCGGAGCGGTCGCCCCGGGCGCCGGAGCCCTCGACGGTCTGGCTCATGACGTCGATGGAGGTGCAGCCGCCCAGGAGGGCGACGGCGAGGGGGAACAGGAAGAAGCGTCGCATGGCGGGGAGGGAGAGGGTGAAGCGAAGGCGCCTCTTCGACGGGCGGTCCGGCCCGGAGGTTACACCCGCTACTCGGCGCGGAGGACCTCGAGCGGCCGCACCCGGACGGGCGTCCACGCCGCGAGCGCGGCGCTCCCGACGGCGAGGGCGACGGCGAGCGCCGCCATCGCGAGGCCGAGCACCGGGTCGAACGGGACCTCTACGTCGGCGGCCCGGTCGAGGCCGAGGAGGACGACCCGGATGGCGAGGAGCCCCACGGCGGCGGCGACCGCGCCGAGGAGCGCGTTCTCGAAGAGCACCGTCCGCAGCGTCTGGCCCGCCGAGTAGCCGACGGCCTTGAGCACGCCCAGCTCGCGCCGTCGCTCGATGAGCGCCAGCCCCACGGCGTTCGCGATGAGCACGGCGCCGGCCACGAACGCGAGCCCGGCCACGGCCACCACGAGCAGGAACAGCCCGCGGTAGGCGCCGACGAGGAAGTCGCTCACGTCGGGCGCCGTGAGCACGAACGCGTCGGGGAGCGCGGCGCCGAGGCGGTCCGCCGTGGTGCTGAGGGCGTGGGGGGGGACGGCGAGGGTGTAGAGCGCGCTCGTGGCGTCGCCGCCGAGGCGGAGCGCGGCGGCCTCGGGGACGACGAGGCCGCGCGGACGCGTCAGGAAGCCCCCCTCCTTCGGGACGTAGCGACCGACGAGCGCGAACGCAGCCTCCCTGCCCGCGCGCGCCACGACGAGCGTGTCGCCGATCCCGATCTCCAGCCCATCCGGCATCAGCGCCTCGCCGGGGGTCTCGGGCCACCGGCCCTCGGCCACCGTCAGGTTCCAGTCGGCCCCGGCCTCGCGGCCCTCGACCTGGGCGAGCGCCGGCACCGGCGTGCCGTCCGTCTGCCGCACCAGGACCTCGGCGGTGAGACTCGTGTAGACGGGCACGCCGGGCCCGGCCTCGGCGAGGCGGTCGCGGTGCTCGGGCGTGCCGTAGACGACGAGGTTGTGCGCGCCGAACGCGACGCGCTGGCCGTCCACCTCGTCGCGGGCGTGCGCCATCACCATCGCCGAGAGCCCGATCACGAACACGCCGGCGAACACGGCCACGAGCGCGGCGGCCGAGCGCACGGGGCGCCGCCCGAGGTTGCGACGCGCCATCCGGAGCAGCGGGAAGCCCGGCAGCGGGAGCAGGACGACGAGCAGGAGCGCGAGCACGAGCAGGCCCCCGAAGAGGGCGAGCCCCGCGAGCCCGGCCGCGAGCACGCCGAAGCCTTCGACGAGCGAGCCCATGAGCGCCGCGCTCAGGAGGCCGAAGAGCACGAAGAGGACGGCGTAGAGGCCGGCGAGGGCGAGGCGCGTCCGCCCGCGCGGCCGCACCGGGATCTGGCGGAGGAGGACGGCCGGCCGCACCGCGCTCGTCCGCACGATCGCGACGAGGCCGAAGAGCACGGCGCTCCCGACCCCCGCCAGGAGGCCGCCCGCGAGGACGCCGGGGTAGAGGCGGACGTCGAGGAGGAAGGGCAGCGCACCCATGAGGACCGTCCGCAGCCACGCCGCGACGGCCACGCCGCCGAGCACGCCCAGCCCGCCGCCCAGCCCGCCGAGGAGGGCCGCCTCCAGCCCGAAGAGCGCGAGGAGGTCGCGCTGCCGGTAGCCGAGCGTCTTGAGCGCGGCCACCTCGGGGATCCGCCGCGAGAGCACGACCTGCATCGTGTTGGCCACGCCGATGCCGCCGAGGAGGAGGCCGAGCAGCCCGGCCGCCGGGAGCATGAACCCGAAGACGCGTGCGATCTCGTCATTGCGCGGGGCCGGGCGCGCGACGGTCCAGCCGTCGGCCTCCAGCCGGGCCGCGAGCGCCTCGGCCTGCGCCGTCAGCACGAGCGCGTGCTGGGCGACGGCGTCGGTGCCGGCCACGCGGCGCGCGCCCCCGAGCGAGAGGAGGACCGTGTTGCCCTGGCGGTCGGGGAGCTGGTCGGCGACGGCGCCGACGACGAAGCCGGCCGCGCCGGTCCCGGTGAGGCCGGCGAGCGTGACCCGGTCGCCGGGCGCGAGGTCGAGCGTGTGCGCGAGGTCGCGCGAGACCACGGCGTGCCCGGGCGAGGCCAACGCCTCGTCGAGGGGCGTGCCGTCGCGGAGGCGGAGCGGCCCGGCGAGCGGGTAGACCTCGGGCTCGACCCCCAGCACGCGACCGACGAGGTAGACGCGGCCGTTGCCCTCGGCGCGGAGGAAACCCGCCGCCACCTGCGCCGTCGGCGTCCAGGCGGTGAGCGCTCCCGCGTCGCGGAGGCGGTCGAGCGCGGCGGCGTCGGCGGCGTCGAGGGGGCGCCCGTCGCGGGCGAGGCGGAGGTCGCCGCTGAGCTGCTCGACGGGGTCGGCCAGGAGCGCGTCGTCCACGTAGGCGGCGACGAGCTGGAGGCCGACCAACGAGAGCACGCCGAACGCCACGCACACGACGGCGAGGAGGCCGCGCTGCCCGCTCCGCCAGAGCGAGCGCGCGGCGTAGCGGAGGGCGAAGAGGAGGGCGCTGGACCGGCCGCTCATGCCGCGGCCTCGGCCGAGGCCGGCGCGTCGGAGGCAAGCCGCCCGTCCACGAGGTCGAGCACGCGGTCGGCGCGGGCCGCCACGGCGGGGTCGTGCGTGACGACGACGACGGTGAGGTCGAGGTCGTCGCGGAGGCGGCCGAAGAGGTCGAGGATCTGCGCGCCCGTGGCCGTGTCGAGGTTGCCCGTCGGCTCGTCGGCCACGACGAGGGCGGGCGCGGTGACGAGCGCCCGCGCGATCGCGACGCGCTGCTGCTGCCCGCCCGAGAGCTGGTGCGGCCGGTGGTCCAGCCGGTCGGCCAGGCCGACGCGCGCCAGCATCGCGCGGGCCCGCTCGGCCGCCTCGCGCCGGTGCGGCCCCACGTAGAGCGGGGCCTCCACGTTCTCCTGCGCCGTCAGCGTCGGGATGAGGTTGAACTGCTGGAAGACGATGCCCACCTTCTCGTTGCGGATCCTCGCGAGCGCGCGCTCCGGCAGCCCCGAGATCGGCACGCCGTCGATCCGCACCTCGCCGGAGGTCGGCGTGTCGAGGCCGGCGACGAGGCCGAGGAGCGTGGACTTCCCCGAGCCCGACGGCCCGGTGATGGCCACCCACTCGCCGCGCGCGACGGTGAACGAGAGGCCGTGGAGGATGGGGATCGGCGTCGCGCCGAGGGGGAGCGTGCGGGTGACGTCGCGGACGTCAACGATGGGCGTCATGGGCAGAGCGGTGGCGCGGTGCGCTCCTATCGTCCGCCCGGCACAGCGGGTTGCACTGTTCGACCGCCGGGTGCAACCCCACCTCCGGACCGCCGATATGCTAAATTCATAGCACATCCGACCCGCTCTCCCATGCGCCCCCTCCTCGCCCTCGTCGTGCTCGTCGCATCGGGATCCCCGGCCGTCGTGCGGGCGCAGCCTCCGGAGCCGTCGGCGCCCGCCCCCCGGAGCGGCTTCACGCTCGCCTACGACGCCGCCCGCGGCGCCGTCGTCCTCTTCGGCGGGTCGGACTCGACCTACACCCGCCTCGGGGACACGTGGCTCTGGACCGACGGCGCGTGGCGCCGGCTCGGCCTCCCCGGCCCGCCGGCGCGCAGCGACGGGCAGGCGGCCTACGACGCCGCCCGCGGCACGGTCGTCCTCTTCGGCGGGCGCGGCGCCGACCGCGAGCTCCTCGGCGACACCTGGCTGTTCGACGGCACGACGTGGCGGGAGGTCGAGGGGCCCGGCCCCTCGGCCCGGCAGCTCGCCGCGATGGCCTACGACGGTGCCCGCGAGCGGGTGGTCCTCTTCGGCGGGCAGGGTGCCGGCCGCGCCGTGCTCGGCGACACGTGGGAGTGGGACGGCCAGGGCTGGGCGCGCGTCGCCACCGAGGGCCCGTCGGCCCGCGCCTCCCACGCACTCGCCTACGACGCCGCCCGCGAGCGAACCGTCCTCGTCGGCGGCTACGGCGACGGCGTCCTCGGCGACACGTGGACGTGGGACGGCGCCCGGTGGGCGCGCGTCCAGGCGCCCTCGCTCCCGCGCCTCCACACCGCTCTGGCCTACGACGCCCAGCACGGCCGGCTCCTCCTCTTCGGCGGGTTCGGCGAGGCGCAGCGGGAGGGGGACCTGTGGGCCTGGACCGGCGGCGCGTGGCAGCCGGTCCCGGGCGACCACCCGGCACCCCGCGCGGAGCACGAGGGGGTGTACGTGCCGGGGCAGGGGTTCCTGATCGTCGGCGGGGTGGTCGGGCAGGGGATGGAGCACGAGGACCGCGCCAAGGCCAACGACGTGTGGCGCTACGACGGCGCGGGCTGGCGCTGAGCCCCCGGCGGCGGGTGAGGCTTTTGCGAAGGGCGCCCGTGGCGCCTGCCATCGTGGCAAAACGCGGCGCAGCGGCACGGACTTGGCGCCCCAGGCCCAGAGAACAACACCGACGGCGGAGGCCGCGCACGCGCAGGTCCGCCCCACCGAACCGAACGCGACCATGAACCTGCAGAAGTTCACCGTCAAGGCGCAGGAGGCCGTGCAGGTGGCGCTCGAGATCGCCCAGTCCAACGGGCACCAGGGCCTCGAGCCGCCGCACCTCATGAAGGCGTTCCTCCAGGAGGAGGGCGGCCTCGTCACGACGATCCTCCAGCGCCTCGGCGCCAACCTCGACTACCTCACCACCAAGACCGACGAGGCGCTCGGCAAGCTGCCGAAGGTCTCCGGCGCGTCTGTCACCGGCCAGTACGTCGGCAACGACCTCAATCAGGCGTTCGACCGCGCGCTGAAGGCGGCCGAAGGGCTCGGCGACGAGTACGTCGCCACCGAGCACCTGCTCATGGCCCTCGCCGAGGGCACGGGCCCGACCGCCGAGGCGCTCCAGCAGCAGGACGTCACGAAGGAGAAGGTCCTCGAGGTCCTCCGCGCCATGCGCGGCGGCCAGCGCGTGACCGACCCCTACGCCGAGAGCAAGTACGACGCGCTCAACCGCTACGCGCGCGACCTCAACGCGCTCGCCCGCAAGGGCAAGATCGACCCCGTCATCGGGCGCGACGAGGAGATCCGCCGCGTCCTCCAGATCCTCTCGCGGCGGACGAAGAACAACCCCGTCCTCGTCGGCGAGCCCGGCACGGGCAAGACGGCGATCGCCGAGGGCCTCGCCATCCGGATCGTCCAGGGCGACGTGCCCGAGGGCCTCAAGTCGAAGCGCGTCGTCGCGCTCGACATGGGCGCGCTCATCGCGGGCGCGAAGTACCGCGGCGAGTTCGAGGACCGCCTCAAGGCCGTCGTCAAGGAGGTCTCCGACGCCGAGGGCGAGATCATCCTGTTCATCGACGAGATCCACACGCTCGTCGGCGCCGGCGCGGCCGAGGGGGCCATGGACGCCGCCAACATCCTCAAGCCGGCCCTCGCCCGCGGCGAGCTCCGCGCGATCGGCGCGACCACGCTCGACGAGTACCGGAAGCACTTCGAGAAGGACAAGGCGCTCGAGCGCCGCTTCCAGATGGTGCTCGTGGAGGAGCCGAGCGTCGAGGACGCCGTCGCCATCCTCCGCGGGATCAAGGACCGCTACGAGGTCCACCACGGCGTCCGCATCACCGACGGCGCCATCGTCGCCGCGGCCGAGCTCTCGGACCGCTACATCACCAACCGCTTCCTGCCCGACAAGGCCATCGACCTCATCGACGAGGCTGCGAGCCGGCTGCGAATTGAGATCGATAGTTTGCCGCAGGAGATCGACGAGGTCGAGCGACGTATCGTTCAGCTTCGCATCGAGGAGCAGGCGCTCGCCAAGGAAAAGGACCGTGCCTCCAAGGAGCGGCTCCAAGCCGTCCGCAGAGAGATCGCCGATTTGCAGGAGCAGTCGCAGGGCATGAAGGCGCAGTGGCAGGCGGAGAAGGACGCCATTGCCAAGTTGCGAGAGAAGAAGGCAGAGCTGGAGGAAGCGCGGATCGAAGCAGAGCAGGTGACGCGTGCGGGCGACTTGCAAAGGGCGGCAGAGATTCGCTATGGCCGCGTGCCGGAGCTGGAGCGCGAGATCAAGGAGTTCAACGACCGGCTCAAGGAGATCCAGGCCACCGCGAAGTACCTCAAAGAAGAGGTCGAGGCTGAGGACGTGGCGCAGATCGTCGCCAAGTGGACCGGCATTCCGGTGAGCAAGATGCTCGAGTCCGAGCGAGAGCGGCTCACCAAGTTGGAACAGGAGCTCGGGTTCCGTGTGGTGGGTCAGGAGGAGGCCGTCGCCGCGGTCTCCAACGCCGTGCGCCGGTCGCGTGCAGGTCTACAAGATCCCAACCGGCCCATCGGCAGCTTCATCTTCCTCGGGCCCACCGGTGTCGGGAAGACCGAGACCGCACGGGCGCTCGCCGAGTTCCTGTTTGACGACGAGCGGGCGATGGTGCGGCTCGACATGTCCGAGTACGGCGAGCGGCACACGGTGGCGCGCATGATCGGCGCC
>JAWWCA010000183.1:0-7237 GCA_033720695.1 Rubricoccaceae bacterium
GCGAAGCTGGCCTGCTCCTCGTCGAGGATGTCGGGCCGGACGCGGATCTGGATGAGGCGGACGCGGACCTGGTCGTGGGTGGGGGCCATCGTCGGGTGTGAGGATGCGATGTGTTGTCGCGGCGGCGAGAGCGCGGGCGGAGCCCGGCGCGGGCCGCCGCGTACATGCGGGCCTCCAACCTACTTCCGTCGATGCGTTTCGTCCCCCTCCTTCTCGGAGTCCTCTTTCTGGCTGCGTGTGCGCCAGAGGAGGAGCCCCTCCCCCTCGTCACGGTCTACAAGACGCCCACCTGCGGGTGCTGCGCGCTCTGGGTGGAGCACCTCGAGGGCGAAGGCTTTCCCGTCGAGACCGTGGACCTCCCGTCCCTCGACGGCGTCAAGCAGCAGTACGGCGTGCCGGACTCCCTCGCGTCGTGCCACACCGGCGTCGTGGACGGCTACGTCGTCGAGGGCCACGTCCCGGCCGAGGACGTCCGCCGCCTGCTGCGCGAGCGCCCGGAGGCCGGCGGCCTCGCCGTCCCCGGCATGCCCGTCGGCTCCCCCGGCATGGAGGTCCCCGACGGCCGCACCGAGCCCTACGCCGTCCTCCTCATCCGCGACGGCGCCGCCGACGTCTTCTCCCGCCACGGAACCCCGAGCCCATGAACGAGACGCTCGCAACGGCCACCTTTGGCGGCGGCTGCTTCTGGTGCGTGGAGGCGGTGATGCAGCCGCTCCGCGGCGTGACGCAGGTGACCTCCGGCTACGCCGGGGGGCGGGTGAAGAACCCGAGCTACCGAGAGGTTTGCGCCGGCCGCACCGGCCACGCCGAGGTCGTCCAGGTCACCTACGACCCCGACGAGATCTCCTACCGCGACCTCCTCTTCGTCTTCTTCGCCACTCACAACCCGACGACGAGGAACCGCCAGGGCGCCGACGTCGGCTCGCAATACCGGTCCATCGTCCTCTACGAGACCGAGGACGAGCGGGCGACGGCCGAGGCCGTCATCGCCGAGCTAGAGGCGGAGGGAGTCTTCGACCAGCCCATCGTGACGGAGGTGGCCCCGCTGGAGGCGTTCTATCCCGCCGAGGCGCACCACCAGGACTACTACCGTCGCAACCCGCAGGCGCCGTACTGCCAGGCCGTCATCGCGCCGAAGGTGGCGAAGCTGCGGGCGCGGTTCCTCGACCGGCTCCGCGCCGAAGACGCTTAGGCGCCGAGCGTCGCCCGTACGTCGCCCTCCAGCCGGAGGGTGTCGCCGATGGGGATCCCGAGCAGGCGCGGGCGGCGCACCTCGAACCGGTCGAGCGAGATCTCGAACCGCGCCGCGGCCTCGAAGACCCGACCGGTCACCCGCACCGAGACCGGGACCACGACCTCGTGCGTCCGCCCGTTGAAGGTGAGCGCCCTACGAACGCGCCACGCGCCTTCGTAGCCCCGCTGGGTCGCCGCCCACCGCTCCACGGCCACCTCGCTCCCGACGAACCGGACGGACGGGTGGCGGTCGGCCGAGACGAGCTCTCGCATCCGGGCGTCCCGACGGCCGTTCCCGCTGTCGAAGCTCGCCACCGGGACGTCGATCTCGACCCGGCTCTCCGAGGAGTCCTGGAGGTCGATCGCCAGCGTGCCCCCGACGGCGCGGCTGGTCCCGATCCAGTCGTGGAGCGGGTGGCTCCCGCGGTACGAGAGGGCGCTTCGGTCCCCGTCGATGGGGACCGGGGTCGGCTGAGCCCGCACGTCGGGGACCGACACCGTCAGCAGAGAGAGCAGGAGGACGGCCCCGGCGGTCTGGGCATCGCGGAGGGAGGGCATGGGCGGAGGGGGTTGGCCACGGAGGCGACACCCAGGAGAACCCCCTGATCGCCGACGATGACCACCACCTCTCGATAAGACCCCTCAGGCCAGGGCCGGCGTGCCCGAGCCCACCTCGACGTCGGCGCCGACGAGGTTGCCCCACTCGGTCCACGAGCCGTCGTAGTTCTTGATGAGGTCGTAGCCGAGGAGGTACCGCAGCACGAACCAGGAGTGGCTCGACCGCTCCCCGATCCGGCAGTACGTGATGATCGGGCGCTCGCCCGAGATGCCGGCCTCGCGGTAGATCCGCTCCAGCTCCTCCCGCGGATTGAACGTGCCGTCGTCTCGGACGGCCATCGACCACGGGATGTTGGAGGCGCCCGGGATGTGGCCGCCGCGCTGGCATGTCTCAGGGAGGCCGGGCGGGGCGAGAACCTCGCCGCTGAACTCCTGCGGGCTCCGGACGTCCACGAGCTCGACGCCGCCCCGGGACACGTGGTCGCGCACCTCGGGGAGGAAGGCGCGGAGGCTGTTGTCGGCCTCCTCGGCCTGGTAGTCCGAGGGCTCCAGGACCGGGGCCTCCGTCGTCATCGGGCGGTTCTCTGCGGCCCACTTCTTCCGCCCGCCGTCCATCATGCGGACGTCGGCGTGGCCGTAGATCTTCATCTGCCAGAAGGCCCAGGCGGCAAACCAGTTGTTCGAGTCGCCGTAGAGGACGACGGTGGTGTCGTTGTCGATGCCACTCCCGCGCATGAGGCGCTGGAACTGCTCGCGCGAGAGGATGTCGCGGCGGCGCTGGTCGGCGAGCTGGGTTTTCCAGCTCCACCCGACGGCGCCGGGGATGTGGCCCTGGTCGTAGAGGCTGTGATCCACGTTCACCTCGACGAGGCGGACGCTCGGGTCGTCGAGGTGCTGGGCGGCCCAGTCGGTGGTGACGAGGACCTCGGGATGGGCGTAGTGGCCGTTGGTCGTGCTCATGGGAGGAAGGGCTTGCGTGCGACCTCTCAAACTACGACATTCATCCTAATGGTTTCGCGTCGTTTAAGGCTCACCACGCTCTCCTCCCTGCCCCTCCTTCACGCGCGTCCACTGGCTCGGTGATCAGCCCGTTCTTCCTGGCCCTTCTCGTCTCGACAACTTTCCTCTGCGCCCTCGTGGCGGGCTTCCTCTTCGCGTTCGCCGTCGTGGGGATGCCGGGCCTCGGGCGCCTCGACGACGGGGCGTTCCTCCGCGCCTTCCAGGCGATGGACCGCGTCATCCAGGACAACCACCCCCTGTTCCTCACCGTGTGGGTCGGCTCCGTCGTCACGCTCGTCGCGTCCGCCCTCCTCGGCCTCTCCCAGCTCGGCGGACTCGACCGCCTCCTCCTCCTCACGGCGACGGCTGCCTACGTCGTCGGTGTGCAGGTCCCCACGGCGGCCGTCAACGTCCCGCTCAACAACGCGGTCCAGGCGGTCGACGTCGAGGCGTCGGACGGGCCCGCGCGCGCGGCGGCGCGGGCCGCCTTCGAGGCCCGGTGGACCCGATGGAATCGGATCCGGACCGTCGTGGCCTGCGCCGTCGCGTTCCTCCTCCTGGCCCTCCTCGTCCGCCTGTGACCCTGTCGTCGGCGGGGCGGTCCCCGTCGTGCCCTCGGCAGGATTCGAACCTGCGACCTGCGGTTTAGGAAACCGTCGCTCTTTCCCCTGAGCTACGAGGGCCTCGCGAAAGATAACGAGGGGGGTGGGGGGCTTCGCCTCACGGACGATACCTTGCGGCGCCTTCACCCCGCTCGCATGGCCTCCCCGTCTCCCCGCCCCTTCGACCGCCGCGCCGTCTGGAGCTGGTCGCTCTTCGACTTCGCCAACTCGGCGTTCACGACGCTCGTCATCACGTTCATCTACGCGACCTACTTCGTCCGGGGCGTCGCCGAGAACGAGACGGCCGGGACCGTGCTCTGGTCGTGGGGCGTCGTCACGCCGACGGCCATCACCGTCGCCCTCCTCTCGCCGCTCCTCGGCGCGCTCGCCGACCGCACCGGCACCCGGAAGCGGGCCCTCTTCACCACGGTCGCCCTCTGCGTCGGCGCGACGGCGCTGCTGTTCTTCCCCCAGCAGGGCGACGTGCTCCAGGCCATCCTCCTCGTCGTTGTCGCGAACATCGCGTTCGAGCTGGGGCAGGTGTTCTACAACGCGTTCCTCCCCGAGATCGCGCCGCCCGACTGGATCGGGCGCATCTCGGGGTGGGCGTGGGCGCTCGGCTACGCGGGCGGCCTCCTGTGCATGGTCCTGGCCCTCGCCGTGGTCATGCCCGAGGCGCCGCCGTTCGGGCTCGACCGCGAGACCGGCGAGCACGTCCGCGTGACGAACCTGCTCGTGGCCGGGTGGTTCGCCCTCTTCGCGATCCCGGCCTTCCTGTTCCTCCGCGAGCCCAAGCCCGCGGGGCCGCCCGTCGAGCGCGGCCTCGTCGCGGCCACCTTCGGCGAGCTCGGCGAGACGTTCCGCGAGCTCCGCCGCTACCGCCAGATCGTCCGCCTCCTCGTGGCCCGGCTGTTCTACAACGACGGCCTGGTGACGATCTTCGCCATGGGCGGCATCTTCGCGGCGACGGCCTACGGGTTCACCGAGACCGAGATCCTCCTCTTCGGCATCGTGCTCAACGTGGCCGCGGGGCTGGGCGCGTTCGCGTTCGGGTTCGTGGACGACCGCGTGGGCGGGAAGCGGACCGTCTTCATCTCGCTCGCCATCCTCGCCGTCGCCACGCTCCTCGCCATCGCCGGGCCGTCGAAGGCGTGGCTGTGGGGGGCGGGAGTGCTCATCGGCGTGGCCTCGGGGCCGAACCAGGCGGCCAGCCGCTCGCTCCTCGGCCGGTTCGTCCCCGACGACAAGGAGACCGAGTTCTACGGCTTCTTCGCCTTCTCGGGCAAAGCCACGGCATTCGCTGGCCCCGCCCTCTTCGGGCTGATGACGGCGATCACCGGGACGCAGCGCGCGGGCGTCGCCGCCGTCCTCGTCCTCTTCGCCATCGGCGCCGTCATCCTCGCCCGCCTCGACGAGGCCGAGGGCATCCGGCTCTCGGGCCGCGCAGCGGCCGACGGCTGAGGGCGGCTACCTTCCGCCGTCCCACCCGCCCCCTCGCCATGCCCTCCGTCGCCGAGATCGCCCGCGCCCTCGAAGCGTGGGCTCCCCCCGCCTCCAAGCTCGACTACGACAACGTGGGCCTCCAGGTGGGCGACCCCCAGCGCGACGTCGCCGCCGTCCTCGTCGCCCTCGACCTCACGCCCGACGTGGTCGCGGAGGCGCGGGACGCGGGCGCCGACCTCGTCGTCACGCACCACCCCCTCCTCTTCCGGCCGCTCCAGCGGCTCACGGCCGACGACCCCGTGGGCGCGCTCGCCCTCCGCCTGGCAGAGGCCGGCCTCGCCTACTACGCCATCCACACCAACCTCGACGCGGCGCCCGGCGGCGTCTCGTTCGCGCTCGCCGAGCGGCTGGGGCTGGCGGACGTCCGCTTCCTGGAGCCCAGCGAGGGGGCCCTCGTCAAGCTCGTCACCTTCGCGCCCGCCGACCACGCCGAGGTCGTCCGCCGCGCGCTCGCCGAGGCCGGCGCCGGGCGGATCGGCGACTACGAGGCGTGCGCCTTCACGCTCCGCGGCACCGGCCACTTCCGGCCGGGCGCGGGCGCCGACCCGTTCATCGGCGAGGCCGGGGGCGGCGAGGAGGCCGTCGAGGAGGTGCGGATCGAGGCGGAGGTGATGCGGTGGGACCTCGGCCGGGTGGTGCGGGCGATGCGGGCGGCGCACCCCTACGAGGCCGTCGCCTACGACGTCTACCCCGTCGAGCAGCCGGCCACGCGGGTCGGCTTCGGGGCCGTCGGGCACCTGCCGCAGCCCGCCCCGCTCGACGCGTTCCTCAGGGTCGTGGCCGAGCGGCTCGGCGCCGCCGCGCTCCGCTACAGCGGCGACCCCCAGCGCCCGGTCGAGACCGTGGCCGTCTGCGGCGGCGCCGGGGCGAGCCTCCTCGGCCGCGCCCTCGCCGCCGGGGCCGACGCCTACGTCACCGCCGACGTCACCTACCACCGCTTCTTCGAGCCGCTCGGCGCCGACGGCCGCGCACGGATGGCCCTCATCGACGCCGGCCACTACGAGACCGAGGCCCTCACCGAGGGGCTCCTCGTGGACTGGCTCGGCGCCCGCTTCCCCGGCCTCACCGTCCGGGCCACGCGGCACCGCACCTCGCCGATGCAGACGTTCGTGCCCGAGCGGTAGCGGGCGCCCCGGCTGGCTTTTTGCGCCAACTTCGTGCGGGGGTGGAGCTTTCGGCGGCGGCGCGGGGTTTATTGCGGCTGCCCCCCCCCTCACGCACCCCACCCCGAAGGATGGCGACGGAAACGACGACGAGCATCGAAGAGCAGCTCCGGGCCCTCATCCGGCTCCAGTACCTCGACAGCCGGATCGACCAGATCCACAAGATGCAGGGCGACCTCCCCGAGGAGATCCGCGACCTCGAGGACGAGAAGGCCGGCCTCGAAACCCGCATCGAGAAGGCGCAGCGCGACGCCCAGGAGGGCGAGGTCCAGAAGAAGAAGCTGAAGCTGGACATCGCCGAGAGCGAGGGGCTCATCCGGAAGTACGAGGAGCAGCAGCTCCAGGTCCGCAACAACCGCGAGTACGACGCGCTCACCAAGGAGATCGAGGCGCAGCGCCAGCGCATCCAGCAGGCGCACGACACGATCGAGGAGCTGGAGGCGCGCGAGACGACCAACGAGGAGGCGGTGGCCGCCGCCCAGGAGCGCCTCAAGGAGCTCGACGACGTGCTCGCGGAGAAGCGCGACGAGCTCAAGAAGGTCGTGGCCGACACGGAGTCGGAGCAGGCCGCGTACGCGAAGCAGCGGGCCAAGGCCGAGGAGGCCCTCGACGGCCGCTACCTCCGCGCCTACGAGCGGCTCCGCACCCGCGTCCGCGACGGCCGCGCCGTCGTCCCCATCGAGCGCGGCGCCGCGGCGGGCTACCTCGTGCCGCCGCAGCGGCAGCTGGAGGTCCGCCAGCGCGACCGCATCATCGTCTCCGAGCACGACGGCCGCATCATCGTCGACGACCAGCTCTACCGCGAGGTCGTCGAGTCCATGGCGTCTTGACCGACGGCGGGCGCGGCGGCGCGGTCCTTGCCCGTTCTCCCGTCGCGTCCGTTCTCTGACAGACCTGCGCGCCGGCCGGACCGCCGCCTCGCCCTGGATCGCCCGCGATCCGCGGGCGGGGAGGAAAGTCCGAACACCACCGGGCACCGTGCCCCGCCAACCGCGGGGGCGCCCCGCCGAGGCCCGTCCTCGGCAGGGCGACGGCAAGTGCAACAGAAAGCAAACCAGCCGATGGTCCCGTCGGGTCGCTCGCGGCCCGCGGGACACAGGTGATGGGTGAAATGGTGGGGTAAGCGCCCACCGGCGCCCCCCGCGACGGGGGCGGCCAGGCAAACCCCACGGGGTGCAA
>JAWWCA010000184.1:0-7170 GCA_033720695.1 Rubricoccaceae bacterium
CCGCCCCCCGGGGGGCCTGTCTTCGTGCTCCTCCACCCCCCCCCCCCCCTCGCGGGGGGCCCGCGTTGGGGGCGTTTTTACCGCTGGGGGCGGGGGGGGGGGGGGGGGGGGGGGGGGGGGGGCGCCCTACCACCGGCACGCGCTGCCGCAGGTGTAGAGGCGGGAGAGCACGGCGGGGTCGGCGTCGAGGCCCAGCGGGGTCACGCGGACGGTGACCTTCTTCAGCTTCGTCGCGGTGGCGGACGGCGTCTCGCTGTCCGACTCCTGCACGTAGCCGACGACGGTCTCGACGCGGAGGCGGAGGTTGCCGTCGGGGAGGGGGCGCACGCGCTCGAACACGCGGCCGTCGAGGTCGTCGAGGTCGTCGACGCCGCCGGCCTCGAGGGGGAGGTGCAACGCGCGCCGGAGGCCGAGGCTGTCGAACCGGGCCGTGAGCCCGGTGGGGAGGACGGGGATCCGCGTGAGGCCGATCGGGCTCGGCACGAAGCCGTTCCGGGTGGCCTCGTCGAACGGCAGCGCCGCGAGCGCGTCGAGGTGGTCGTCCGCCGCCTGCAGCGTGGCGCGGTCCACGTCCGACTCGATGCGCTCGGTCTGGACGTGGAGGCTCTGGCGCTGCTGGTGCAGCGAGAGCATCATCACGAGGCTGAGCGCGATAAAGGCGAGAAGGGTCTGAGGCATGGGGGATCGCGTTGCGTTCGGCCCAATCCCCCTGACAGGGCTGTGCCACGGGCTTGCCGGCGCGATCTCTCGGCCCATCGGGTCGGGAATTCGAGACGCTGAGCGCGGCCGATCGCAGGTCCCCCGGGTCCGTCTCACGTGGAGCGTCGGCGCCGGCGCTCGGATAGACCGCGCCGCGGGAATCGGCCCTGGACAGACGGCTCTCCCAAACCCGGCCTCACGAACGGTCGGAGCCGCGGCTTCCCCGTCGCCCTCGGGGTTATGTTTGCGCGACCCCCGGACCCGCCTGCCCGATGCGCACCTTCGCCCTCCCGCCCGCCGACCCGCCGACCGCCCAGGAGCCGCAGGGGCCCACGAAGGCCGACCTGGAGGAGGCCGAGGCCCTCATCGCCGGGCTCAACGAGGCCCAGGCCGAGGCGGCGCGGACGACGGAGGGGCCCGTCATGATCGTGGCCGGGCCGGGGAGCGGGAAGACGCGCACGCTCACGCACCGGATCGCCTACCTCCTCGCCGCCCGGAAGGCGTGGCCGAGCCAGATCCTCGCCCTCACCTTCACCAACAAGGCCGCGCGCGAAATGCGCGAGCGCGTCGTCAAGCTCGTCGGCCCCGACGCGGCCAAGGGGCTCTGGATGGGCACCTTCCACTCGACCTTCGCCCGCCTCCTCCGGCGCGAGGCCGAGGCCATCGGGTTCTCGAAGGACTTCTCGATCTACGACACCGACGACACCGAGCGCCTCCTCAAGACGCTCATGGCGCGGTTCGACGTCGACCCGAAGAAGGTGACGCCGCGGGCGGTGCGGAGCCGGATCTCCGGGGCCAAGAACCAGATGGTCCCGCCCGAGGAGTACGTCCGCCTCGCGGCCGACCCCTTCGAGGAGGCCGTCGCCAAGCTCTACGGGCCCTACAACGAGGCGCTGCGGCGGGCGAACGCGATGGACTTCGACGACCTCCTCGCCTGGCCCATCCGCCTCTTCGAAGGGCACCCCGACGTCCTCGCGCGCTACCAGGGCCGGTGGCAGTACCTCCACATCGACGAGTACCAGGACACGAACCGCGCGCAGTACCTCCTCGCCAAGATGCTCGCGGCCAAGCACCGCAACCTCTGCGTCGTCGGCGACGACGCCCAGAGCATCTACGCCTTCCGCGGGGCCGACATCCAGAACATCCTCTCGTTCCAGAAGGACTACCCCGAGGCGAAGACCGTCCGGCTGGAGCAGAACTACCGCTCCACGCAGCGCATCCTCCGCCTCGCCGACGCCATCATCAAGAACAACAAGGGGCAGCTCGACAAGAGCCTCTGGACCGACAACGCCGAGGGCGACCACGTCGTGGTGATGGAGGCGCTCTCCGAGCGCGACGAGGCGCAGAAGATCGAGCGGACCGTCCGCGACCTCGGCCTCCGCGCGGGCTACGGCTACCGCGACTTCGCCGTGCTCTATCGCACGAACGCCCAGAGCCGCTCCATCGAGGAGGCCCTCCGGCGCGGCGGCATCCCGTACCGGATCGTTGGGGGGACGAGCTTCTACCAGCGCAAAGAGATCAAGGACGCGCTCGCCTACCTCCGCCTCGTCGTCAACCCCCACGACGAGGCCTCGCTGCTGAGGGCCATCAACACGCCCACGCGCGGGATCGGCGCCAAGACCCTCGAGAGGCTGCGGCGCTACGCCACCGAGCACGGGCTGGGGCTGTGGCAGGCGCTCCAGGAGCCGAAGGACGCCGGCCTCTCCGGCCGCGCCGCGAACGCCGTCGAGGGGTTCGCCTTCACGATCGCGCACCACGCCTCCAAGGCCGAGCGCCTCCCCGCCGACGAGCTGGCACGCGACCTCGTCCAGGCCAGCGGCCTCCTCAAGGCGCTCCGCGACGAGAACACGCCCGAGGCGCTCGTCCGCCTCGAAAACGTCCACGAGCTGCTCAACGCCGTGGCCGAGTTCGTGCAGGCGGCCGGCGAGGGGGGCACGCTCTCGGCCTTCCTCCAGGAGGTCTCCCTCGTCGCCGACGTAGACAGCCTCCAGGGCGACGAGAACCGCGTCACGCTCATGACGCTCCACGCCTCGAAGGGGCTCGAGTTCAAGGTGGTCTTCGTGGCCGGGCTGGAGGAGGGGCTCTTCCCGCTCTCCGTCGCGGCGCAGGACCCCAAGGAACTGGAGGAGGAGCGGCGGCTGTTCTACGTCGGCGTGACGCGGGCCGAGGAGGCGCTCTTCCTCTCGTACGCGCGGAGCCGGTACCGCTACGGCGAGAGCCAGGGGGCCGTCCGCAGCCGGTTCCTCGACGAGATCGAGGCCGAGGACGTGGTGCGCACCGAGAGCGGGCGGCAGTTCGAGGCTCGGCCCGGCCGCTTCACGCTCGACGACGACGGGTTCGGCCGCGGCACCGGCCGCGCCGGCAAGCCGAAGGGGCGGCGGACGTCGGAGTACAGCCAACTCGACCCCCACTACTACCGGCAGTCGCTCCGGCCGGACGCCGCGAAGCCCACCCGGCGCACCGTCCGCCGCGACGACGGCCGGACGGTCGAGTACGACGAGGGCGTGGACGAGGCGGCCGCGGGCGGCGCCGGCGTGGTGCCGGGCGTGCGCGTGCGCCACGCCTCGTTCGGCTCCGGCAAGGTGATCGCCGTCGAGGGCGCCGGCGACCGGGCCACGGCGACGGTCTTCTTCAAGGACGTGGGCCAGAAGAAGCTGAAGCTGAAGTTCGCCCGGCTCCAGGTCTTGGGCTGAGCCGGCGTGGGCGAGCCCTCAAGGGGATTTCAGAGAACATGACGGCGGGGACGCGTAAGAAGGGGTGCCCTTCTCATGCGTCCCCTCCCCGATGAAGATCTCCGACGAGACCACCTGGAAAGCCGTCACGTTCGCCGCCGCCGCCGGAGCGGCCTTCGCCACGCGCTTCGTCCTCAAGCACGGGTGGCGCACCGCCACCGGCAAGGAGCCGCCCGCCAACCCCGCCTCCGCGGACACGGCGTGGAGCGAGGCATTGACGTGGACCGTCGCCTCCAGCCTCGTCGTGGGGGTCGCCCGGCTCGTGGCAAAGCGGCAGGCCGGGCTGCTGAAGCGGGGAGAGGTTCCCGCGCTGATGTAATCGGGGCTGGCCCTGCTGCCACCCCCTGGAGCCCGCCCCGTCTCATCCTCCGTCCCGATGTCCCGTCCCAAGCTCAAGAAGCGCTACTTCGCCCTCTTCCTCCTCCTGTTCGTCATCCCGGGCCTCCTCCTCGCGTCCTGGGTCACGAGCCGCGCCCCGACCCGCGTCGACATCTACCCCCCGCCCATCGACCGGGACCTCGCCGCCATCGTCGAGCGCGACACGATCGTGGCCCTGACGAGCTTCAACTCGACGTCGTACTTCCTCTACCGCGGGCAGGCCCTCGGCTACGAGTACGAGCTGCTGGAGGATTTCGCCGAGGACGCCGGCGTGGTCCTCCAGATGCGGGTCGTCCCGCGCGACAGCCTCCTCGTCTACCTCAACCGGGGCGAGGGCGACATCGCCGCGGCGCGGATCGTGCCGACGGAGCAGGACACGGCCAACTTCGCCTACTCGGCCGAGCTCTACCGCACGCGCCCCTCCCTCGTCCAGCGCGAGGGCTCCCCCGAGGAGGCGGGGCTCCCCGCCGACTCCCTGCTCCCGATCCCCGCCGACCCCATTGAGGTCAACGTCCGCCCCATCGAGCGCCCCGCCGACCTCGCCGGCGAGTCGGTGTACCTCCCATCGGGGTCCCCCTACGTGGGGCGCCTCCTCGAGATCGAGGACCAGGTCACGGGCGACATCCGCGTCGTGCAGCTCGACACGACGAGCGAGCACCTCATCCGCGAGGTGGCCCTCGCGCGCGTCCCGTTCACGGTGGCGCAGGAGAACGTGGCCGAGCTCGAGCGCAGCTACTACACCAACCTCGCCGTGGCGCCGGCCATCGGGAACGAGCACCCCGTGACGTGGGCCGTCCGGAAGAACGCGCCCGAGCTCCAGTGGGCGCTCAACCAGTGGATCGCGGAGAACCGGGAGTCGGCGCGCTGGAACCAGCTCTACGAGAAGTACTACGTGGACCGCCGCGGGTACCGCGAGCGGGTGACGAGCGAGTACCTCACCGCCGAGACCGGGACGCTCTCCGACTGGGACGAGCTGCTCCAGCGCTACGCCAGCGAGGCCGGGTGGGACTGGCGGCTCCTCGCGGCGCAGACCTACCAGGAGTCCCGGTTCCGGCCGCGCG
Source organism: Rubricoccaceae bacterium (assembly GCA_033720695.1). Lineage (GTDB taxonomy): Bacteria > Bacteroidota > Rhodothermia > Rhodothermales > Rubricoccaceae > DATGQT01. The sequence continues at coordinate 4,871 of JAWWCA010000184.1, forward strand.
CCACCTCGTGGGCCGGGGCCATGGGGCTCCTCCAGATCATGCCCGGGACCGCCCGCGACCTCGGCATCTCGGACCCCTACGACCCCGACGAGAACGTGGACGGGGCCGTCCGCTACCTCCAGTGGCTGGAGGAGAACTACTGGGCGGACGAGATCGCCGATCCCCAGGAGCGGCTGAAGTTCATCCTCGCCTCCTACAACGCCGGCGCCGGCCACGTCATGGACGCCCAGCGCCTCGCGGAGAAGTACGGGGACGACCCGAAGGTGTGGGAGGACGTCGCGTTCTGGCTCCTCCGCCTCAGCGAGGCCGAGTGGTACCAGGACCCCATCGTCCGCCACGGCTACTGCCGCGGGCTGGAGCCCGTCGAGTACGTGTCCCGCATCCTCGAGCGCTTCGAGCACTACCGCCAGTTCGTCCCGTCTGCACCGGAGGCCTGACCGGGGGCACGTCGGGGGAGGCGGGTGCACCGGGAATGGGCTTTTTTTTCGCGTCCCGGGCGCTACCTTGGCCGTCCCTCCCTCTGACCGACCGCTCCGCCCCCGAGGCGCGCAACCTCCGCCCACTATGCCGAAGGATACCCCCCCGCGCGCGCGGGATCTCACCCCCGACGTCCTCGGCGACGCCATCAAAGAGGCGGTCGCCGAGGCGCTCCACGAACAGCGCGAGCTGATCCAGGAGATCGTCGAGGACGCGCTCCAGGAGATGGCCCTCGCCGAGGCGCTCCGCGAGATCGAGATGCACGAACGGCGGTTCGGGCAGCGCCCCGGCTTCGTCCAGGTCGAGGGCGAGGCCTAGGACGCGCACCGGAACGCGCACGCGCAGGCGCGGTAGAGGGCGCCCCGCCCGCCCCGCCCCGCCCGTGCGCCGACTCCTCCTCCCCCTCCTCGCGGCCGCGCTCCTCGCCGCCTGCGCCACCGACGACCGCGAGCGGATCGTCGTGTACTCCCCCCACGGCCAGGAGATGCTGGCCGCCTACGAGGCCGCCTACGAGGCCGAGCACCCCGACGTGGACGTGGTGTGGCTCGACATGGGCTCGCAGGACGCTTACGACCGCCTCCGCACCGAGCGCGCCAACCCCCAGGCGAGCCTCTGGTGGGGCGCCCCCCAGACCCTCTTCGCCCAGGCCGCCGAGGAGGGCCTCCTCGCCTCCTACGCCCCGTCGTGGGCCAGCGCGGTCGCGCCCGAGGCGCGCGACCCCCTGGACCGGTGGTACGGCACCTTCCTCACCCCGGAGGTCATCGCCTACAACACTGAGGCGGTCGACTCGGCCGCGGCGCCGGCCGACTGGGACGACCTCCTCAGCGCGCGGTGGCGGGGCCGCGTCGTCATCCGGAGCCCCCTCGCCTCGGGCACCATGCGCACGATCTTCGGGGCCATGATCCTGCGGCAGCCGTCGGAGGCGGAGGGCTTCCGGTGGCTCGCCCGCCTCGACGAGAACACCGACGACTACCCCGCCGACCCCACGCAGCTCTACCTCAAGCTCGCCCGGGGCGAGGGCGACGTCACGCTGTGGAACCTCCCCGACATCGCCCTCCAGGCGCAGGACAACGGCTACCCCTTCGGCTGGCGGATCCCCACCTCCGGCACGCCCGTGGTCGTCGACGCCATCGCGATCCCGGAGGGAGCGCCCAACCGGGCCCTCGCCGAGGCGTTCTACGAGTTCGTGACCACTCGGGAAGCGCTCGTGGACCAGGCCCGCCGATTCCACCGCATCCCGGCCCGCACCGACGTGCCGACCGACAGCCTCCCCGCGTGGATGCAGGGCCTCGACCTCCGCCCGATGCCGCTCGACTGGGCACGCCTCGCGGCGAAGGAGCAAGAATGGATGCAGACGTGGGACGAGCGCATCCGCGGGCGCGGCGAGGACTACCTTCGCGCCCCCTGAGCGGGACCGCGTGACCTGGGTCGGTGGTCGAGCGGCTCTCCCGCACCTCCTCCCACACCCCGATGCCCCTGACCCTCCGCCCGCGCCCCGCCGCGCTGCTCCTCGCCCTCCTCACCCTCGCCGCCTGCGACTCCGCCGGGGAGGACGAGGCCGCGTTCACCGCCACCCTCTCCGGCGCCGTCGACGCCCGGCTCGAAGGGGAGGCCTCCTTCGGGACCGACGCCGAGGCCGGCGCGCTGCGGTTCCTGATCCTCCTCCAGGCCGACGAGGACCGCAGCGGCGGCGTCGAAGGCAGCGTCGGCTTCTACGTCGACGGCGAGACCCGGCCCGCGGAGGGGACGTACGCCGTCGGCGAGGCGGACGGCACCGCCGCCCTCATCGTGCTCGTGGACGCCCAGGGCTCGCTCTCGCTGAC
>JAWWCA010000185.1:0-7168 GCA_033720695.1 Rubricoccaceae bacterium
ACGCTGGAGCGCTTCTTCGAGGAGGGGGGGGCGCACGCCACCATCGAGGAGGTCTCGATGCCGGACGTGGCGCGCCTCCGCGAGGAGGACGACGTCGCCGTCGTGGACGTCCGGTACGCGTCGGAGTACGCGTCGGGGCACGTCCCCGGCGCCATCAACGCCTCGTACACGCGGCTGCCGGAGTACGCCGAGGCACGGCTGCCCGAGGGCAAGCGCCTCGTGATCCACTGCGCGAGCGGCGCCCGGAGCGCGGCCGCCTCGGCCTGGCTCGCCCGCGCGGGCCACGACGTCACCTACGTCAACGGCCTCTTCGGCACCTACCGCGAGGTGGGCGAGGTGGAGAAGGGCCCCGCCGCCGAGCCCGAGCTGGCCTGATCCCCCCCGACGGGCCGGGCCCGCTGCGGACGCGGCGGACCGTGCCCTGCCCTTATGCTCTACGTCTGGCTCGGCGCCCTCGCCATCGGGCTCACCCTCGGCCTCCTCGGTTCGGGCGGGTCCATCCTCACCGTCCCTGTCCTCGTCTACCTCGCCGGCGAGCCCGAGAAGGTCGCGATCGCCGAGAGCCTCGCCGTCGTCGGGGCCATCGCGGCGTTCGGGGCGCTGCCCTATGCGCGGCAGCGGCAGGTGGACGTCCGCAGCGTGCTGCTCTTCGGGATCCCCGGCATCGTGGGGACCTACGGCGGCGCGGCGCTCTCGCGGTTCGTCTCGGGCGGCGTGCAGCTGGCCCTCTTCGCCGGCGTGATGCTGGTGGCGGCCGTGCTCATGCTCCGGGGCCGCGCCGCGTCCGACGGGACGGGCCGCCGGCAGGCCGCGTGGATCCTCGCCGTCGAGGGGCTCGCGGTCGGGGTGCTGACGGGGCTCGTCGGCGTGGGCGGCGGGTTCCTCATCGTCCCCGCGCTCGTCCTCCTCGGCGGGCTGCCGATGCGGCTGGCCGTCGGCACCAGCCTCGTCATCATCGCCCTCAAGAGCTTCGCCGGGTTCTACAAGTACCTCGACGTGCTCGCGGACACCGGGCTCGCGGTGGACTGGGGGCTCATCGGCCTGTTGTCGGCCGTCGGCGTCGTCGGCGCGTTCGTGGACAACCGGATCAGCGGCCGCGTGCCGCAGGCGTCGCTCCGAAAGGGGTTCGCCGTCTTCCTCGTCGTCATGGGGGTCTTCATCCTGTGGAGGGAGCTGCCCGGCGTGCTCGGCGCCGCCCCGCCGCCCGCCGTCTCTTCGGTCCACGCCCCCAGCCCCGCCGTCGCGCGCTGACCATGGCCGACTTCCAGACCGAGGTGCTCGACAAGAGCCGCGAGAAGCCCGTCGTCGTGGACTTCTGGGCGCCGTGGTGCGGGCCGTGCCGCGTGCTCGGCCCGACGATCGAGCGGCTGGCGCGCGAGAGCGGCGGCGCGTGGCGCCTCGTCAAGATCAACGTGGACGCCCACCCCGCGCTCGCGCAGCGCTACGGCGTCCAGGGCATCCCGGCCGTCACGCTGTTCCGCGACGGCGCCGTCGCGGCCGGGTTCACCGGGGCGCTGCCGGAGCCGGCGCTGCGGCGGTGGCTGGCCGAGCACCTCCCGGCCTCGGCCGGCTGAGGCCGCCTCGCCCTACCGCAGCCCCGGCAGCCGGCGGATCACCTTGAACGCCCCGATGAGCGTCCCGGCGAAGGCCCCGGCGGCCATCCCCGCGAGCGGCGCGATGGGCAGGAGGTGCTGCGTGGCGACCGTCTGCGGCTCGGTGTACTTCTGGATGCCGTAGGCGCCGTGGCGCCGCCCCTGGCCCGAGTCGCCGAAGCCGCCCATCGGCGCCGCCGTCGAGCCCCACGCCGCCATGTAGGGGTCGTTCACGCCGACGGTGCCGCAGCGGATCTGGCGGGCGAGGGCCCGCCCGCGCCGGGTGTCGCGCGTCCAGACGCTCGCGTTGAGGCCGTACGGCGAGTCGTTGGCGAGGGCCACGGCCTCGGCGTCGGTGTCGAACGGGTAGACGGCGACGACGGGGCCGAACGTCTCCTCCCTGAAGAGCGTCATCTCGGGCGTCACGTCGGTGAGGACGGTCGGGGCGTAGAAATAGGGCCCGAGGTGGGGGAGCGGGTGGCCGCCCGTGACGAGCGTTGCGCCTTTGGACAGGGCGTCCTCGACGTGCTCGGTCACCTTGTCGAGCTGCTCCTGCGAGACGAGCGACCCCATCTCCGTCGCCCAGTCGTAGCCCGCCCCGATGGTCAGGGCCTCGATCCGGTAGCGGAAGCGGTCGAGGAAGTCGTCGAACACCGCGCGGTCCACGTAGAGCCGCTCGGCGGCGATGCAGAGCTGGCCGGCCGAGGAGAAGCACGCCCGCACCGCGCCCTCGGTGGCCTTGCCGAGGTCGGCGTCGTCGAGGACGAGGAGGGGGTTCTTGCCGCCGAGCTCGAGCGAGGCGCCGATGAGCCGCTCGCCCGCCTGCCGGGCGATCAGGCGGCCCACCTCGGTGGAGCCGGTGAAGTGGACGAAGTCCGACGCGTCGAGGAGGGTCTCGCCGAGCGCCTCGCCGGAGCCGGGGACAACGTGGAGGAGGCCCTCGGGCAGGCCGGCCTCGAGGAGGAGGGCGGCGGCCCAGAGCGCCGTGAACGGCGTCAGCTCGGCGGGCTTGACGACGACGGCGTTGCCGGCCAGGAGCGCCGGGATGGCGTCGGTGATCGCCATCGTCAGCGGGTAGTTCCAGGGCGCGATGATGCCGACGACGCCGAGGGGGAGGCGGTTCACCTCGACCTGGGTGAGGAGGGGCATGAAGCCGGGCCTCACCGAGCGGGCGAGGGCCTTCTCGCCGTGATAGGCGTAGTACCGGCTCACGACGGCCACATCGCCGACTTCCTGGAAGGCGTCGTAGCGGGTCTTGCCGCTCTCCAGCTGGATCAGGTCGAGGGCCTGCTCGTGGCGGTCGAGGACCAGGTCGTGGAAGCGCTCGGCGATCCGCGCTCGCTCGGCGTAGGGCCGCGCGGCCCACGCCGCCTGGGCCTCCCGCGCCTGCGCGAAGGCGGCCTGCACGTCTGCGGGCGCCGCGGCCGGGAGGGAGGCCACCGTCTCGCCCGTGAACGGCGCCCGCACCGTCAGCCGCTCCCGCGCGAGGTCGTCGGGGGCGTAGGTGGCGATCCGGGCGAGGTCGCGGAGGCGCTCGGGCGTGAGGTTCGCCGGCAGCGTCGGCACGTGGCCGTTGCCGATGTGGATGGCGTCGAGGGCAGCGGTCGCGAGCATGGGTGTTCCGTGTCGGGAACTGGAGGGGTGGAGATACGGGGTCGTGGGGGGGCGAACGCTCAGCGGCGGGTCATGCTCCCGCCGCTCGGCGTCTTCGCCGGGTCGGCATCGGGCGTCCAGGCCCGCACGAGCGCGCGGACGGTGAGGAGGAGGGCGAGGCCGAGCGCAGGCGCGGGCAGTTCCTGGGGGAGCCACGCCCAGAGCGCCACCGTCAGGCCGGTGACGGCGGCGGTGGCGAGGAGGTAGGGGCGGAGCCCGCGAGGCCGCGCCTCCCGCCCGAGCGCCCACGCCGCCGCGAGGTGCGTCGGCCACGCCCAGAGCAGGTTGAGGTTGGGGCCCGTCACGGTGTGCTCCGTCCCGAGCCACAGCGCCGCCAGGATCAGCCCGGCGAGGCCCACGCCGCCGAAGAGCGCGGCGTCGCCGAGGCGGCCGAGCCGGTCGGCCGTCCGGCGTCTCCGGACGCCCCAGGCCGTGGCGACGGCGCCGAAGAGCAGGAGGCCGAGGGCGAGCGCCACGGGCCAGCCGGCGGCGTCCTCGGCGAGACCGTAGCCCGGGACCCACACCACGGTGTCGGTCCGGGCCACGAGCGGCCGGCTGCCGACCGTCGCGCCGTCCACCTGCCGCATCAGCTCGACGGGGAGGAACGTGGCCTCACGGGCCGTGGCGGGCCGGTCGGCCGGGAGCCCGAGGCCGAGGTCGGTGCCGAGGTCGAGGAGCGGGTCGCCGTCGAGGTAGGGCTGGAGGAGGGCGCGGAAGGGCTGGGGCGTGTACGGCGCGCGGAGCGCGAGGGGCGCCGGCCCTGCCGCCCCGAGGGCGCGCTCGAGGGCGACGAGCAGACGCGTCGAGCAGTTGTCGTAGAAAAAGTCGTAGCGGTACGCCCGGTTCTCGGGGAGGGCGTTCGCTTCGAGCATCGCGTAGAGCGCGCGGACGGCCTCGGGGGGGAGGGCGAGGTGCTGCTCGATGACGGGCCGCCGGAGGTAGCGGTACTTGGCGATCTCGGCCTCGTAGGGCGCCGTGTCGAGGAGGTAGTCGAGCTGCCCGCGGAGGAAGCGGAGGACGAAGAAGGGCTGCTCGAAGTCGAACGTGCCGAAGTTGTAGGTCCGGTCGAGGCCGAGGGCGGGGTCGTGGACGCGGAAGGCGCTGTGGCCGAAGGCGCTGTAGACCTCCTCGCCCGGCAGCATCGTCAAGAGCGAGACGGCGGCGGCGTCTGAGAGCCGCTCGGCCGGCTGTGCGGCGAGGTGGGGCGCACCGAGCGCGAGGAGGAGGAGGGGGACGAGCCGGCGCACGGCGGGCGGGAGCGAGGCCATACGCCGCGGAAGATAGCCCGGCGGCCACCCCGCCTCGTGGAACGGGCGGCTTGCACGAAAGGGGCGGGATCGCTAACGTAGACCCGACTCTTCCACCAAACACCGAGAGGGATTCCCATGGCCAAAGTCGTCCGCTGCAGCGACGTCGGGTTCGAGTGCGACGCCGTCGTCCGTGCCGAGAGCGAAGAGGAAGCGCTCCAGATGGTGGCCGCCCACGCCCGCGAGGCGCACGGCCTCGACCACGTCACGCCCGAGGTCGTGGACAAGGTGAAGGCCGTGATGCACGACGAGCCCGGCCCCGCCTAGCGTCGGCCCGCCTACTCGGCCGCGTCGGGCTGCTCGGGCGTGGCGTAGCGCCGGTAGCGGAACGCCCGCATCACGTCCCGGTCCGTCGACTCTTCGACGACCGCGCCGCAGCGGTGGCACCGGAACACGATGCGGGTGGGGGTGCCGGTGGCCCCGCTGAAGAACGGGAGCGCGCCGCGGAACCCGTAGCTCCGGCGCGCCTCGACGAGCGGGTGGTTCCGGTCGTGGCCGCACGTGCACGTCGGCAGCGGCTTCGGCCGGCCCGACGAAGCGGACACGGGCGCGCGGTCCGGCGCCGTTTCGGGGACCGGCTCGGGGAGGGGGTCCGGCTCGGCGGCGTGGAGCCGCTCGACCGTCTCCGCAACGATCCGCGCCTCGCGCTCCTCCGCCAGCTCGTTGCGGCGCGTCAGCCAGCGGTCGAGCGAGAGCGGCCCGGCGCCCCACACGGCGAACACGGCCAGGAGCACGAGCACGAGCGCGGCGAACTCGAACGAGTCGCCGCCCGCGATGGGCCCCGACGCGGCGAGGAGGGCGGCGGCGGTGCCGAGGATGGGGAGCTGCACGAGGGCCGCCAGCCGCGTGAGGAGCCCGGCCGCGAGGAGGAGCCCGCCGCCGAGGTGAGCCAGGGCCACGAGGTGGACCGCCAGCGTCGAGACGAAGAACCCGTCGCCGGCCGCGGGGACGAGGGCGAGGTAGGCCTCGGGCTCGGCGATGAACAGGACGCCGCGGACGAAGAGGCCGAGGCCGAGGAAGATGCGGACGAGGTCGAGGGCCTCGGCCCGGCGGGCGTCGGCCCAGGTGAGGCTGCGTTCGAGCGCGGTCATGGCCCCGGTACGTCTGGTGGAAACAACAGGGTGGCCCAGGAGGGTGGTATGCCCGCGACGCAGACAGGTTCACCCGACGGGGCGGGGCGTATCCTGGGCCCGGTCGATCCTCTTTCGCCTACAGACCGGCACCGGCGCTCCGTGACCACCCCGGCCGCCCCCCGCACCCGCTCCCGGGCCGCCGTCTACGCCCTGACGGCGCTGACGATGGGGGCCTTCGCCGCCAACTCGGTGCTGTGCCGGCTCGCCCTCGCCACGACCGAGATCGACGCGGCCACGTTCACGGCCGTGCGCCTCGGCAGCGGGGCCCTCGCGCTCTGGCTCGTCGTCCGCGCGCGCGCCCGGCCGCCTGCGGGGACGTGGGCCTCGGCGGCGGCGCTCTTCGTCTACGCGTCGGCGTTCTCCTTCGCCTACCTCACGCTCTCGACGGGGACGGGCGCGCTGCTCCTCTTTGGGGCGGTGCAGCTCACGATGATCGGCACCGGGCTCGCGCGCGGCGAGCGCCTCTCGGCGGTCCAGGCGCTGGGGGCGGCCGCCGCGATGGGCGGGCTGGTCTACCTCGTGCTCCCCGGCCTCACCGCGCCCCCGCTCGGCCCGGCGGCCCTCATGGCCGCGTCCGGCGTGGCGTGGGGCATCTACTCGCTGCGGGGGCGCGGCACGCGCGACGCGACGGCGGCCACGGCGGGCAACTTCCTGCGGGCGGCGCCCCTGTCCGTCGCCCTGGGCCTCGGGCTGGCGCTCTCGGGCACGGGCCTGCGGCTGGACGGGCTCGGGGCCGGCTACGCCGCGCTCTCCGGGGCCCTCACGTCGGGGCTGGGGTACGTGGTCTGGTACGCGGTCCTGCCGGCGCTGCGGGCCGCGAGCGCGGCGACGGTGCAGCTCAGCGTTCCCGTGCTGGCCGCGCTCGGCGGCGTGGCGCTCCTCGGCGAGCCCGTCACGCTCCGGCTGGCCCTGGCCGCCGTCGCCGTTCTGGGCGGCATCGCGCTCGTCCTGCGAGGCCGCTAGCGCGCTGCCGTCGTGGTAGCTTCCGGTCCCGCCCGTCGCCCCGTCCCCCGTGTCCCGTCGAGCCAAGGCCCGCGTCGTCCTCGAGCGCCTCCGCGAGCGCATCCCCCGGCCGGAGACCGAGCTCCAGTACCGGAGCCCGTTCGAGCTCCTCGTCGCCGTGATCCTCTCGGCGCAGTGCACCGACAAGCGCGTGAACCTCGTCACGCCCGACCTCTTCGCGCGCTTCCCGACACCGGAGGCGATGGCCGAGGCCGAGGCCGACGAGATCTTCCCCTACATCCGCTCGGTGTCCTACCCCAACCAGAAGGCGAAGGCGCTCGCGGCCACGGCCCGGATGCTCGTGGCGGACTTCGGCGGCGAGGTGCCGCGGACGCACGCCGAGCTGACGCGGCTCAAGGGCGTCGGCCGCAAGACGGCCAACGTGGTCGTGGCCGTGGCCTTCGACGAGCCCGCGATCGCCGTGGACACCCACGTCTTCCGCGTCGCCAACCGGATCGGGCTCGTGAAGGACGCCCCGACG
>JAWWCA010000186.1:0-7070 GCA_033720695.1 Rubricoccaceae bacterium
CTCTCCCGCGCGCCCGACCCGGCGCCGCCCCTCCCACCCCCGCCCGACGGCCCGCCCGTCGTGGTCACCCACGCCGTCGACCCCGACGACGCCAAGCCGCTCCCGGGCTACCTGGACCGGAGCCTCGCGTGGCTCGCCGAGGCGCAGTTCGACAACGGCGGGTGGGGCGCCGGGCAGCACACGGCCCAGGGCGTCCGCGACCCCCACGCCGTCCAGATCGACCCGGCCACGACGGCCTTCGCCGCCCTCGCCCTCCTCCGCGCCGGCAGCACCCCCGACGACGGCCCCTACGCCGACAACGTCCGCCGCGCCCTCACCTACCTCGTCGGCGTCGTCGAGGAGGCGCCGGCGAACAGCGCCCGGATCACGTCCATCGAGGGCACGCAGCCCCAGGCCAAGCTCGGCCGCAACATCGACGCGGCGCTCGCGGCCCAGCTCTTCACCGCCGCCCTCCCCCACCTCGACGGGCGGCTCGAGCGCCGCACCGAGGCCGCGCTCGACAAGTGCCTCCTCGCTCTCCAGCGCGGCCAGACCGCCGACGGCTCGCAGGCCGGGGGCGGCTGGGCGCCCGTGCTCCAGAGCGCCATGGCGACCTCCGCCCTCGAACGGGCCCAGGCCGCCGGCCGCGACGTGGACGAGGAGGCGCTCGACCGCTCGCGCGCCGACCAGCGCGGCAACATCACCGTCCGCGGCGGCGCCCCCGGCGCGCCCCCGGCGGCGGAGGTGGACGCCAGCGCGGGCGCGGGCGTGGCGCTCTACGCCGCCTCGGCCGGCCAGCGCGCCACGGCGCAGGAGGCCCGCGAGGCCGCCACGGCCGTCCAGGACGCCCTCGGCGACGACGCCGAGGTGACCGAGGAGGCCCTCCGCCGGGCCGGCCGCTCCGAGGCCGAGGCCGCCCGCCTCTACGACGCCTATTCCCGCAACGCCGCCACGGCCACCCTCCTCGAAGGCGACGAGATCTGGTCCGGCTTCGGCAACAACGGCGGCGAGGAGTTCCTCTCCTACATGATGACGAGCGAGAGCCTCGTCATCGCTGGCGGCGACGCCTGGGACCGCTGGCACGCCCGCCTCGTCAACCTCTTCGGCAGCATCCAGAACGGCGACGGGAGCTGGAGCGGGCACCACTGCATCACGAGCCCCGTCTTCTGCACGGCCGCCGTGATCCTGGCCCTCACGGCCGACCGCGACGCGACGCTCCTCGCCCACGAGCTCCAGCGCGGATGAGCAGGACGCCCTCCGCTGGGACCGTCGGGGCGGCCGGTGGGTCGCCCCGACGCCGCGCGCTCCCTCTGGCCCTCGCCCTGCTGGCCCTGAGCGGAGCCGGAGGGGGCTGCGCCCCGGATCCCGCGCCCGACGGCCGCGACGTGCTCGCGCGCGCGGCTGCGTACCTCTGGAGCCAGCAGGCCGAGGACGGCGGCTGGCACAGCGCCACCCACGGCATCGTCCGCGGCGGACAGGCGTGGACGCCGTTCGTCCTCCACGCCCTCCTCCAGGTGCCCGAAGACGTGGCGGCCCCGCCCGAGGGCGGCGTCGAGCGGGCCCTCGGCTTCCTCCGCGCACACGTGGACTCGTCGGGCGCACTCGGTCTCGGCGGACCCGTCCTGGAGTACCCCGTCTACAGCACGGCCTATGGCCTCCGCGTCCTCGCCGCGCACGGCGCGCCCGAGGATACGGCGCTCGTCCGCCGAATGGCGCGTTTCCTCCAGGCGCAGCAGTTCACCGAGCGGCGCGGGATCACGCCCGAGCACCTCGCCTACGGCGCGTGGGGCTTCGGCGAGACGACGCTCGGGCCGGGCGAGACCGGCCACCTCGACCTCTCGCACACCCGCCGCGCCCTCGGCGCCCTCCGCGCCGCCGGCGCCCTCGACTCGGCCTCGGCCGACGCGGCGACGCGCTTCCTCCGCCTCCTCCAGAAGCACCCGAGCAGCCGCCGCCCCCAGCCGCCCGACGGCGTCCTCACCGACAGCACGCACTACGACGGCGGTTTCTACGCCTCGTCGGTCTCCGTCGGCGTCAACAAGGCCGGCCTCACGGCGGCGGGCGTCTACGGCTCCTACGCCACGACGACCGCGGACGGCCTCCTCGCCCTCCTCGCGGCCGGGCACGCCCCAGACAGCGAACCCGTGCAGGCCGCCCTCGGCTGGCTCCGCGCCCACCCCGGCTGGGACGAGCCCGCCGGCCTCCCGCCCGACGCCCCCGGCCAGTGGCAGCGCGTGATGCAGTTCTACCACCTCGCCACGCGCGCCGAGGCGTACGCCCGCCTGGGCGAGACGGGCTGGCGCGACGACGTGGCCGCCCTCCTCGCCGCGCGGCAGCGACCCGACGGCTCGTTCGCGAACCCCGAGGGCGCCCCCAACAAAGAGGACGACCCCCTCCTCGCGACGGCCCTCGCCGTCCAGGCCCTCTCGCGGGCGCTCAGGAGCCCGTGAGCGCCCTCGGGGCAGGGACCGCCACAGCGCGGACGGGCGCCGCAGGAGGGAAGATGATGCTGAACACGGTCCCCTCGCCCTCGCGGCTGCGCACCGTCAGGGAGCCGCCGTGCCCCTGCGTCACGATGTCGTAGGCCAGCGAGAGGCCCAGCCCGGTCCCCTCCCCTGGCGGCTTGGTGGTGTAGAACGGCTCGAACACCCGCGCGGCGACCTCGGCGGGCATCCCGGTGCCGTTGTCGTGGATGTACACGGCGGCCTCGCCCTCGTCGGTACGCCGCGTCACCACGCGGAGGCGGGGGGCGAAGGGGGACCCCTCCTGCCCGGCCCGCTCCCGGAGAGCGTCGAAGGCGTTCGCCACGAGGTTGACGAGCACCCGGCCAACTGCCTCCTGGTCGAGGAGGATCGGTTCCAGGGCGTCGTCGAGGCGCCGCTCGATCTCGACGTCGAAAGGGCGCCGCGCGCGCATCTCGTGGTAGGCGCGGTCCACGCACTCGCCGACGAGGGCGTTGAGATCGGTGGGTGCGCGCGCGCCCGGCGTCGCGCGGGCGTGCGTGAGCATGCTCCTCGCGATGGCGTCGGCCCGCCGGCCGTGGTGGACGATCCGTTCCGTGTTGACGACGAGGTCGTCCAGAGCCTCGGCGACGGCAGCCGGCGTCCGCCCGGCGGGGAGCCGCTCGCGGACCTCGGCGGCGAGGGCCTCCGAGAGCTCCGCGAAGTTGATGACGAAGTTGAGGGGGTTCTTGAGCTCGTGCGCGATCCCGGCCGTGAGCCGCCCCAGGCTCGCCATCTTCTCCTGCTGGATGAGCTGATGCTGCGCCCTGCGCAGCCGCGCGAGGAGCTCTTCGAGCCGGCTCTTCTCGGCCTGGAGCACCTCCTCCATCTCTTTCCGGTCCGTGATGTCGGTGTTGGTCCCGAACCACCCGATGATCTCGTCGTCGGTGCCGCGGAGCGGGAGGGCGCGTCCGAGGTGCCAGCGGTACGACCCGTCGTGGGCTCGCAGCCGGAACTCCACCTCGTAGGGCTCCCCCGAGGCGAGAGCGCCCTCCCAGCGCGCGAGGGCGGACGGGAGGTCGTCCGGGTGCACGGTGTCGTGCCAGCCCATCCCGACGAGGTCCGCGCGGGAGCGGCCGAAGTAGGCGAGGACGCGGTCGCTGACGTAGTCGATGGCGCCGTCGGGGCGGGCGGTCCACACCTGCTGGGGGATGGCCTCGATGAGGGTGTGGAGCTGCTCGCGCTCCTGGCGCAGGGCCACCTCCATGGCCTGCTGCTCGGTGATGTCGCGCGTCACCGCGACGATCTCAGGGCGCCCCCGCTCCGTCGTGGTCATCTGCCCCCGCGTCTCGACCCAGCGGTAGGCCCCGTCCTTGCGCCGGATGCGGTAGCGCGCCGTCTGCATCTTGGACCGGTCCGCGACGGTCTCGACGTGGGCCTGCTGGATCGCCGGGATGTCCTCGGGGTGGAAGAGGTCGTAGGCGAGCCGTCCCACGAGCTCCTCGGGCTCGAAGCCGAGGAGCGCGCGGCAGGCCGGCGACGCGTACCGGTAGACCCCCTCGACGGAGTGCGTCGAGATCATGTCGAGGGCGTACTCGGCGAGCGTGCGGTAGCGCGCCTCGCTCTCGCGGAGCTCGATCTCGGTCATGGCCGCGGCGGCGAGGTCCTGCAGCGCCCCGATCTCGTCCGCCGTCCACTGCCGCGGGCGCGTGTCGAGGGCGCAGAAGCTCCCGAGCGCCTGCCCCGACGCCGTGATGAGGGGGATGCCCGCGTAGGCGAGGACGCCGAGGTCCGTGACCGCCCCGTTGCCTCGCAGGAGGGGGTGCTCCCGCGCGTCCTCGACGACGAAGGGGCCGACCGACGTGATCGCGTACTGGCAGAACGAGTGCGACAGCGGGGTCTCACGCGCCGAGGCCCACGGCTCCGACAGCCCCACCGCGCTCAGGAAGAACTGGCGGTCCCGATCGACGAGCGAGAGGAGCGCCACAGGAGCCCCGACCACCCGGGCCGCCAACCGGACGAGCCGGTCGAAGGCCTCGTCCGGCAGCGCGTCGAGCAGCCCGGTGCGGGCGAGCGCATCCAGCCGGACCGGGTCGGCGACGAGAGGGGGCGTCACCACGTTCAAGGGAGGGTTCCGGTGCATGAAGACGCCCGCGGGGCGGCGGGTCCGGCGCCCCCGCCCGGGAAGGGAGGGCCGCGCGGCCGGTGAACCCCGGGCGGGGGCGCAGGATTCCCCGCCGCTCCAGGTTCCGTGGATTCCTGAGCCGGCACCCGCCACGCCGTCGCGCGTTGGCGGGGAAACCCGCGCCCATGCCCCGCGCCCTGCCCCCTCCGGAGAGCCGCCCCGCCGTCGCCCTCGTCCTCTTCTCGGGCGGGCAGGACTCCACGACCTGCCTCTACTGGGCCAAGGCGCGCTTCGACCGCGTCGAGGCCCTCGGCTTCGACTACGGGCAGCGCCACGCCGTCGAGCTGGCGCAGGCCGCCACGATCGCCGACCTCGCCGACGTCCCCTACACCGTGCTCGACCTGACGGGGACGCTCGCCGGCAGCGCCCTCACCGAGCCCGGCGACGTCAACGCGCCACACGCGCAGGCGCCCGACCTCCCCGCCTCGTTCGTGCCCGGCCGCAACGCCGTCTTCCTCGCCCACGCCGCCGCCCACGCCTTCCGCCGCGGCCTCCGCGACGGCGACGCCGTCCACCTCGTCGGCGGCATGTGCCAGACGGACGCCTCCGGCTACCCCGACTGCCGGCTCGACTTCGTCGAGGCGATGGCGCGCGCGCTCGGCCTCGCCCTCGGCGCCGACCTCCGCATCTGGACGCCGCTCATGCACCTCACGAAGGCCGAGACGTGGAAGCTGGCCGCCGACCTCGGCTGCCTCGACGTCGTCGTGGAACACAGCCACACCGACTACCACGGCGACCGGAGCGAGCGGCACCCGTGGGGCTACGGCAGGCTGGACAACCCCGCCTCCGTCCTCCGAGCAGAGGGCTGGGAGGAGGCGAAAGCGAAGGGATGGATCTGACCGACCGCACCGCAGAGACGCCGCTGGCGACGCGGCTGGCGGACGCCCCGTCGGGCGCGACGCGCTACGCCGTCCGCGCCGTCTGGCGCACGCTCCAGGGCGAAGGCGCCTGGGCCGGCCGGCCCGCCGTGTTCGTCCGCTTCGCCGGGTGCAACCTCTGGACGGGCGAGGCCGCCGACCGCGACCGCGACGCCGCCCGCTCCGGCGCCGACTGCCCGCTGTGGTGCGACACCAACTTCCGGAAGGCAGGCAGCGCCCGGCTCTCGGCCGAAGCCCTCGTCGGAGAGATGCGCCGCGTCGCCGACGGTCCCGAGCCGATCCGGTTCTGCGTCCTCACCGGCGGCGAGCCCCTCCTCCAGGCCGACGGCGCCCTCGTCCGCGCCCTCCACGCCGCCGGCTTCGTCGTCGCCGTCGAGACGAACGGGACCGTGGCCCTCCGCGACGCCTTCGGCGGCAACGAGGCCGCCTGGCCCGACTGGGTCGTGTGCAGCCCCAAGCTGCCCGAGGACCGGCTGGCGCTGGAGAGGATGGACGAGCTCAAGCTCGTCGTGCCGGACTACCGGCCCGAGGCGTACGCGCGCTTCGCCGAGCGCCTCCGCGAGCACCGGCTCGGCGGCGTGCCGGTCCGCTACCGCTGGCTCCAGCCCGAGGACGGCCCGCGCCGGGAGGCGGCGGCCCGCCTCGCCGTGGCCCTCGCGCTGGACCACCCCGCGTGGCGGGTGAGCGTGCAGACGCACAAGCTCCTCGGCGTCGACTGAGCAGGCACCGGAGGACGCTCGCCCTCACCCCCGTGTGCTCGGAGAGGGACTACGTTTCTGAACCCGCTCGAGCGCGGCTGACCCCGTTAGCGCCCTCAATCGCTCAGAATCGATGATTCTCGGAGTGGCGGAGGCCGTGTGATGTCCAAAGTGGCAAGATATCTTTTTAAATGAAACGGCGATGATATGGCCAGAGTGACCCCGGTGCTTTGGAAGCGCAAGACCAACAAGAAGGGCCTTGCGCCGATCTACCTCCGCATCAGCGATTCCGCACGCACGCGGTACGTGTCCCTCCGAGTGCTCGTCCGCCCCTCGCAGTGGAACGAGAACTCGGGAGGCCTCCGAAAGGGTCACAAGAGGGCGGAGGAACTCAACAACCTCATCGCGCGGCGAGTCGCGGAGGCCGAAGAAGAAATCCTCCGGCTGAAGGCGGAGAAGAAGGCGGCCACAGCCGACCGACTCAAGCGAGTGCTCGCCTCCTCGCGTGAGGAAGCGGCCATAACCGACTTCTTCGCCTTTGCTGACAGGATCATCGAGGACTCCGGCCGTGCCGGCCGCGGCCGGCACGGCGGCGGCGAGCCGGGCGGCAGCGGCAGCGGCACGTGGTGCGCGTGCAGGTGCGTGTCGATGATGGGCGCGCGGGTTCGGTCCGGCTGGGCGGCGGCCGGCCGGCCGCCGAGGAGCAGGAGCGAAGCGAGAAGGACACAAACCCTCGTCATGGCACGACCTCGGACGCCGGTTGCTGGCTCACAGCAGCGGGCCACTCACCCAGCGCGCGGGCACGGCCTCCGCCACACCGACGGGCTATGGAAGACGACAAGAACCCCACCGTGCCCCGTGCGTCGGCCACGAGGGGTCGCCCGACGGC
>JAWWCA010000187.1:0-7032 GCA_033720695.1 Rubricoccaceae bacterium
CCTGGAGGCGGCGGGCGTCCGGCTCGGCGAGACCTACCCCGCGCCGATCGTGGACCACGCCGAGCGCCGCGAGGAGGCCCTCGCGGCGCTCAGCGCGCTGAACGCATGAGGCACGTCACTCCATGCTGTCCATGCTGTGGAGGGTGTAGAGGTTGTCCTTGTGCTCCTGGCACATGGGGTCGAAGCGCGAGAACCAGTCGGCGTCGCGGGCATTGACGCGCTCGAGCATGTCGCTCCAGGCCTCGAGGAAGCTGGCGTGGTCGTCCGTGACCATGTACCAGTTGTAGTTCCACTCGTCGCCCCAGGCGTGGGTGAGGAAGCCCCAGTCGTGGATGACGCCCTCGGCCTCCATCTCGGCGAGGACGGGGGCGAAGAGGGTTTCCGAGAGCTCCATGGCGCCCGCCATGTCGTCGCAGATGTGCTGGTTCATCATCATGAACCGGGTCTGCATGTCGTCCTGTGCGAGAGCGGCGGGCGCGAGGAGGAGGAGGGCGAGGAGGGTGAGGAGGGGGCGCATGGCGGTGGGGAGAGGATGTGGAGGTGAACGCCTGCGAACATAGCCGGTAGCGGGCAAAGTCACAACCGTGGACAGCCGGTGCGGGAGCCGCAGGGGGCGCCGGGCGTGAGAGGGCGGCCCCTCTCCTCCTTCCCCTCTCCGAATGGACTGGCTCGATCTCCTCCAGTGGCCCGCCATGGCCGTCACCGTCGCCGCCACCGGCCTCGTCGGCACGCAGTCGGCCACGTTTCGCGAATGGGGGTTCTGGCTGTTCCTCCTCTCCAACGCGCTCTGGGTCGCGTGGGGCTGGTACGCGGCGGCCTGGGCGCTCGTCGTGCTCCAGGTGGCCCTCGCCGTGATGAACGTGCGCGGCGCGCGGAAGAACGACGAGGCCGAGGACGACGAGGGCGCCTGAGCCCTCAGCCGGTCGGCCGCGGCCCCTCGGGCGTGGGCGTCCAGCGGAGGCGGGCGCGGCCGTCGTCGTGCGTCTCGTAGAAGCCGAGGTCCGCGCTGGCCCGCGCCTTCGCCAGCCACACGATCTGCCCCGTGTGCATGGCGAAGTGCTCGACGACGTGGTAGACGGCGTAGAGCCCGGTGACGGGGTTGCCCTGCAGCGTGTAGGAGGCCGCGAGCGCGTCGGCGTCGGCGCGCGCGAGCACGGCGCACCCGTCGTC
The DNA here is from genome assembly GCA_033720695.1 of Rubricoccaceae bacterium. GTDB lineage: Bacteria > Bacteroidota > Rhodothermia > Rhodothermales > Rubricoccaceae > DATGQT01. Next base: position 1,171 of record JAWWCA010000187.1, read on the forward strand.
CACGGCGCCGCGGAGGCGGGCGAGCACCTCGGCCTTCCCGAGCCCGCCCGTCGCGGCGAACTCGGCCGGGCGGTCGCGGACGTCCGGCGCGCCGCCGAGGCCGTGGACGAGCCACTGCCGCACGTTGCCGGCGAGGTGGAGGGCGAGGTTGCCGGCGCTGTTGGAGGCATCGTTGGGCCGCCACCACAGGTCCTCCTCGCTCATGCGGTCGAGGGCGGCCTCGATCTTGGGGAGGAAGTCGCCGCGGAGGAAGGCGCGGGACTGGTCGAGGAAGGCGCGGGCGAGGTCCATGGTGATACGTACTGCGTGATACGTGAGGCGCAACGAGGGCTGGTGGCGACCGCGATAGTTGAATACAGCAACGGGGGTCATACGTCACTCGTCCGGGGCAGGCATAGGCGTGGTATGCTCTGCAACTGATGCAGTGATTGCTGAGCGACACTGCAACCTAAGTGATTATATTCACTCGATCGCATCCATCGTGCGCGATGCATCCACTGCCGAAGCCCTTGGATAATACAGCATGTCCCCCGTTCCTGGCCCGCCCTCTACCACGACCATCGGTCTTATACTGGCTGCGGCCGCAGCCATTGTCATTCTATCGTGTATTGTCATAGCAATCAAAATCGGGGGAAGTGACAAATTAGATAAATTATCTACATACCTTGGGTTAAGTGGGACCCTATACGGATTAATAGTATCGGTAATTGCTCTTTGGCTAAGTATAGAATTCTACAAAGCTGGAAACGAGTATTCCATTCAGACGCAGACAATGGTGGATACTTTTGTAGTTCAACAATTAATAGCTGAACGAGAAGTTATAGGAAGTGACCTCAACGTTTTTGAAAACATAAATGATAATGAATACTTAGAAAGAGAGATTCTTCATTTTGACGAAGATGTTATGGCGAGTCCTATGATGGAGCATTACGTGAACACCTCGATTGAGCGTCTTAAGATGATGAATCTTATTGAGCGACGCGCTGAAGGAGATGGTGTAGGTTTCGATATTACCGAATATGGTGAAAAGATCTATAGTAGAATTCAGGCGGAATGGTATCATATGTACTGACTAGTGGGAGAGGCGCGGGCGAGGTCCATGGTGATACGTACTGCGTGAGGGAGGCTGACCCCCAAATCTTACGCGTTACGCAGCACGGATTACGCAGGACGGGTCACGACGCGCCGTAGCGCTTGCTGAGGGTCTGCTGCGCCTCCTGGACGGTCTTGAGCGTCTCCTTGAGCAGGTTCTGCTGGCTCTTGTGGAGCGTGCCGGGATCGACCCAGTCGTCGGGCGGCTCGCCCACCTCGGCCTGACGCATCTGGTGGCGGATGTGGAGGTCGGCGAGCGTGCGGAAGGCGGGGAGCAGCGCCTTGGCCTCGGCCGCCGACGGGCTCTCGGAGCCGGCGACGTGGCGGAGCCGGTCGAACGTGCTGGTCGACTTGAGGTAGCCCGCTTCGAGGGCGAGGGCGCGGGCCATGTCCACGACGGGCCGGATGCCGCGGGTGCGGAGATCGAACCCCTCGCGGCCGGCCTCGTCGCGGTCGAGCTCGAACCGGCCGAAGAACGAGATCGGCACGTTGACCTCCGTCGCCTTCGCCATCAGGATCGTGATCAGCCGCCGCGTGGGGACGTGCGCGGCGATGGCCTCGAGGAGGGCGTCGCCGAGGTCGACGTCGCCGTGGATGGGGCGGACGTCGAAGCAGACGGCGGCGCGGCGCGTGGCCTGGGCGTCGACGCCCTCGGCCCACTGGCGGTAGGCGGCCTGCCACTGGCTCAGCGGCTGGCGGAACGCCTCCTGCCGGGCGAGGATGCCGCTCTCGAACGGGGCGAGGCCGCACTGCTCGAGCCCGTCGCAGGCGGCCTCGGCGAGGGCGCCGTACCACGCGGCCGCCTGCGCCGCGTCGTCCACGTCGGTGGGGTCGCCGTAGACGAGGCCGTTGTCCTGGCGGGCGAAGAGCGTGCTCTCGCGGCGGCCCGGCGTCCCGAACGAGAGCCACGCCCACTCCGCGGCCGGGCCCTCGACGGCCGCCTCCGGGCGCTCCTCGCGGAGCCGCTGCTCGACGAGATGGAGCAGGCGGCGCTTGAGCTGGTCGTCGAGCTCGGCGATGACGTCGAGGAGGTCCTCGCTCTGGACGCCCTGCTGGTAGAGGCGGAGGAGGCGGCGGTTGCTCTCGGCCCGGATGTCGGCGAGGGCCTCGACGGAGGCGGCCCGCTCGATGAGCTCGGTCGTGGCGACGGGGTCGAGGCCGCGGTAGTGGCTGATGTCGTCGGTGGAGAGCCGCCCGAGCCCGAGGGGGGCGTCCTCGCGGCCGGCCTCGCCCGCCTCCGGGTCCACGACGATGACGCGGCGGATGCGGTGGCGCATCATCGTCTTGACGGCGTCGAAGAGCCGCTCGTTGCTGCCGAGCGCGATGGGCGGCTTCTCGACGAGCGCCATCACGGGGGTGTCGCCGCCCTTCCCGGCGGCGACGACCTTCTCGACGAGGTCGCCCTCGGTGACGACGCCCACGGGGGCCCCTTCCTGCACCACGACGACGGCGTCGGCGTCAATCTCGCTCATGACGCGGGCGGCCTCTCGGACGGTGGCGTCGGCGCCCACCGTCGCCGGCTCGCCGCGGAGCAGCGACGAGACCGCGGTGTCGAAGAGGAGGAAGGCGCCGCTGGCGTCGAGGTCGGTGTCGAGGCCGCGGACGTACCGCTTGATGTCCTCCTCGAAGAAGTGGGCGAAGTCGTCGTTCTCCTTGAGGAGGGTGCGGAAGTAGTCGGCCGAGACGAGGGCGCACGTCGTGGGCTCGACGGCGCGGGCCTCGTAGGGCAGGATGCCGCCCTGCATCAGGCCGTAGGAGCCGAACTGCGCCCCCTCGCCGCACATGTCGATGAGCCGCTGCTCCTCGACGTTCATCAGCCGCACGAGCCCGCTCTCGACGACGTAGAGCGCGCGGTGGACGTCCTGCCCCTGTTCGAGGATGATCTCGCCGGGCTCGAAGATCTCCAGCGTCGAGATGAGGCCGCGGCGCTGGCTGCCGGAGAGGTAGGAGAAGGGGACGGTGCGCTCGAGGAGGCCGGCGAGGCGCTCGGTGATCGAAGAGGACATCGGACGGGGGAGAGGGGAGAGGCAGCCGAAAGACGCGCCAGCGAGGGCCGGGATCCGCGCGGGGTCAGGGAGCCGGGCGGGCGGGGCTGGAGGGAAGGTAGAGGACAGCCGCGGAACCGACCGCCTCCGGCGTCGGGGCTCAGTCCCCGGCCGGCCGGAAGTCCTGGCTCGGGAAGCTGCCCGCCGCCGGGGCGACGATGCGGACGAAGCCGTGGCCCGTCGTCTCGTGGCAGCTGTTGCACGCGGCGACGAGGCGGGCGTAGGCCTCGCCGAAGTCGGCCGCGGCGGGGCCTGCCGCGCCGAGGGCCTGGGCCTCCACGGCCTCCTCGACGCGCTCCAGGGCCGGGGGCACGAGCGACGCCACGAGGGCGTCGAGCGCGTTCCCGTCCTCGACGTAGCCGCCGGCCTCGACCTCCTCGAACGTCTCCTCCAGCTCGTGGACGTAGAACTGGGCGAGGGCGGCGTTGCCGTTCTCGCCGGCGAGGTAGAGCTTCTCGGTGTAGCGCTGGATGTAGGCCATGAGGTGGGCCAACTCCTCGGCCGTCTCGGCGTCGCCTTCGGCCTCCTCCGCCTCGGGCGCGGGGGACGTCCGGAGGGCGACGACGAGCGCGAGGAGCGCCGTCACGAGGGCGAACGCGGCGAGGACGGTGGCGAGGCGGGCGGGCATGGAGAGGCGGTCTGGACGCGCCGAAACGTAGCCGCGGCACACGACGAGGCGCAACCAGGCCGGCGCTACGCCGACGGGACGAGCGTGTCGTACGGCGGGATGGCGTCGCGGAACGCCCACGCGCCCTCCTCGGCACCGGGAGCCTGCGACCACACGCAGCAATAGTGCACGCGGCCGTTCGTGGCGAGGAGGGCCCGCGCCCGGACGACGGCGTTGTAGCGCGCGAGCTGGTCGAACGTCGCCTGCGTCACGGGCACGTCGGGCGCCTTGCATTCGGCGAGGAGGAGCGGCTGCCCGGCCCGGTCGTGCACCAGGACGTCGGCGCGCCAGACGGCGCCGAGGTAGTCGACCCCCTTCTCGACGGCGGTGAGGGCCGGGGGGTAGCCCTGCTCGGCGAGGAACCGGAGGAGGTGCTGGCGCACCCGCTCCTCGGGCGTGAGCCGGACCCACTTCCGGCGGACGGGGTCGAGGACGAGCGGCCGCCCCTGCGCATCGGTGCGCGTGGTGAGGGCGTACGGCGGGAAGGCGAGGGGCTCCACGAGCAGGAGGCGGCGGCGGGTCGGAGGAGCGCGATGGGAGGGGCCGTCCGCCCCCCCCGCCGGTCTCCGGGTCAGGTCGTCCGGGCAGCCTCCTTCCGGAGCGCGCGGTAGGCGCCCACCCACCAGTCGGCGTTGCGGGTCTGCTGGGCGACGGTGACGGACTGGAAGCGGGGGACGAGGGCGATGAGGGCGGGGGGGACCTCGGCCCAGCGGCCGTCGAGCGCGAGGGCGCCCAGCTCGTCGGCCGCGGCGGGGGCCCAGCGCCAGTCGTCCCGCAGCTTCTCGGCCTTCTTCCAGTAGTTCCGGTCGTCCCAGGCCTGCGCGCTCGCCTCGATGGTCTCGCCGATGCCACGGAGGTTGAAGACGAGGAAGGCGGTGAGGTCCTTGGCCTCGTCGCTGAAGCGGCCGGCGCCGAGGGCGGGGTCCTGGGCGAGGAGGCGGAGGGCCTCGGCGCAGGAGCGGAGGTGGGCGTGGCGGCGCTTGGCGGGCGTCTCGCCCGCGTGGATGATGCGGCCCATCCGGGACGGGAGAGGGTGGAGGAGGTCGCGGAAGCTACGGCCGGAGGACCGTGCCGCAGGCGGGTGGGCCGCCGGCGGCGGTCGGCCGGTGCTAAAAAACCGGCCGGCGGTGTACGAACGCGCCCTGGAATCGCGTACGTTGCGACGCGTCCCCCCCGCCCCCCGGTCCCGTGTCCACTCGTCGTCGCTTCCTCCGTGCCCTCGGCCTCGGCGCCGCCGCGCCGTTCGCCCTCCGGGCGCAGGCCGTCCCGGAGCACCTCCTGCCGCGGACGGCGCTCCAGCCGCTCCCGCGCGTGCCCGCCCCGGGCGCCCTACCCGGCGCCCGCCTCCCCCTCCTCAAGCCGCCGCGCCTGCGCGAGGGCAGCCTCATCGGCCTCGTCGCGCCGGCCGGCCACCTCAACCGCCGCGGCCAGATCGAGGACACCCAGCGCGAGCTCGACGCGCTCGGCTTCCGCAGCCGCCCGGGCCGCCACGTCCTCGCCCGCCACGGCTACCTCGCCGGCACCGACGAGGAGCGCGCCGAGGACCTCATGGCGATGTTCCTCGACGACGAGGTCGACGCCATCCTCGCCCTCCGTGGCGGCTGGGGCTGCGCCCGCCTCCTCCCCCTCCTCGACTACGACGCCATCCGGGCCCATCCCAAGCCGCTCATCGGCTACTCCGACATTACCTCGCTGCTCCTCGCCGTCTACGCCCGGAGCGGGCTCGTGACGTTCCACGGGCCCGTGGGCCGGTCGACCTGGAACGAGCAGACGGTCGAGAGCTTCCGGCAGGTGCTCGTCCGCGCCGGAAAGCTCTACCTCACGCCCGTGCCCGAGGACGGCTTCGCGGGCCGCCGAGACGGCTACGCGCCCATCCGCAGCGGCATGGGCTCCGGCCCCCTCATCGGCGGCAACCTCTCCGTCGTCTCCGCCCTCGCCGGCACGCCCTACCTCCCCGACTTCGCCGGCCACGTCGTGTTCTTCGAGGAGGTGCGCGAGGACATCTACCGGATCGACCGGATGATCACGCAGCTCCGCCTCTCGGGCCACTTCGACGAG
>JAWWCA010000188.1:0-6993 GCA_033720695.1 Rubricoccaceae bacterium
ACCCGCGATCCGGCCTTCGGCCCCTCGGTCGCGTTCGGCGACGAGCCGCCGGACGCCGACGGCGAGGTGCGCTTCGACCGGGTCGGCCTCCACGCCGGCGTCCGCTCCACGGGCCTCGTCCGCGGCGGGCTCGAAGGCCGCTACGTCCGCGACACCTACTCCCTCCCAGGCCTCGGCGCCTTCGCGGTCGAGCCCGAGCGGACGATCAGCCACGCCGCGGCCGAGGGCACCCTCGACGTGGACGGCACGACGCCCGCCGCCCTCCGCGCCAGCGTCGGCCACACGAGCGTCAGCGACGACGTCCTCGGGGACGACGCGACGACCAACCCGGCTGAGACGCGCCTCGCCGGCTCGGGGCACGTCGAGGTGCTGCAGCGGCTGGTCCGCCTCGAAGGGGCCGTCGGCGCATCCTCGTTCTCCAGCGCGGCCAGCCAGGACGACCTCCTCGACTACGAGGCCGGGCTCGTGCTCCAGGCGCACCGTCGGAGCGGCGCCCAGTTCGCCCTCGGCGCGCGCGTCCTCGGCTACCGGGTCACCGACCTCGTGGGCGGGACGACGACCACCACGGTCATCGCGCCCGTGGCCCGCGTCGAGGTGCCCCTCGGCCTCGCGGCACGGTTGTTCGCCCTCACCGACCCCGGCCTCGGCCGGCGCGGCTACGCCGACGTCTTCGCCGAGAACCCCTACCTGGTCGCCCCCCTCCTCGCGCCCGACGTGAACACCGTGGACGCCCAGGCCGGGCTCGAGGTGCGCTCGGGCATCCTCGGGCTGCGGGCCCACGCCGGCGCCACCTTCAGCCCCACCCGTCTCCTCTTCGCCCGCGACGCCGCGGGCCTCTACGCCGCCGAGTACGCGGACGCCCGTGTCCTCTCCCTGGGCGGCGACGTGACGGTGGCGACGGCCTCGGGTGTCGAAGCCACGGCGGGCGTCGCCGTCCGCGACGGGCAGCTCACCGAGTTCGACGAAGCCATCCCGTTCTTCGCGCGTACCGTGGGCCGCGCCGGGCTGCAGGTGCCGTTCGACGGGGGCCGGGGCCGCGTCGGCCTCGCGGCCTACGCCGAGGGCAGCCGCCCCACGACGCGGTCCGCCGACGGCCCCACAGCCGACGGCTGGGCCACGCTCTCCGCCTACGGCACCTACGCGCTCTCGGGCGGGCTGAGCCTCGTCCTGCGGGGCGAGCGGCTCCTGGGCCAGGCCGAGCGCTGGCCGGGATTCCCCCAGGTCCCCTTCGCCGTGATGGCGGGGGTACGCTACGCCCGCTGACGCCGTCGACGCGCCGCCCCGCGCCGCTTCTATCTTCCCCCGTCCTCCCCCGCTCATGGCTGACTCCCCTCCCGACCGGCCCGCCCCCGCCGAGGCCCTCGCGCTCGCCATCCGCGAGCGGCTCTCCATCGAGGGCGCCGTGGAGCTCCCCGGAATCGGGACCCTCCGGCGCCACCACGAGCCCGCGCGCGTCGCCCACGACGACCAGGGGCACCGCGTCCTCCTCCCCCCCCGATACACCGTCCGCTTCGAGTCCCCCGCCTGAGCCCGATGGACCCCCTCCTCGACGCCTTCGCTCGTCGTCTCGGCCTCCCGCCCGAGGCCGCCCGCTCCGCCCTCGACACGCTGCTCGAGTCGATGCGCGCCTCGCTCGACGAGCGCGGGGAGAGCGCCCTCGACGGGGTCGGCCGTTTCTCGCGGAGCGGCGAGGACACGGCCTTCGAGCCGGACCCCACCTTCCAGACCGCGGTGAACGCACCCTTCGCCGGACTCACGCCCGTCGCCTCCCCCCCTCCAGCGCAGGAGCCCACCGACGACGCAGCAACGGCCCCCGAGGAGGAGCCCGTCCTCCTCTCCGTTCCCCTTGAGCCGGTGGAGGCTCCTCGCCCCACCGACGACGCAGGCTCGGACGTGGCCGCACGGCCGGCTTCCGAGGAGGCCCCCATCGCACCGGTCCCCGCCACACCCGAGCCCGAGCAAGAGGAGGTCGCGGACCCGTTCGAGGACGAGCTCGACACGGAGGACCTCGCCGAGGAGGCCCCCGCGGTCGAGCCCCCGCCTCCGACGCCCCTCCGCGACCTCTCGTCCGAGGGCGATGCGCCGCCCGATGCACCGACGGACGGCGCCGCTGCCGACATCCACGGCGACGGCGCCACAGATCAGCTCGACGAGCCGGAGGAGCCGGAAGCGTCGGAGGAGCCGGAGGCCTCGGAGGACCCGGAGGTCTCGGAGGAGCCGGCGGCGGTCCCGGACGCGGCGGCGTCTGAGGACACCTCCGACGACGAGGGAGAAACGGTCGACGATGGGGCGCTAGAGGAGACCCTCGACGATCTCGTGGCCGGCGTCTGGACCCCGGCCCTGGACGAGCAGGGCGACCACCCCCTCGGCCCGGCAGCAGAGCCCCAGATCGAGGACGCCGAGTTCGACGTGGTCGAACCCGCGGCCGGACCCACGGCTGAGGCCGACTCAGACGAAGAGCGGCTCCCAGCGGGGACCCCGGACGCGCCTCCCGTCGCGGCGTCCACGACGGGGTCTCGTCTCGACGAGGGGCGAGAGCCCCCTCCAGCGGCGACGACCGCGCCGAAGGAGCGCGCCATGCCCGCCTTCCCTGCGGCGCCCTCACCGGCACCCGGCCGGCCGGCCGCCTCACCGAGACGGACGCCCATGGCAGCGCCCCCCCCCAGCGAGCCCCGTCGCTCGCGAGGGCTTCTGTTCTGGGCCCCGCTCCTCGTCTTGGGCCTCGCCCTCCTCGCCCTCTTCCTCCTCTGGCCCCGCTTCAACGACGAGCCGCCTGGCCGAGCCACCTCCGACTCGGAATCGCCGCCCGCCGCCGTCGCGGCGCCGCCCGGCGGCGCCGGAACGACCGGAGCGACCGCCGACACCGTCCGGGCTGGTCTCCCGCCCCCCTCGGACTCGCTTCCGGCTGAGCCACCTCCGAGCGGGCCCCTGGACCCCGATCCGTCGCCGGCGGACCCCGCCTCTCCGCCGATCAGCGAGGGGCCCAACGCGTCGATCCCCGCACCGCTGCGGGGCCCCGGCGGCGTGGACCCCGCCCGCGGGGGCGCCACGTGGGTGCTCGGCTCCGGGAGCCGTGCCGCTGCCGAGCGCGACGCCGCTCGATACAGCCGGCAGGGCTACCGCGCCGATGCGCTGACCGGCACCGCCGCCGGCCGCACCGTCCACCGCGTCGTCGTCGGCCAGTTCGCGACCTTCGAGGACGCCCTCCGCTTCCGCTCCAGCCTGCCGCCCGGCGCTCCCGACGGCGCCTGGGTCCTCCGCCTCGACTGACCGCCGCGCACGCCCCGTCCCCCCGTCCCCCTCCGTGCCGTCCATGCTCCCGAACGCCCTCCTCCTGGCCCTCCAGGACTCGCTCGCCACCGTCACCGAGCCCGTCACGCTCCCCGCTGCCCCACCGGCCGAGTCCCTCGGCGGCCTCGACCTCTTCGTCGCGGGGGGGTGGGTCATGCTCCCCATCCTGCTCCTGTCGGTCCTCGCCGTCTACCTCTTCGTGGAGCGGCTGCTGGCGCTGCAGCGTGCGAAGGGGGACCCCCAGCAGCTCACTGAGACCGTCGCGCAGTACGTCCGCGCCGGCGACCTCTCCGGCGCCATCGGATACTGCCGGGCGCAAGACAACCCTGCCAGCCGGATCATCCAGCGCGGGCTCGAGCGGATCGGGCGCCCCATCGCCGACATCAAGGAGGCCGTGCAGACGGCCGGGAAGCAGGAGGTCTACGCGCTCGAGAAGCGGACCGACCTCATCGCCTCGGCCGCCGCCATCGCCCCGATGCTCGGCTTCCTCGGCACCGTCACCGGCATGATCGAGGCGTTCCAAGACATCCAGCGCCTCGAGGGCGCCGTCAACCCGAGCGCCCTCGCCGGCGGCATCTGGGAGGCCCTCATCACGACGGCCGCCGGCCTCCTCGTCGGCATCATCGCCCTCTTTGCCTACAACTTCCTCGTCAACCGCATCGCGCGCACGGTCAACAACCTCGAGCGGGCCTCGACCGACTTCATCGACCTCCTCCAGACGCCCGCCCACTGAGCGACGGGCACCCGCCCCGCTCCCCTTCCGCCCTCGACGCCATGCCGCTCGACTTCTCCTCCGGCCGGAAGCCGCTCGCCGCCTTCAGCCTCGCGAGCCTGACCGACATCGTCCTCCTCCTCCTCATCTTCTTCCTGCTCACGTCGTCGTTCGTGACGCAGTACGGCCTCCGCGTGACGCTGCCCCAGGTGAGCACCACGGCCGCCCTGGAGCAGCAGTACGTCGCCGTCACCATCACCGACGACGGGCTGTTCTTCGTGGACGACGCCGAGACAGACGAGGAGGCGCTCGTGACCACGATCCAGACCATCCGCGGCGACCGCGACGCGCTCGCCGTCTACGCCGACGAAGCCGCCACCGTGGCCCAGCTCGCCGCCGTCGCCAGCGCAGGGAGCGCGCTCGACATGCGGGTCGCGCTCGCGACCGACGTCCGGGAGGACTAGCGACGGGACAGGGCATCGCTTTTCAACGTCCGAACGCCCCTGGCAGAAATCCCCTCCCGGGCCCACTCCGTGTGCATCTCTTGCGAGCCGTCCGAGGCCCTACGAAATCTCCCCTCTAAGAATGGACGCCTGCCCCCTCCAGGATCCCCTCCAGGGTCGTTGCGGGAACCTATTTGCCCGACTCGATCTATTTATGCCTCCTCCCCCCCTCTTTCCCCACCCCCAAAAGGGCAACCCGTCATGGCAGGCGTAGACTATGAAGTCATCTCAAACAGCGAGTACGAGAAGCGCACGCGGGGACGCGGGCGCGGGCGGCGGAGCCGCTACACCCCCCTCGGGAAGGAGGCCGAGAAGCTCAAGCAGGGCCAGGTCATCGCGATGAAGGGGTCGAAGAACCAGGTCGTCAGTGTGCGCAACTTCTTCAAGCGCAATTACGGCGACGACTTCCGGGTCCGCTCCGTCGCGTCCGACGGCGACGAGTACGACATCTACATCGAGCGCGGCAAGGCCTAGCGGAGAGGTGCGGGCGGTCGGGACGGGAGTCCCGGACCTCAGCCTGCCCAGCCGGCGCGATCGAGCGAGCGGTACTGCACGGCCTCGGCGAGGTGCTCGGGGCCCACGGCCTCGGCGCCCGCGAGGTCGGCGATCGTGCGTGCGACCTTGAGGATGCGGTCGTAGGCGCGCGCCGAGAGCCCGAGGCGAATGAGCGCCTGCTTCATCAGCCCCTGGCCCGCCGCGTCGAGCCGGCAGTGGCGGCGCACGAGCGGGCTGGGCATCTGGGCGTTGCAGTGGACGCCCGCCGCCCTCGGGTCGTCGGCGAACCGGGCCCGCTGCCGCCCCCGGGCAGCCACGACGCGCTCGCGGACGGCGGCGCTCGGCTCCTCGGGCGCTCGGGAGGCGAGGTCGTCGAACGGGACGGGCGTGACCTCGACGTGGAGGTCGATGCGGTCGAGGAGGGGGCCGGAGACCTTGGCGAGGTAGCGCTGCACCTGTCCAGGCGCGCACACGCAGGCGCGGCCGGGGTCGTTGAGGTGGCCGCACGGGCAGGGGTTCATCGAGGCCACGAGCATAAAGCGGGCGGGGTAGCGCACCGTCTGCCGCGCCCGCGCGATCGTGATGGCGCCCTCCTCGAGGGGCTGCCGGAGCACCTCCAGCACGGCCCGGTCGAACTCCGGCAGCTCGTCGAGGAACAGCACGCCGTGGTGGGCGAGCGAGATCTCGCCCGGCATCGGGTTCGACCCGCCCCCGCACAGCCCGGCGTTCGAAATCGTGTGGTGCGGCGACCGGAACGGCCGCGTCGAGATGAGCCCGCGGCCCGCCCCGAGGGTCCCGCCGACGGAGTGGATCTTCGTCGTTTCGAGGGCCTCATCGGGCGTGAGCGACGGGAGGACGGTCGGGAGCCGCCGCGCCAGCATGGTCTTGCCCGCGCCGGGCGGTCCGATCATGAGCACGTTGTGGCCGCCGGCCGCGGCCACCTCCAGGGCCCGCTTCACGTGCCCCTGCCCGCGCACGTCGGCGAAGTCCGGCAGGCCGTCGCCGCCGCCCGCGGCCTCGTCGAAGAGGGCGGCGTCGGCCTCGTACGGCGTGCCGCGCCCGCCGCCCTCGGTCAGGAGGTCGAAGGCCTCCCGGATCGTCGCGACGGGGTAGGTCTCCAGCCCCTCCACGACGGCGGCCTCGGCGGCGTTCTCGCGGGGCACGACGATGCCACGGCGCCCGGCCGCGCGCGCGCCGACGGCCGAGGGGAGCACGCCGCGGACGGGCCGGAGCGAGCCGTCGAGCGAGAGCTCGCCGAGGATGACGAGGTCGTCGAGGACGGCCTGCGCGATGGCGCCGCCGGCGCCCTGCCCGTTGCCGAGGGCGGCGAGGAGGCCGAGCGCGATCGGGAGGTCGAAGGCCGAACCCTCCTTCCGGACGTCGGCCGGGGCGAGGTTGACGGTGATGCGCCCGCGCGGCGACGGGAGCCCGGCGTTCTTGAGCGCGGCGAAGACGCGGTCGCGGCTCTCGCGGACGGCCCCGTCCGGCAACCCTACGACGGTCCAGGCCGGGAGGCCGGGCTCGGTGTGGGTCTCGATCTCGATGGGGAGGGCGTCGACGCCGTGGACGGCGCTCGACCAGACGCGCGAGAGCATGGGGCGGGGTCCGTGGATCAAGCCGCCCCAATAGACACCGCCTCGCTACGCCGTCTAACCCTCTCCCGGAGGACCCGGGGCCTCGCTACCCCTCCATCACCCGCTGCGCGAGCTTGTACGCGATCCACCCCGTCACGCCGAACATGATGGCGTAGAGGATGAAGTTCGGGTCGCCGTCGATGCTCTCGTCGGTGACGGCGTTGAAGACGAGGCCGGGGATCCCGGCCCCGATCCCCCCGCCGATGGCGAAGGCGAGGACGTAGACGACGTAGAGGACGAGGGCGCGCGTAGCCGAGAGGGGGCCGCGTCGGGCCGCATCGGGAGGGGTGGTCATGGGCGGGGGGAGCGTGTGGTGGAGGGTGGATCGGGTGCGGTCTTCACCTGTCGTGGTCTTCGT
>JAWWCA010000189.1:0-6989 GCA_033720695.1 Rubricoccaceae bacterium
GCCCCGCTCGCCGACGGCACGAAGGGGCTCGCGCTGATGCGCAACGGCGCGACCGCCCCGGAGGCCCTCGCCATCCTCGTCCGCGTGGACCCGAGCCCGGCGCTCCGCCAGGTGGGCATGGTCGACGCCCGCGGGAACGCAGCGACGTGGACCGGCGAGGAGGCGTTCGATTGGGCCGGCGGCCGCGTCGGCCAGCTCGACGGCGGCCCGACCGACGCAGGGCCGGGCGTGGTCGTGGCCGGCACCGGCTACACGGCGCAGGGCAACATCCTCGTCTCCGAAGAGACCGTCGTGGCGATGGCCGAGGCGTTCGAGAGGACCGAGGGCGCGCTGGCCGAGCGGCTGCTGGCGGCGCTCCTCGCGGGCGGCGCGGCCGGGGGCGACCGCCGCGGTGAGCAGAGCGCCGCCCTCGTCGTCCACCGCGCCGGCGCCGGCTACGACGGCTCCGACATCATCGTGGACCTCTCCGTCTACGACCACCCGACGCCGCTCGCCGAGCTCGCCCGCCTCTACGCCCTCAACGACCTCTACTTCACCGACTCCCGCCCCGAGAACATGCGGCCGGTGACCCCCGAGATCGCGCGGGAGCTCCAGGAGATCTGGATCGCGCGCGGCTTCTCCGACGGGCCCGCCGACGGCGTCGTGGACGTGGCCTTCCAGGAGACGCTCGTCGACTTCATGGGCTGGGAGAACTACGACCTCCGCATCGACGAGGTGCAGAGCGTGGACCTTGCCGCGGGCCAGACGCTCAGGATCGACCGGGAGGTGCTCGACGACATCCGCGCCGTGTACCGCGAGGGCCGATGGCGTCCCCGGGAGTAGCGACCCACCCCATGACGGAGAACGCACACGTGCTCGTCACGCCTCGCCTGCGCCTGCGACCCCTCCAGGCCCGCGACGGGCCCGCCCTGCAGCGGCACTGGACGGACCCGGCCGTCCGCCGCTTTCTCTGGGACGACGCTGTGATCCCGCCTCATCAGGTCGAGGCCATCGTGGCCGAGAGCGAGCGGCTGTTCGCCGACGAGGGGTTCGGCCTCTGGGCCCTCCAGGCACACGAGGAGACGGATCTCATCGGCTGCGGCGGGTACTGGTACTTCCACGAGCCTCCGCAGCGCGAGCTCGTCCTCAGCCTCACGCCGTCGAGGTGGGGGCGCGGCCTCGCCACCGAGGCCGGCCACGCCCTCCTCGCCTACGCCTTCGACCGCCTGGGCGTCTGCGAGGTGCACGCCAGCACCGACGCCCCCAACAGCGCCTCGCTGCGGCTGATCGACCGCCTCGGCTTCGCACCCACCCACCGCGCCGAGGCTGAGGGGCTCGACACCGTGTTCTTCCGACTGACCGCCTCGTCCTACCGAACGTCACCCCTCCGCTCCGCCTGATCCCGCTCGGCCAGCAGCGACGCCCTCCCGGACCCCCGATGCCCCGCGACTACGCCGCCCTCGAGCCCACGGCTACCCGCCGCCGCGACCGCGCGGTGAGGGACGACGCGTGGATCCGGGCCTTCCTCCGAGCCGCCCCGTACGGCGCCCTCGCCACCGTCCACGACGGCCGGCCCTTCCTCAACAGCAACCTCTTCGTCTACGACGAGGCCCGGCACGCGCTCTACCTCCACACGGCCCGCGTCGGCCGGACCGCGGCGAACGTGGCGGCCGGCGGCGAGGACGGCGCGCCCGTCTGCTTCTCCGCCTTCTCGATGGGCCGCCTCCTCCCTGCCGACACGGCGCTCGAGTTCAGCGTCGAGTATGAGGGCGTCGTGGTGTTCGGGCAGGGCGCGATCGTGGAGGACCGGGCCGAGGCGCGCGAGGCGCTCCACGCCCTCCTCGACAAGTACGCGCCCCACCTCCGCCGCGGCACCGACTACGCCGCCGTCACCGATGAGGAGCTGAAGCGGACGGCCGTCTACCGCATCGCCATCGAGGCGTGGAGCGGGAAGCGGAAGGCGGTGGCCCCCGACTTCCCCGGCGCCTTCGCGTACGCCCCGCCGGAGGCGCCCCCGCCCGGCACCGGCACGGGGGCGTGACGTAGGAGGGGCCGCCCCCTCCTCCCCGCTCGCCCATGCTCCGCCTCGACCGTCAGCACCTCGCCCCCTTCATCTCCGACCAGGCCCGTGCGGACCTCGCGCCGACGGTCCGGGCCGCCCACCGCGCCCTCCTCGACAAGACCGGCGCCGGCGCGTCCGAGACCGGATGGCGCGACCTCCTCCTCGACCCCAACGACGCCCTCCTCGAAGACCTCGCGGCGACGGCCGCCGAGATCCGCGAGCGCGCTGACGTCTTGGTCTGCGTCGGCATCGGCGGGTCCTACCTCGGGGCCGAGGCCGTCCTGCGTGCGCTCACGCCGACGCTGCCGACGGGCGAGGGGCCCGAGATCCTCTTCGCCGGCCACCACCTCTCGCCGCGCTACCACGCCGAGCTCCTCCGCTACCTCGATGGCAAGAGCGTCTACGTCAACGTGATCTCGAAGAGCGGGAGCACGCTGGAGCCCAGCCTCGCCTTCCGGCTCGTCCGCCGGTTCGTCGAGGAGCGCTTCGACGACGCCTCGCGGCGGATCCTCGTGACGACGGGGCCCGAGGGCGGCCTCCTCAACCCGCTCCGCGACGCGAAGGGCTACCGGGCCTATCGGATCCCCGACGGCGTCGGCGGGCGGTTCTCCGTGCTCACGCCCGTCGGCCTCCTCCCCATCGCCGCCGCCGGGCTCGACGCGCGCTCGCTGTTCTACGGCGCCGTCGGCCTCGCCCGCACGCTCGCCGACCCCGACGCCGAGCACGCCACGCTCGACTACGCCGCCGACCGGTTCCTCCTTCACGAGGCGGGGTACACGGTGGAGCTAATGGCTGTGATGGAGCCAAAACTCTCCGCCTTCGGCGGGTGGTGGCAACAGCTCTTCGGCGAAAGCGAGGGGAAGGACGGCCACGGTCTCTTCCCCGTCGTCGCCCAGTACACGTCCGACCTCCACTCGCTCGGGCAGTACGTGCAGCAGGGGAAGCGCATCCTCGCCGAGCTCTTCCTCCGGGCCGAGGGCGCCGAGGGCCCGACCGTCCGGGAGGAGGACGGCGACCCCGACCGGCTGAACTACCTCGCCGGGAAACGCTACGCCGAGATCAACGCCGTCGCCCACGCGGCCACGGCCGAGGCGCACGCCGAGGGCGGCGTCCCGAACGCGACGCTCACCCTCGACCGCCTCGACGCCCAGACCCTCGGCGAGGCGATCTATTTCTTTGAGCACGCCGTCGCCGTCAGCGGCTACCTCCTCGGCGTCAACCCCTTCGACCAGCCCGGCGTCGAGAGCTACAAGGGGAAGATGTTCGCCCGCCTGGGGCGGCCGTAGCGCAAGGTGAGGGCATCAGGAAAGGCCCTAGCGCCGCGGAATCGCCGTTTCCACAGAAACCGTTGTCCACGCTGTGGAAAGCGGTGTGGATAGCGGGCGACAGGGTGCGGATAGCGGCGCGCGATTCGAGACCTGTGCGGGAGGGTGCGGCGTCAAGCCCGTTTTTTCCACGTCCTGCACCGGTCTCGTCCACGGCCCCCCCGATGTGAACAACCTTGAGGGCTCAGGATTCCCCCTAGGGCCATCGGGTGTGGACTTGTGGATAACCTGTTCTCTTTCCTCGCGGGCGGCCGCTCTCGCGACGTCGCTCCCTTCCTGGGTCGTGGACGCCGCCGGGGATAAGCGCCCGAGTTGTGCACGGGCCTCCACACCCACCCCTGCCCGAGCCGTTGTCCACTTCTCCACCGCCCCTACTACAAACCACAACACCGATTCTTTTTAAGAATGATATGATTGGAAGGGTGGGGAAGAGGTGACCCCGATCGGTATGCCGCCTTGTACCGATCAGATCGGTCTACAGGCGCATACCAGTCGGTATACCGACGTGTACCGCGTTGCAGGGGAGCCTGCCATTCGCCTACTTTGGGGAAGCCCCTTGCTGCTCCTCCCCATGACGAAGCGCATCCTCGTCGTCCTCGACCCCGACCACGACACCGCCGTCGCGACGCGGTACGCCGTCGAGATCGCGAAGGCCCACGACGGTGCCGTGACCGGCCTCTCGCTCGTCGATGAGAAGCGGATCGCCGCAGCGTCGAAGGGGAGCGGGATCGGGGGGTACGCGTACGCCGAGCGGCTGCGGCAGAACCTGGAGGAGGAGGTGCGCGGCGAGGCGCAGCAGCTGCTGCAGCGGTTCGTCGAGGAGGTCGAGGCCGCCGGGGCTCGGCACACCGACGATCACATCGCGGAGCAGGGCGACGTGGTCCAGGCCATCTCGGAGGACATGAAGACGCACGACCTCCTCGTGGCCGGGCACGAGTCCCACTTCGACTACGCGCACCCCGAGCGACGGACGCACGCCCTCGCCGACCTCGTCGAGAAGGGCGCGGCGGCGACCCTCGTCGTCGAGTCGTCGTACCGGCCGATCCGCCGGGTGCTCCTCGCCTACGATGGGGGCATCCCGGCCGCGCGGGCGATGCAGAAGTTCGTCCACCTCAGCCCCTTCGGGCGCCGGCTCACCGTGGAGGTGGTGCACGTCCGCGGGAGCCAGGAGTCTACGCGGGAGAGCGACCGGCACGTCCACGGGGCGAAGGCCTACCTCGAAGCCTACGGCTACGCCGACGTCGTGGCGACGAGCGTGGAGGCCGGCTCCGCCCGCGAGCGGATCCTCAGCCACGCGGCCGAGACCGAGGCGGACCTCATCGTCGCGGGGGCGTACTCCGCCTCGGGGCTGAAGAAGCTGTTCTTCGGCTCGACGGCGAAGGGGCTCATCGAGGACAGCCCGGTCCCGCTCTTCCTCTACCACTAGCCCGGCGCGGTGTGGGCCTCACCACCGCCGCCAGTCCACGCGCTCGACGGTCTCCCCGTCCGACCGGAGCCAGACGGCGCCCTCCTCGGACGTGAGGTGGACGGCGGCGCCCGCCGCGGCCCAGCGCGCGAGCGGCTCCTCGTCGGGGAGCCCGTAGCGGTTCCGCTTCGCGACGGACACGACGGCGAAGGCCGTCGCAGAATCGGACGCCGCGGCGACGAACCGAGCGGTCGAGGACGTGCGGGAGCCGTGGTGGCCCACCTTCACGGCGGTGCTCGCGAGGGCGTCGCCGTAGCGGGCCACGAGGGCGGCCTCGGCGCCGGCCTCGGCGTCGCCGGTCAGGAGGAACGACGTCCGGCCGTACTCGGCGCGGAGGACAACGGAGCCCTCGTTGCGGTCGAGCCAGGGCGGGGGAGGGGCCGCCGGATGGAGCACGCGGAAGCGCACGGCCGGGTCGAGCGCGAGCGTGTCGCCGGCGCCGACGACCTCCTGGGGCACGCCGAGCGAGTCGGCGAGGCGGACGAGGGCCTGCCAGAGCGCGCCGTCGTCGTCGGGCCCGGCGTGGACGAGTCGGCCGACGGGGACCCCCTCCAGCACCGACGCCGCGCCGCCGATGTGGTCGGCGTCGGGGTGCGTGAGGACGAGGGCGTCGAGCCGCGCGACGCCGAAGCGGTCGAGGTGGGGGAGGACGACGCGCTCGCCCCAGTCGGTGTAGGGGCTCTGGAGGCCGGCGTCCACGAGGACGTGCCGGCCGCCGGGGAGGGCGAGGAGCGTGGCGTCGCCCTGGTTCACATCGAGGAAGACGACGTCGAGGCGGGGCCGGGCGTTGCCGTGGACGAGGCCGCCCCACACGCTGAGGACGCAGCAGCCGAGGGTCGCGGACGTGAGCCGCCAGCGCGCGCGGGGGCGCCGGCCGAGGGCGAGCGCGAGGAGCGCCAGCACGAGCGCCGCCACGAGCCACGGGTCGCGCACGTAGCCCTCGAGGAGCGACCAGCCGAGGAGGGCGTCGCCGGCCTGGCTCAGCCCGAGGAGACCGGCGGTGGCCGCCTCGGCGACGGCGGCGAACGCGTCGGCCGCGAGCGGGAGGGCGGCGGCGAGCACGCACAGGAGGCCGGCGAGGAGGAGCCCGCCCGTGAGCGGGATGGCGACGAGGTTGAGGACGAGGCCGGAGAGCGGGAGCTGCCCGAAGTGGAAGAGCACGACGGGCGCCGTCCCCAGCGTGGCCGCGACCGTCGCGAGGCCCGTTCCGAGCACGTGGTCCACGACACGCCGCTCGCGCCAGCGCGGGGGGACGGGCCGCTCCAGGAGCGGCGTCAGCGTCACGATCGCGCCGACGGCGGCGAACGAGAGCTGGAAGCCCACGTCGAAGAGCGCGGCCGGCCGCAGGAGGAGGACCACGAGCGCCGCCACGCCGAGCGTGTTGAGGGTGTCGGAGGGCCGCTGCAGCGCCGTCGCCCCGATCCAGACCGCCGCCATCACGACGGCCCGCTGCACCGAGACCGTCCCGCTCGTGAGGAGGAGGTAGAGCAGGAGGACGGCGAGCGTCAGCGCCGCCCGCGTCGCCTGCATCGTGCGCCACCGGAACCCGAGGCGGCCGAGGACCGGCTTGAGCAGCCCGTAGAGCACGAGGCCGACGAAGAACACGTGCAGCCCCGACACGGCGAGGAGGTGGGCGAGCCCCGTCCGCGCGAACCGGTCCCGCGTCTCGCGCTCGATCCCGCTCCGGTCGGCCAGGATCAGAGCGGCGAGCACGGCCCGCGCCTCCTCGGTCCGCACGTACGCTGTGAGCGCGCCCTCCACGTGCCGGCGAGCCGCGTTGACGACGCGCTGCACCGGCCCCGCACCGGGGCCCAGGAAGAGGATGGCGTCGGCGTCGTAGACGGACGCCTGGGCGTGGATGCCCCGACGGCGGAGGAAGTCGCCGTAGCCGAAGTCGGCGGGGTTGCGGCGGTGGGGGAGGGGGCGGAGCACGGCGTCGAGCCGGACTCGGTCGCCGGAGGCGAGGGCGGGGTAGACGGGCCGTCGCTCGCCCTCGCGGAGGAACCGCGGCTGCCCGAGGAGCACCTGCACCCGGCCCCGCAGCGGCGCGACCCTTGCACGTTTTGCGCAGGGCATTTGCGACAACCTGCTCACTGCGGTTTACCTGTCTGCCCGTTGTCCTGTCTTCCTCGCGCCCGCTATGGACCTGGACATGTAC
>JAWWCA010000190.1:0-6982 GCA_033720695.1 Rubricoccaceae bacterium
GCCGCCGTCCGCCGGCCCCCTCCCAGCCGCGTCCTCCCGCCCCGGGCCTAGGTCACCGGGCCCGCCGCCTCGGGCGCGTAGCGGAGGTGAGCGCCCGTTCGCAGCCCCTCCTCGACGGCCTCGAACGCGCGCGCGATCCCGTCCGCGGTGTTCCAGACGAAGGGGGCGAGGCGGAGGACCTCGTTGCGCCGGCTGTCGGTGTAGACGCCGCGTGTCTTCAGCCACTCGCTGAGTCGGGTCGCTTCGGGGACGGCCAGCACCACCATGACCCCCCGCCGCTCGGCGGCGCGCGGCGACCGCAGCGCGAGCCCGAGCCGGTCGGCGTGCGCGATCGCGAGCCCCGTCTTTTCGATGGCATCGGCGCGCACGGCGTCGAGGCCGGCGTCGAGGAGGACGCGGAGGCCCTCGACGGCGTGGTAGAGCGAGGCCACGGCCGTGGTCCCGGCGAGGAAGCGGCGCCGCACGTCGGGGTGCGGACGCGGTTCGGGTCGGAAGCCGAAGGGGTCGGCATCGGCGAACCAGCCGGCGAGGCGGGGAGTGAGGGCGAGGCCGGCTCGGACGTAGAGGTACGCGTTGCCGGTGGATCCGCACGCCTCCTTGAGCAACCCCCCGAAGTAGACGTCGGCCCCCAGCCCTTCGACGTCGAGGGGCACCGAGCCGGTGGCGTGGTAGCCGTCGATGGCGAAGAGGGCGCCGTGGCGGTGCGCCCGCTCGGCGATGGCCTGGAGCGCCTCGTCCGTCAGCTTCTCGCCCGTGGCGAAGCCCACGTGGCTGAGGAAGACCCAGGCCGTCTCGTCCCCGACGGCGTCGAGGACGGCGTCCACGTCCACGAAGCCATCGGGCCCGAGGGGGACGGATCGCGGGACGAGCCCCTGGAGGTCGGCCCACTGCCGGATGGAGTGCTGAACCGACGGGAACTCGCCGTCCGTGAACACCACCTCGCGAGGGCCGCCCGCGAACGGCTCCGGGCAGGAGAGGAGGGCCTGCACCGTCCAGTGCACGTTCGGCTGCATGATGCACGTCCCCGCTCGCGCGCCCAGCATCGGCGCGAGGAAGGCGTCGCCGAGGTACTCGGGGAGGGACCACCAGCCGACGGGCTCGTCGGAGCCGGGCCGCCAGTGGTTGGGCACCTCGTTCCAGGCGTCCACCCCGCGCGTGCGCCAGTCCTCGACGAACCGGTCCATGAGGGCGGGGACCGTCTTCGGCATCAGGCCGTGCGTGAACGCCCGAAGCTCAACGGCCGGGGGATCGGGGACGAAGAAGCGGTCGCGGAGGTCGAGCATGAGAGCAGGAGAGGGAGGGAGGGGAGGATAGGGCATCCCCCCCTTATGCTCGCCTGCGTGCGCGCTCGTTCCCAACAGAACCCCAACAGAACGCGGGCCCCCGCCCGGTGGCAGGAGCCCGCTCGCTCCGAGGGGCCGGGCGGTTACGCCTCGGCCGCGTCGATGTGGACGAACTTCCGGCCGCCCTTGACGGTCTGGAAGCGGACGCGGCCGGCGGCCTTCGCGAAGAGGGTGTCGTCGTTGCCGCGGCCCACGTTCGCGCCGGGGTGGAAGCGCGTGCCGCGCTGGCGGACGATGATCGAGCCGGCCGGGACGACGGTGCCGCCGAAGGCCTTGACGCCGAGCATCTTCGGGTTCGAGTCGCGGCCGTTCTTGGACGAGCCTACGCCTTTCTTGTGTGCCATGGGTCAGGGGGTCGGGGTCGGAGGGTCGGTTACGCGTCGGCCTCGGCCTTCTTCTTCGTCTTCTTCTTGCCACCGACGGAGACGTCCGCGATGGCGACCTGCGTGTAGGGCTGGCGGTGGCCGTTCTTGACGCGGTAGCCCTTGCGGCGCTTCTTCTTGAAGACGATGATCTTGTCGGCCTTGACGTGGTCGAGGACTTCGAGCGTGACGGAGGCGCCGTCCACGGTGGGAGCGCCCACCTTCACGTCACCGTCGCCGGAGACGAGGAGGACGCGGTCCACGGTGACGGTGTCGCCGACGGCGGCCTGGAGGCGGGGGACGTACAGCTTCCGGTCCTTCTCGGCCTTGAACTGCTTGCCGCCGATCTCTACGATAGCGTACATGGGTGCGGTCTTGGGGTCCCCCGCGCGGGCGAGCCCCGACGCGTCGGGGCGGGCCTGCGGAGGAGCGCAAATGGGGAGTGCGGAGCCAGCAAAGCTAAGGGCGCGCCCCCCAGGCCCGCCATCGCCGGGGCTTCAATTTTCAGTGCACAGCGTCCGCCGCGACGACTCGGGTAGATTCCATCGCCCATCGCCCATCGCCCATCGCCCATCGCCCATGATCGTCACCCTCCCCTCCGGCGAGGCCGTCCGCCCCGGCAAGCTCCTCTGCATCGGCCGCAACTACGCCGCGCACGTCCACGAGATGGGCGACGTGGCCGACCTCCCGGCCGAGCCCGTCGTCTTCCTCAAGCCCTCGACGGCCCTCGTCGCGAGCGGCGGCCGCGTCGTGCTGCCGCGCCAGTCAGAGGACGTGCACCACGAGCTGGAGCTGGTGGCGGTGATCGGGACGGGCGGGAAGCACATCGCGGAGTCCGACGCGCTCGACCACGTCGCCGCCTACGCCCTGGGCCTCGACCTCACGGCGCGCGACCTCCAGGCGCGGTCGAAGGCGAGCAAGGGGCCGTGGAGCGTGGCGAAGGGGTTCGACACGTTTGCACCCCTCGGCCCGCTCACGCCCGCCGGGCAGATCCCCGACCCCCAGGCGCTCACGCTGGAGCTGCGGGTGAACGGCGAGGTCCGGCAGCACGGGACGACCGACCACATGATCTTCCCCCTCGCCCGCCTCGTGGCCTACCTGTCGAGCGTGTTCACGCTGGAGCCGGGCGACCTCGTGTTCACCGGCACGCCCGAGGGCGTCGGCCCCGTCCACGCCGGCGACCGCCTGGCGGCGACGGGGACCGGTCTGCACCCGCTCGCCGTCACCGCCGTGGCCGAGTCGTGAGGCGAGCGGCGAGGAGAACGTCCTCGCCGCTCGCCTGTCCGTCTTCGGGGCGCCCTCAGCGCACCCGCGTCATGCGCTGGGTGTGGACGGTCCCACCGGCCTCGAAGCGGACGACGTAGACGCCCGAGGCGAGGCGCGCGGCATCGAAGGCGACGGCGTGCGTGCCGGCCTCCTGGCCCTCGGCGGTGTGGCGCCACACCGTGCGGCCGAGGAGGTCGTACACCGTGAGCTGGGCCGTCGCACTCTCGGGCAGCTGGTAGCGCAGCGTGGCCGCGTCCGCGAACGGGTTCGGGTAGGGGGGGAGGAGGGCGAACGTCTCGGGCGTGGTGGCGCCCGCCGCCGCGAACGGCGACGCCGCGGCGTCGCCGCCGAAGAGGAGGACGCCGCGCCCGTCGCGCGTCCCGAAGGCGACCTCGGCGACGCCGTTCCAGTCCACGTCCGGCACCGCGATCACGACCTCGCCCGACTCGTCGAACGAGCCGTCGCCGAAGGTGTAGCTCCAGAGCAGCGAGCCGTCGGCGCCGGAGAGGAGGACGGTGCGGCCGGCCTTGCCGGTGGCGGCCACGTCCTCGGCCCCGTCGCCGTCCACGTCGGGCACCGTCGCCACGTCGAAGACCTGGTCGTTGAGGTTATAGGTCCACACCTGGGCGCCGGTGCCGCCGTCGAGCGCGAAGACGAGCGAGCTCGTGGAGCCGACGGCGACCTTGGGCGTGGCCGTGCCGTCGTCGAAGACGGCGACGTCCCAGATGGTGCCGATGCCGGCGGAGGTCCAGACGAGGCTGCCGTCGGCGCCGCTGCGCCGCTGCAGCGAGAGCGTGCCGACCCCGCTCGCGAGGAGGTCCTCGGCCCCGCCCCCGGCGGGGTAGGGCTCGATGATGAAGGCGGAGAAGCCGGGGTCCACGCTCCAGCGCGGCGTGCCGTCCACGGTGTGGTAGGCCGCGAGGAAGTGGGTGCCCGACTCGCCGCCGCCCGAGGCCACGCGGCGCTCGGTGCCCGCGTCGAAGAGGAGGGTGCGGAAGTTGGGCAGGCTCGCGGCCCGCTCCCAAACCACGGCGCCCGAGGCCCCGTCGTGGAGGTAGACGCGGCGATTGTTGTACGGGTTGGGGCTCTGGGCGCTGGCCGTCCCGGTGCCCGTCGCCACGTCGGGGATGCCGTCGCCGGTGACGTCGTAGCGGGCGCTGACGGAGTAGTAGCCGGCGAGGTAGGGGTCGTCGCCCTGCTCGTCGCCGATCTCCCAGATGGGGACGCCGGTGGCGCCGGAGAGCGCGACGACGTGGTCGTGCCCGCCTTCCGTCCCGATCACGACGTCGCCGACGCCGTCGCCGTCGAGGTCGCCCGCCGCGGTCATGCCGTACTCGTAGAGCTGGCTGTTGCCGCTGACGGCCCCGCAGTTGTTGTTGTCCGGGCACGAGTTGAACGTCCACAGGATGGCCGTCTGGCCCCACCCGTTGCCGTCGACGGCGAACGTGAAGTAGTTCCGCGAGGCGAAGACGAGGTCGGGCACCCCGTCGCCGGTGAGGTCGCCGGGGGAGACGATGCTGTGGATCTTGAGGTCGTCGAAGGAGGTGTTCGGGTTGTCGGGCGTCGTCAGGCTCCAGAGCACGTCGCCGCCGTCGAGGACGGGGAGGATGCCCTCGCCGGTGAGCGGGACGACCCCCCGCGAGCGGAGCGGGTCGTTGGAGCGGACGAGCACGTGCTCGGTGTACGAGCGCACCTCCAAGGGGCGGAACTCCACCTCCACCTCCAGGGTGTCGAGCGTGGCGACCACCGTCGGGAAGCCGCCCGTGAGGACGTTGAAGGCCGGGTCGCTCGGGCGCACCTCCTCGACCTGGAGCGCCTTCGCGCTCACGTTCACGATCTGGAGCGGCCAGCGGATGGCGCTCCGGCCCTCGCCGTCCACGGCGAGCGGGGGCCCCTCCACGCGGACGGCGCCGTAGTCGTGGCTGCCCTCCACGAACGCGACGTGGGGGGTGGGGTAGACGCCGAACCCGCTCAGCGGCACCGTCACCGTCGGGGTCGAGACGTCGTTGGTCGCGAACGAGAGGGAGCCGCCGTACGCGATGGTCGGGGCCGACGGCGTGAAGGTGACGTCGGTGACGAGGGTCTCGCCCGGGAGGATCGTCGTGGCGGTGAGCGAGGTGGCGAAGGCGGCGCCCGAGACCTGGACGTCCGAGAGCACGAGGTCGCCGTCGCCCACGTTCGTGATTGAGAGGGGGAGGACGTACTCGGCCTCGAAGACGCGGACGCCGAAGTCGACCGCGGAGGGGGAGACCGAGACCTGGGGGTTCCCGCTCGTCTGGAGGTCGATCTTGTAGATGAAGTAGGTGGCGACCTCGCGGCCCACGAGGTAGAGGTAGCGGCTGCCGTCGTAGGCGAGCCCGCGCGGCCGGCCGACGCCCGGCGGCAGCTCGACCTCCTGGCGCACCGTGCCCGTCGCGATGTCGAACTCGTAGAGGAGCTCGATGTTGGAGCCGTCGTCGCCCACGTTCGTGGCCCAGAACGTCGAGCCGTCCTCGAACGTGATCCCCCCCGGCTGCGTCTCGGGGAAGGGGTAGGTGAAGTCGATCTCGCCCGTGACGGGGTCGAGGCCGTGGATGGCGGCCTCCTCGTTGGGGAAGGCCTGCGCCGCGATCACGCACGGCCCGCGCATCTCGAGCCCGTGCATCAGCTCGCCCGGCGCCGGGATCGAGCCGATGATGGCGCCGGTGCCGTCGACGGTGTTGATGCGGGGGTCGGACGAGTCGAACGACGTCGAGACGCGCCAGTTGGGGCTCTCCCACGCGATCCCGCGCGGATCGAACGAGAGGTCCACGACCGGGGTGAGGGCGCCCGTGGCGAGGTCCACCCGGACGATCTGGTCGGTCGAGGTGTTGGCGGCGTAGAGCTCGCCGTCGACCCACTCGAGGCCCCAGAGCGACGGGTTGCCCTCGGGATCGATCACATCGACGAAGGTCTGGGCCGGGGCGGAGGAAGCCGCGAGGAGCAGGAGCGGAAGGACGAGGAGGCGGGAGCGGACAGGCATGCGCGATGAACCGTGTGAAGAGCGTGTAAACCTAGGGCACAGGACCCGACGGGTCAACGCGTCGAACAAGGAATACCATCCAGCGCCCGCTCGCGTTAGGAATGGAGGTCCCGCCCGCCCCCTCGCGCCGCCTCGCGCCGTGCCCGTCCCCCGCCTGCTCGTCGCCTGCCTCCTCGTGCTCTCCGGGGCGGCGGCGGCGCAGCCGGTCGCGCTAGAGGGCCGCGTCCTCGACACCGAGACGGCCGAGCCCCTCGCGGGCGCGACCGCGCAGGCCCTCGGCGGCGCGGGCGCGGTGGCCGACGCCGAGGGCCGATTCCGCCTCCCCCTCCCGGCGCTCCCAGCGGCCGTCGTCGTCCGCTTCGTCGGCTACCAGGCCGACACGCTCCGCCTCAGCGGCCCCGGGCCCTTCCGTCGGACCATCCGACTTGTGCCCGTGCCGGCGCCACTCGGCGAGGTGACGGTGACCGACGAGAACGCGGCCGTGGGGATCCTCCGCCGCGTCCTCGCACGGAAGGCCTCACTCCGCCGCCGCGTCCCGGCATACGGCGCCGAGGGCTATGCCCGCCTCACGCTCCGGCGCGTCCCCTACGGCGTCTCCGAAGGCACCGTGGCGCGGCTCGAAGAGGCGCTGACGAACGTGTTCTGGCGCGCGACGGGTGGGGGGCGGGAGGAGGTCGTCGCGCGGCGGCGCGTCCCCGACGGAGGACCCTTCCGCTACGTCGGGCTCGACGCCGTGCCCGACCTCTTCTTCGACGACACCGTCGTCCTCGACGGCACGCGTTACCCGACGCCGACGCACCCCGATGCGCTCGCCCTCTACGACGTCCGACTCGGCGCCATCACCGAGGCCGACGGCCTCCGCTTCTACGACATCGCCCTCGCACCGCGGGGCGCGCGCGGACTGCAGGGGCGCATTCGGGTCGTGGACAGCCTGTTCGTCCTCGCGGAGGCCGAGTTGCGGACGGTGGGCTCGGGCCGCCGCAGCCTCGTCACCGCCTTCGATGCGACCA
>JAWWCA010000191.1:0-6936 GCA_033720695.1 Rubricoccaceae bacterium
GGCGGCGGGGGCGTCGGTCGGCTGCGCCTCGGCGAGGTCGCTCGCCTGCTCCGCTGCGTCGTCGAGGGCCTCGACGGCCTCGGAGAGGGCGAACCACCACGAGGCAGCGGCCGGCTCCTGCGTGGGGGCGAGCGCGGCGCGCACCTTCTCGCTCGCCTCCTTCACCTTTTCGCGGAAGGAGCGGCGGGCGTCGAGGAGGCAGCGGCCCTGGTCGGTGAGGGCGTCGTGCAGCGACTCGGCCGTGGCCGCGAGGTCGTCGGCGACGCCGGCCACCTTCTGCTGCTGGGCGAGGCTGAGCGCCGAGGCCTCTGCCGCGCGCACGTGCGCGGCGGCGCGCTGAACGACGCGGGCGAGGGCCACGAGCACCGCCTGGACGGCCGTCTCGGAGGCGTGGCCCGGGGGGACGAGGGCGCGGGAGGCCCCCGTCGGGATCGTAGAAACGTTCATGCAGACGCGGAGCGGCCGCTCGGCGGCGCAGCCCCGCATGGGTTCCACTTACAGCGGCGGCCTCCTACAGGCCCTGCCGAGGGCGGTTCCGCCGCCCGCCACCGATTCCGCTGCCCCTGCACGCGCCCTCCGCTGCCGCTTCACACCGGCTCGGAGCCGCGCGGCTGGGCCGGCCGCGGGCCGCTCGGCTCGGCTTGTGGGGCGCGGCCGCGGTTGCGCGTCGGCAGCGGCGTCGTCACGAGCCGCTGCATGAGCGAGAGCACGTCCTCGGCGTGCGCCGGGTCGAGCCGGCCGCTGCGCACGGCGAGGCGGACCGACTCGACGGTGAGCGCGGCGTAGGCCGGGACGAGCTGGGGCAGGTGCTGCCGGAGCGCGAGGCCGTGCCGCCGGAGGGTCTCAAGGTCGCCCCGCACGACGGGGCCCGTGAGCGCCTCCTCGGGCGGGAGGTGCGCGAGGTTGTCGAGCGTCCCGCGCAGGAGCGGCTCAATGAGCGCGAACCCGTCGGCTCGGTCGATGTCGAGCGAGACGAGGACCTCTTGGACCATCCCGAGGAGGGTGACGAGGAAGTTGGACGCGAGCGTCGCGGCGAGGTGGTAGCGCGGCTTGGCCTCGGGCGTGAGCACGAGGTAGCGGAGCCCCAGCCCCACGGCCAGCTCGATGCCGGCGGCGACCGCTTTCGGGTCCCCTTCGAGCCCGACGTAAGCGCCGTCGAGCGCGCGGGCGTCGGCGTCCGGAGAGATGGCCTGGAGGGGGTGGAACGAGAGCGCGGCGGCGCCCTCCTGGACGAGCGGCTCCAGCGCCGCGGCCGGAAGCGCGCCCGAGCAGTGGACCACGACGGTCTCGCGCCACGCATGCCGCACGCCCGTCAGCGACTCGGCCACGTCGGCGATGGCGCCGTCCCCGACGCACAGGAACACGAGGCGGGCCTCGGGGGGGAGGTCGAGGAGGCGGTCGCTCGCGACGGGGGCCCCGACGGCCTGAGCGAGGGCCTCGGCCTTCGCCCGCGTGCGGCTGACGACGCCGAGGACGGGGTAGCCTCGGTCGTTGAGGCGGAGGGCGAGGGCGCGGCCCATCGCCCCCGCGCCGATGAGGGCGACGGCGGGGCGCGCGTCCTTGAAAGCCGATGCGTAAGCGCTCATGAGGGGAAGGGAGAGAAGGGGATCAGTCGCGCCAGAGGGCGCAGGCGATCGCGCCGGGCCGGTTGCCCTCGGGCCCCTCGACGCGGAGGACGCGGGCGCGGTTGGCCCCGCGGTGTCGCGCCGCGATCACGGCCACGGCCACGGCCCCCATCCCCTCCACGCGAACGGCCTCGCTGCCCATGAGGTGCATGAGCTCGGAGACGTTGAAGCCCTCGACGGCCTCGACGAACCGGTCGAGGGCGCCGTCCTCGGCAGCGAGGAGGTCGGCCGAGGCGACGACGACGGCCCGCTTCGAATACATCACCTCGCCGATGGCCGCGCCGAGCTCGCGGCAGAGGTCCGGGCTCTCCTCGCCCATGGCGATGGGGACGATCGAGAAGCCGTCGGGGAGGACCCGCTGGAGGTAGGGGAGCTGCACGGCCGCCCCCTCGACGTGGTAGTGCCCGCGGTCGTCGAGGAAGATGTCGTCGTCCTCGTCGCAGAGCTCGTTGCGGAAGGTGTCGTTGACGGAGACCTCGCCGAGGGGGGTCCGGTAGGTGTCGGCGCGGCACACGGCGAGGCGGCCGAAGGCGCCCTCGTGGCTGGGCT
Organism: Rubricoccaceae bacterium; assembly: GCA_033720695.1. GTDB lineage: Bacteria > Bacteroidota > Rhodothermia > Rhodothermales > Rubricoccaceae > DATGQT01. The sequence goes on from JAWWCA010000191.1 coordinate 2,175, forward strand.
CGACGAGGACGACCGTGTCAATGTCCTCCCCTTCGAGGAGCTTGAATGCCTTGGCGGCCACGGCGCCGCCCGAGAGGCGGTTGGAGTCGGGGACGATGAGGCCGAGGATCGTCCCCTGCACGTCGGCGTCGCGGGGGGCGTCGCGGAGGAGCCCGTCCAGGTGCTGGCGGAGCGGCGCGGGCTGCGTCGGGTAGACGGCGCGTTCGGCGAGGCTCATGGGGAAGGGGGAGGGCTGGGGAGGGCCCTCTGGGGAGGGGGTCTACGGCTGAGACGGTTCAGGGGCGCGTCGCGGCATGGCGGCATGACGGCGCGGTGCGATGAACCAACGTCGCGTACCGGAAACGGGTGCCAGAAGGGTCGTTCAAAAGCGGTGCCAGCGCCACCGGCCGCCGCCGGCGGCCGCCAGGGCGAGGGGCGGCGGGACGCAGAAACTACGATGCCGCGCTGGATGGGTGGCACGGCGACGCCGGCGGCCCCGGTGCGGAGGCGGAGGGCGCGGGAGAATCGGCCCGGAGCAGCCCATTCGACCGGAATTCACCGTCCCTTGCAAGGCCCCTCGCAGGGGGCGGTCTAACTTCGCAGCCCTTCCGTCCGGCCCCGGCCGGCTGCGCTCCTTCGCCCGCCTCCTGCCCATGCCTCCCGACCTCTGGACGAGCGTCTTCGCCGGCGTCGCCCTCGGGGCGCTCAACGCGGCGGCTGCCTACGCGCTCTACCGCGTCGGACGCCAGCGGGCTCCGAAGGCGTTTCTCTCGATCGTCTTCGGGGGGATGGTGGCGCGCCTGCTGGTGGTGACGGCGGCGATCGGGCTCGTGCTCCTGCTCCTGCCCGTGGACCGCCTCGCCTTCACCGGGGGCTTCCTCGTCGCGTTCTCGCTGGGGACGGCCGCGGAAGTCGCCATCCTCCAGCGCCACGCGGCGCACTCCCAACCCTAGACGCTCCGCATGCGGTCCCTTCCGGTCCTGCTGCTCGCCTTCTCGCTTCTCGCCGCCCCGGCGCTCGCCCAGGATTACGGCGAGGGCGCAGGCGACGCCCATGCCGCCGACGCGTCCCACGCCGATGACGCGCATGCGGAAGAGGAGCTCGACGCCCTCCACCACAGCGCCGACGGGTTCTACCTCGACTTCACGCCCCTCGGCAAGGTCGAGCTCCCGCGCATCTTCCTCGTCCGCGGCGCCGACGGCGGCCTCGGCCTCGACGCGTTCCGCTCGACGAAGGCGGCCGTCGCGTCCGGGCGCTACGTCGCCGACCTCCACCACGGCGAGGACGAGGGCGTCGGCATCGACATCGAGGGGCTCGGGGACGACGAGGGCGGCGTCGGGACGACCGAGCTCTCGCAGATGGGCACGGCCGGCGTGGCCGAGGGCGACGGCCTCCACGAGGGCGACCCGCTGGAGACGGGCATCGTCCCCGTCGAGGGCGAGATCGTGGCCGACCTCTCGATGACGCGCCACACCGTCTTCCTCTTCATCGCGGCGCTGCTGACGCTGCTGATCTTCCTCCCGATCGGGGCGAAGTACCGGAAGGGCGTCGGGCGCGAGACGGCGCCGAAGGGGCGGGCGCAGAACCTGTTTGAGGTGCTCGTGATCTACGTCCGCGAGGAGATCGCCAAGCCGACGATGGGCGACCAGTACGCGAAGCACATGCCGTACCTGCTCACGGCGTTCTTCTTCATCTTCTTCGCCAACCTTCTCGGCCTCGTCCCTTACAGCGCGACGGTCACGAGCAACATCGCCGTGACGGCCGTGCTCGCCACGTTCACGTTCGTGATCACGCAGTTCAACGGGACGAAGGACTACTGGGGCCACATCTTCAACCCCCCGGGCGTGCCGACCCTCGTGAAGCCGATCATGGTGCCGGTCGAGATCCTGGGCATCTTTACGAAGCCGTTCGCCCTCGCCATCCGGCTCTTCGCCAACATGACGGCGGGGCACCTCGTGATCCTCAGCCTCATCGGGCTCATCTTCACGTTCGCCCAGATCTTCGGCCCGGGCGCCGGCTGGGGCACGGCGCCCCTCAGCGTCGGGATGGCGCTGTTCGTCTACCTCCTGGAGCTGCTCATCGCGTTCATCCAGGCCTACGTCTTCACCATCCTCTCCGCCCTCTTCATCGGGATGGCCTCGGCCGAGCACGAGCACGTGCACCACGACGACCACGACGACCAGACGGCGCACGAGAAGGCCGTCCAGGCGTCGTCGCCGATCGTGGCCGGCGGCGACGGCCGCATCTACCACGAGGAGCAGAAGGAGGTAGGCACCGAGGCGGCGATGGCCTTCTCGTCCTGACCCCGGCTCCCGGGCGCGCTCGGGGCCGCCTTCGCGGCGGCTCCACGGCGTCTTCCCCGACCCCCAACACCCGGCGAGCCGCGCGCTCGTCAACTTCACACCACACCCCCCGACACCCAACCCCGCACCCCCCATGGTATCGGTTGCTGTCGGTTAACTCGCCGCCGGCTTCGGCGCCGGCCTTGTCGCCCTCGGCGCCGGCCTCGGCATCGGCCGCCTCGCCGCCTCCGCGCTGGAAGGCGCCGCCCGCCAGCCCGAGGCCAGCGGCGACCTCCGGACCACGATGATCATCGCGGCGGCCCTCATCGAGGGCGTGGCGCTGTTCGGCCTCGTGATCTGCATCCTCCTCGCTACGGCGTAAGGACCGCCGGGTGAACGCGGAGCCCGGGCGCGCCCGGGCTCCGGCGGCCTGGCTCTACCCCTGCCCTCGCCATGACGCTGCTCCTCGCCGAATCGTCGCTGCTCTCGCCCCACGTCGGGCTCATCTTCTGGACGCTCGTCGTCTTCGGGCTGCTGCTCCTGCTCCTGCGGAAGTTCGCCTGGGGCCCCATCGTGGGCGCGCTCGACGAGCGCGAGAAGACGATCGAGGACTCCATCAACCGCGCCGAGGCTGCCCTCGCCGAGGCCCGCCAGATGCAGGCCGACAACGAGGCTGCCCGCCGCGAGGCCGAGCGCCAGGCGCAGGCCATCCTCCGCGACGCCCGCGAGGACGCCGACCGCCAGCGCGCCGCCGAGGTGGAGCAGACCAAGGCCGACCTCACCAAGATGCGCGAGCAGGCCCGCGACGAGATCGAGCGCGAGAAGCAGCAGGCCCTCGCCGCGCTCCGCGCCGAGGTCGCCGACCTCGCCATCGGCGCCGCCGAGAAGATCCTCTCGGAGAACCTCGACGACGACCGCCAGCGCAAGCTCGTCGACCGCTTCATCGCGGACCTGCCGCAGAACTGAGCCGCGAGCCGCAGGCTCCGGGCTGGGAGCGATCCAGCCCGAGGCCCACGGCCCACTCCCATAGCCCACCGCCCTCATGGACCCCGTCGCCCGCCGCTACGCCCTCGCCCTGTACCAGGAGGCCGAGGCGCAGGGCGTCGTCGAGAAGACCGACGACGACGTGCAGGTGCTCCGCGAGACGCTCGACGGCTCGCGCGAGCTCGTGAGCCTCTTCGAGAGCCCCGTCGTCTCGCGCGACAAGAAGGAGGCCGTCGCGCAGAAGCTCTTCGAGGACGCGCTCGGCGCCCTCGCGATGCGGTTCGTCCATCTCCTCTTCGAGAAGGAGCGGGAGGACCTGCTGCCGGCGGTCGTCCACGCCTACGGCGCCCTCCGCGACGAGCGCCTCGGCCTCGTTCAGGCCGACGTCAAGACGGCCCGCCCCCTCGGCTACGACGAGACACAGCAGCTCGAGAAGGCGCTCGCGAAGCGGACGGGCAAGCAGGTCCGCCTCCGGATGGAGGTGGACCCCGACCTCATCGGCGGCCTCGTCGTCCGCATCGGCGACCAGGTCTACGACCGGAGCGTGCGACACCAGCTCAAGACGCTCCGCGAGCAGCTCCACCACCGCGCCTTCCTCAGCCAGAACTAACTCTAATCCGTACGGCATCCGGCGTGAGGTCGCCGCTCCCCGAAGCCGCGCCTCCCCCCTCACGACGTACGCATCACGCAGCACCCCTCATGGCCACCGCTATCCGTCCCGATGAAGTCACCGCCGTGCTCCGGAGCGAGCTGGGCGGGTTCGAGAGTGAGACCGACGTCTACGAGGTCGGCACCGTCCTCCAGGTGGGCGACGGCATCGCCCGGCTCTACGGCCTCTCCAAGGTCCAGGCCGGCGAGCTCATCGAGTTCCCCCAGAGCGACGTCACGGGGATGGTGCTCAACCTCGAGGAGGACAACATCGGCGCCGTGCTCTTCGGCGACGTCGACGCGGTGAAGGAGGGGCACGAGGCGCGCCGCACCGGCCGCATCGCGTCGATCCGGGTCTCCGAGGGCATGCTCGGCCGCGTCGTCGACCCGCTCGGCAACCCCGTTGACGGCAAGGGCCCCATCCCGGGGCCGCACTACGAGATGCCCATCGAGCGGAAGGCGCCGGGCGTGATCTACCGCGAGCCCGTCACGGAGCCGCTCCAGACCGGCATCAAGGCCATCGACTCGATGGTGCCCATCGGGCGCGGCCAGCGCGAGCTCGTCATCGGCGACCGCCAGACGGGCAAGACCGCCGTCCTCACCGACACCATCATCAACCAGAAGCGGACGCACGCCGAGGGCGGCAGCCCGGTCTACTGCGTCTACGTCGCCGTCGGCCAGAAGGCCTCGACGGTGGCGCAGGTGCAGCGCGCGCTCGAGGAGAACGGCGCGATGGACTGGAGCGGGGCGGGCGAGGCCGCAGGAGCCGAGACGACGATCGTGTAGTCCATCGCCCCTTCCTTCTCCAGCCGCTCGACGACGCCGGCCACGGTCGAGGCCTTCTGGCCGACGGCGACGTAGACGCAGAA
>JAWWCA010000192.1:0-6924 GCA_033720695.1 Rubricoccaceae bacterium
AAGGAGAAGGAGACGGTCGCCGCCCAGGCCGAGGCGTTGCGCGCGCTCGACGAGGCCAAGAGCCGCGTGTTCGCCAACATCTCGCACGAGTTCCGCACGCCGCTCACGCTCATCCTCGGCCCCCTCGAAGATGTCCGGGAGGGCGTCCGGGGGGCGATCCCGGAGGCCGCCGCGCAATCGGTCGCCTCGGCCATCCGCAACGGCCGCCGCCTGCTCCGCCTCGTCAACCAGCTCCTCGACGTGTCGCGCCTGGAGGCGGGGCGGCTCACCCTGGAGGCGCGCCCGCTCGACACGGCGGCCTTCGTCCGGCACCTCGCGCAGGTGTTCGCGCCCTTCGCCGAGCGCAAGCACATCACCTTTCGCGTCGAGGTGCCGGAGCACCCGGTCACGGCTTTTCTCGACCCGGAGCAGTTCGAGAAGGTGCTCGCCAACCTGCTCGGCAACGCCTTCAAGTTCACGCCCGAGGGCGGGACGGTCAGCGTCCGGCTCGGCACCGAGGCAGAGGCCGATGGCCCCGTCGCGTTTGTGCTCACCGTACAGGACGACGGCCCCGGCATCGCGCCGGAGCACCTGCCGCACCTCTTCGACCGGTTCTACCAGGCCGACGCCTCCTCGACGCGGCAGCAGCCGGGAACGGGGATCGGGCTCGCGCTCGTCAAGAACCTCGTGGAGCTGCACGGCGGCGCCATCGACGTGGAGAGCACCCTGGGCGAGGGGGCCTCGTTCACCGTCCGCGTGCCCCTCGGGCGGGCGCACCTCCGCGACGAGGACGTGGTGGAGGCCGACCCGTTCGAGGCCGCGTGGTACGTGGAGCAGGACGCGACGCTCCTCCTGGACGAGATCCGCCCAGCACCGACGCCCGACAAGCCGGACGCGAAAGCCGACGAGGCTGACGCCGACGCGACGACCGTGCTGGTGGTGGACGACAACCCCGATGTCCGCGCCTACGTCCGAAGCCACCTCGCCGCGCGCTACCGGGTCCTCGAAGCCGCCGACGGAGAGGAGGCCCTCGCCGCCACCCGCGCCCACCTCCCCGACCTCGTCGTCAGCGACGTGATGATGCCGAAGCTGGACGGGTTCGGGCTGTGCCGCGCCATCAAGACCGACCCCGAGGTGGACTTCATCCCGGTGATCCTGCTCACGGCCAAGGCCTCGTTCGAGAGCAAGCTGGAGGGGCTGGAGGGGGGCGCGGACGCCTACCTCACCAAGCCGTTCGAGGTGCGCGAGTTGGCCGTGCGCGTCGAGAACCTGATCGCATCGCGCCAGCGGCTCAAGGCACACTTCGCCGGCGGCGGCGGAGACGTACCGCAGGGCAACGGGGCCGCGCCGCCCCTGGAGGAGGGCGCCGACCCGTTCACGGCGGAGGTGCAGGCGGTGATCGCGGCGCGGCTCTCCGAAGACGACTTCGGCATCGACGCCCTCGCGGCGGACCTGGGGATGGGCCGGACGACGCTCTACCGCCGGATCAAAGACGCCTTCGGGGGCGCCCCGATGGAGCTGGTCTGGCAAATGCGCCTGGAGCGGGCCGCCGCCCTGCTGCAGCAGCAGGAGGGCACGGTGAGCGAGGTCGCCTACGGCGTGGGCTTCAAGAGCGTGGCGCACTTCTCCCGGCGGTTCCGGGCGGCCTACGGCACGACGCCCGTCGCCTACGCCGCCGAGCACGCGGGCTCGGTCTAGCAGCGCCTCGTCAGCGGGCGCGGACGGGCGCAGGGGGGCGCCTTTGCCCTAGCGTTCCAAAAGGTTGACCGAGCGTCCGGCCGAACGCAGAGTCAAGGGCTTGGAACGCTCGGATAACAGGGGTTTGTGGGTCATCCTGTTCCTTCGCGGCATGCGTCCCCTCGCCCCGTTCCTCTCACGCCCCAACGCCATGAGATACTTCCTCCTCGCCCTCGCTCTCACGCTCGCCGCCTGCGACGGCCTCACGACGCCCGCCGCTTCCGACCTCGCCACCGCGCCGGCCCACGCCGAAGCGCGCCCCGTGGTGCCGCTCGTGCTCACGCTCGGCCAGAGCGCCCCGCTCCGCGAGCCCGGCAGCAGCTTCACCTTCGACGCCGTCGTCTCGGACGACCGGTGCCCGGTGAACATGACCTGCTTCCACGACGGCGGGATCTGGGCCGGCACGGCGCGGACCCGCTTCACGCTCACGACTGTGGATCGGTCTTACCCCATCGCGCTCGCGATCCCCGGCGGCCACCCCGGCCCCCTCCCGCTCGAGGCGGCGCCGATGGCGGTGGCTGGCGGCTACGTCGTCCGCCTCGTCCGGCTCCAGCCCTACCCGGGGTGGGAGCCCGACGGGGGGATGCCGGCGACGGCGACGGTGGTGGTGGAGCCGTGCCCGAGCAAGTGTGTCGAGACCTGGCCCCCACAGGTCGACCACTGAGCCCCTTGGGGCGGGCCCCCGGCGGCGTCCATCGTCGGCGGGGCCCCGCTCCGCCGCTCGCCTACGCCTGCGACTGCCTCGCGGCGCTCCCGATCCGCGTGGCCGAGGCCGCCGACGGGCAGGACGCCCTCTCCTCAATACCCTGACCGCCATGACCCCCTTCCGCTATCCCCCTGCTGTCATGCTCCCGCGTCCGTTCCCGATCCTCTCGCTTGTCCTCCTCCCCCTCCTCGTCGCTGCGTGGACCGCGGGTCCCCTGGCTCTCGCCCAGACGGGCCCCCTCCTCGCGTCCCAAGCCACACCCGGCCCCGAGGGCGGGGTCATAGGGGCGATCGCCGTCTCAGACGCCGCCGGCCCCTCGGTCGCGTCGATTGGAGATCTCGATGGCAACGGCGTGACCGACCTCGCCGTCGGCGTCGAGGGCGACGGAGGCGAGGGGGCCGTGTGGATCCTCTTCCTGGACGCCGACGGCGCCGTGGCCTCCCACCAGGAGATCTCCTCCACGGAGGGCGGCTTCGCGGGCCGGGTCCGCGGTGGCGGCTACTTCGGCGCGTCCGTCGTGCCGCTCGGGGACCTCGACGGCGACGGGGTGACCGACCTCGCCGTCGGGACCGTCCGCGTCGAGTCGCCCCGGGAGTCCAAGGGGGCCGTGTGGGTGCTGTACCTCAACGCCGACGGGACGGTCAAGGCGCACGCCGTCCGCTGCGCCCGGTCGATCGGCGGGGGTCGGTCGCGGTGAGGCTCGCGCTCGGCCTGCGCTCGCTCGCACCCTCCGACGCCCCGGCGGTTTCCCGCCGCGTCGTTCGCCTGATCGCTCACCCGCCCACCGCCCTCGTCGAGGGCCCGGCCTCCGCTCCACCTGGACCTTGACCGACGTGCTCTCCGCCCCCGCCCGTTTCGCTGCCCATCCTGACGCCCCGGCCCAGCGTCCGCTGGTGCTCGTGGTCGAGGACGACGACGCGATGCGCGCCTACGTGTGCGACTGCCTCGCGCTGCTCCCCGTCCGCGTCGTCGAGGCCGCCGACGGGCACGTCGCCCTCGGCCTGATCGCGACGTTGCGAGCGGGCGACCTCGCCCTCGTCGTCACCGACCTCATGATGCCCCGGATGGATGGGCGGGCGCTCAAGGCGGCGCTGCGCGCGGATCGGCGCTGGGCCGACGTGCCGGTGCTCCTCGTCACGGGCGAGGCCGTCCGAGTGCGTGACGGGCCGGTGCTGCGCAAGCCCTTCAATGCGCGCACGCTCGGTGCCTCGGCCCGAGCCCTCCTGAACCTCTAGCTCTTCCCCAACGCGACCCCTCCGACCATGCCTGCTCGTTCATCGCCGGTGCGCCACGCTGTCCTTCTCGCTGCCGCGCTCGCGCTGGTGGCTCCCACCTCCGCGTGGGCCCAGTCTGTCGCCGAAGCCTCCGTCACCAAGGATCAGGTCCCGACGGCCCCGACCCGAAGCGCCGTCGCCACGCCCCACGTGATCGATACGCCGCGCTTCGCCGGGGCGCCTCCCAACGACAGGCTGGATCGGAGCATCAGCCTCGTCGGCCATGCGCAGACGTGGGTCGGCAGCAACGTCGGGGCACGGACCGAGCCGGCCCAGAGCCCGTCGGCCTCGTGCGCCACGGGCGGTCCCGACAACGACGGCGACAACTCGGTGTGGTACTGGTTCGTGCCCGCGTCCAACGGGAGCGTGACGCTCGACCTGGCGGGGTCCCAGTTCGATACCATCCTCACCCTCCTGGATTCGAATTCCCGGGAGCTCGCCTGCAGCGACAACGCCCCCGGCAATCCAAGCGGTGACACGACCTCGCAGATCGCGGACTTCATGGTCGCGGCAGGTGACGTCTACTTCGTGCGGATCACGGGGTACCGGGGCGCTGAGGGGCAGTACGTGCTCCGGTATCACGGCCCCGCGACGCGCGCGGATTACTGGCACGAGGCCCGTTGAAGGCCGCGAGCCTGTCCGCGTCCCCGCCGGCGTCGACTACAGGGCCACGCGCTCGCCCTCCTCGGCGATCCGGAAGCCCGCTGCCTCCACGGTCTGCCGCGCGGCGGTGCCGGGCCAGAGCGCCGGATTGGTGTGGTTGAGGTGGAGGAACCGCACCTTCGCCCGCTCGGCCGCCGGCAGCGGCGCGAACCGCGCCAGGCTGTGCGTGATGAACGGGTGCGGGAAGCCCGACATGTCGCGGCCGGGGATCTCGCCGTCGGCGTAGAACGTGGCGTCGAGAAAGGCCACGTCCACGCGGGCGATCTCGTCCTCGATGCGCGTGCCCGCCTGCCCTGAGCCCGTCGGGGGGTCCCATTCCTCCCAGGAGTCGATGTCGGGGATGAACAGGACCGAGCGGTTCGGTCCCTCGATGCGGAAGCCGACGACCTCGGAGAACTCCTGCCGGTGCGGCACCCGCAGCGGCGTCACCGTGAGGCGGCGGTTGAGGCGGACGGGCACGCCGTCGGCCAGCGCGCGGAGGACGACGTTCTCGTAGCGGACGAGCTGGCTCCACGGGCCGTTCGTGCGGAGGTAGTCCGCCATCCGCGGCATGGCGTAGACCGGCACGCCCCGGGCCCCCATCGCCTCGTGGCCGAAGAACGCGAGGCCGGTGTAGTGGCCGAGGTGGGCGTGTGTGAGGAAGACGCCGGCCAGGCCGGGCCGCTCGCTCACGGGCGCGAGGGCGTCGAGGCGGTGGAGCTGCTCGGGGAGGTCGGGCGTGGCCTCGAACAGCCATCGCTCCCCCGTGGCCGGGTCCACGAGGCCGAGGCTGACGACGAGGCGCCGGTGCGCCGGGTCGGTCCAGCCGGCCGCGTCGGGGTCGCCCGCCTGGGGCACGCCACCGTCCTGCGCGATGCCGAGGACGACGACGTAGGCCTCCTGCGCGGCGGCGGGGAAGGCTGCGAGGAGCGGCGCCAGGAGCAGGGCGGAGAGCGCCCCGCGCATCACTCGGCGCCTTCCCAGGTCAGGATGTCCTCCTCGCTCTTCTGGCTCAGCTGCGGCTCGGTCGCGTACGCCTCGGCTTCGGGGAGCGCCTCCTTCTTCTCGGTGATGTTGTAGCCGAGCGCCTGCCACTGCTTCGAGAGGTAGTCGTTCCACTCGGTGTAGTGGCTCCACTTCTCCGGCAGCTCGTCGTCGGCGTAGATGGCCTCGACGGGGCACGTCGGCACGCACGCGTTGCAGTCGATGCACTCGTCGGGGTGGATGGCGAGGAAGTTGGGCCCTTCGTAGAAGCAGTCCACGGGGCAGACCTCGACGCAGTCGGTGTGCTTGCAGTTGATGCAGGGCTGGGCGACGACGTAGGGCATGGGGGAGGACGGGACGCGGGAGGGGAGGAGCGCGGGGCGCCGAAAACGTTACTGCCGGTGCCACCGGGGCGGCTAATATACCGTCCCCAACGCTCCCGCCCTACGCCGTCGCCATGCGCGCCCCACGCCTCCTCGCCCTCCTCCTGGCGGTGCTCCTCGCCGCCGCGGCGCTCCCCCTCTCCGGGTGCAGCGGCACGAACCGGCTCGGGGAGGTGGACCTCCGCGGGCGCACCGTCGCCGTCGTCGCGGCCATCCCGCCGCACCCGCGCGTGCAGGCCGGCGACCCCGCCGAGGCGGCCGTGGATCCTTACGACCCCGTCGGCTCGGCCATCCGCGTCGGCACCGCGGCGGCGAAGTACCGCGAGGCCCGCCGCGCGCAGGCCCGCCTCGACAGCGCCGTCGCGCTCGTGGACGTGGCCGACCGCATCGCGCGGAGCGTGCTCCTCGACAGCGCCGAGCTCCTCGGCTTCGCGCCCGTCGGCCGCCCCGCCGACGCCGACTACCTCCTCGACCTCCGCATCTACGACTACAGCCTCGTCGCCGACTCGTTCGAGGGCGCCACGTTCTTCGCGCTCGAAGGGGACGTGCTCCTCCTCGACCCCGCCACGGGGCGGACGCTCTGGGAGCGCGGGGTCAAGGAGCGCGAGGTGCTCGACGCCGCCCTCTTCGGCCTCCCCGCCATCGCGGGCAACGTGGTCACGGCCCGCGCCCTCTCGCAGCTCACCGAGGCCGAGATGGCCGACGGCCTCGAACGCCTCGCCGACTACGTCGCCTCGCGCGTCGTCGACCGCCTCCGCACCGACTACCTCCGCACGCGCGACGACTACGAGGGCTCGCCGACCGGGTGATTCCTGAATCCCGCCGGCCCTGGATCACCGGGGAGGCGCGGCCGTGCAAGGGACGCCGGCCACCGCCGGATCCCTTCTCACCAGCCCCTCCCGCGACCATGGATTCCCCAAAGAAGCAGAAGACCGAAGGCGCCATCGACGAAGCCAAGGGCAAGGCCAAGCAGGCCTGGGGCGACCTCACCGACGACAAGTCGACGCACGCCGAAGGCCAGATCGACGAGGCCAAGGGCAAGGCCAAGCAGAAGATCGGCGAGGCCCGCGACGACCTCCGCAAGAACATCTGAGCGCGATCCCCCCGGCGCGGGGGGGGCCCGGGTGGGGCGCCCCCCCCCCGGGGGCCCGCGGGGGGCAGGGGGGGGGGGACCACCCCCGGCCCACCACCCCCCCCCCCGCGGCGCCCGCCCGCGGGG